>NZ_BLTI01000009.1:0-307688 GCF_017312445.1 Novosphingobium sp. PY1 | reverse complement strand
TTTTCAAAAAAGTTTCATGAAGCGTGGATGTGGCCGAAAAGACCGAGCCTTCAACAGGCCCTTCAACAAGATGGGACCTTCCGAAGGCGATTCAAGGGCTGCGTACCGGACCTTACCTGCAGGCGAAGGCTTACCCTTTCCCAAAAATGTCATCGTGCCGTCGCCTGGCGGTCGCGGAACTGGCCCCGGGATGTCACAATCGGAACATAGGAAACCGGCTTCGATCAACTACATCGGGGCAACCATGACCGACCTGCTTCCTCCCTCCCCCTATTCGGATGGCGATGTCGATACCAACGACAGCCGCACCCCGTCGCTGGAAAGTCTGGCAAACGAGCGCTTTTCGCGTCGCCAGACCATTTTCGGCGGCGCCAAGGCGTCGAGCCTGGCCCTGTTCGGCACCGCCATGCTTGCAGCGTGCAACTCGGATGACAGCAACGGCGAGGGCCCGGTGGTCAGCGCCGGCGACAATGCCGCGACAAGCGCCGGACGCATTGTGACACTGACCGGCAGCGCCACCGGTATCAAAGGTCTGAAGTCCTCAGGCTGGTCCCAGAGCAGCGGCCCGAGCGTCGAGATCATGGGAAGCGGGGACGAAGTGACGTTCATCGCCCCCGCCGTGGAAGCCGCGACCGATTTCGTCTTCACTTATCAGGCGACCAATCTCTTCGGCGTCAGCAAGACGGCATCGACCACGGTCCGCGTGTCTCCGGCCGTGCTCGGCTTTGCCGCCGTTGCCAAGAACCTCAACGACATCGTGACAGTGCCGGAAGGTTACTCGGTCACGGTGATGACGCGCCTTGGCGATCCTCTGGCCGCCGGCGTTTCGGCTTATGCCAACGACGGATCGGACGACAATTTCGCCCAGCGCATCGGCGATCACGGCGACGCACTGCACTTCTTCGGCCTCAACGCAGCCGGATCGCGCGACGATACCAGCTCGACGCGTGGCCTCATGGTCCAGAACCACGAAAACCTGAACGTGCAGTACCTGCACCCCAACGGTCCGACGACCAATGGCGACGGATCGCGTCCGGCTGCGGAGGCGAAGAAGGAAATCGAAGCACACGGCGTCAGCGTTTCCGAGTACAAGGACGCGGGCGACCGGACCTGGAGCTACGTGCAGGACAGCAGCTTCAACCGCCGCATCACGCCCAACACGCCGATGAGCCTGCATGGGCCCGCCGCAGGTTCGGCGATGCTGGTCACCAAGTACTCGTCCGAGGGCACGGCCGGTCGCGGCACGATCAACAACTGCGCCAACGGCATCAGCGGTTGGGCGACCAACCTCACCTGCGAAGAGAACTGGGCCTTCTACTTCCGCCGCGACGCCAGTGACGCCACCGCACGCACGCCCCGCGAGCTGACGGCCCTTTCCCGCTATGGCGTGACCAGCACCAGCGGCAACTTCTCGTGGTCGAAGGCAACGCCGAGCGACGACATGTTCGCCAAGTGGAACGCGACGATCCTGGGCGCGAGCGCTGCACAGGACTATCGCAATGAGCCGAACCAGTATGGCTGGGTCGTCGAAATCGATCCCTACGATCCGGCATCGACGCCGCGCAAGCGGACGGCGCTGGGCCGCTTCGGCCATGAAGGCGCCTTCGTGCAGATCGCCACAGGTCAGCCTGTCGGCGTCTACATGGGCGACGATTCCCGCCGTGAGTACCTCTACAAGTACTTATCGAACGCCAGCTGGGATGCGGCCGACGGCAATGCCAGCGACCGTCTCGCCGTAGGCGACAAGTATCTCGACAACGGCACGCTCTATGTTGCGCGCTTCGATGCCGACGGCACCGGTGAATGGCTGCCGCTAGTCTTCGGCCAGGTACCCAACCGTCCCGCCACGGGTTCGGCGCCCGAGTACGTCTTCGCCGACCAGGCCGACATCCTGATCAACACCCGCCTCGCCGCGGACGCACTGGGCGCCACGCCGATGGACCGTCCGGAATGGACCGCCGGCAATCCGATGACCGGCGAGATCTATCTCACCCTCACCAACAACAACGCCTCGAACCGTCCGCTCAACGGCACCGATGCGGCCAACCCGCGCCACTACGGCGATCCGAAACTTTCGGGCTCGGTCAGCTACGGCAACCCCAACGGCCACATCATTCGCCTGCGCGAGGACGGCGACACCACGGCGGCCACGACCTTCGCCTGGGACATCTATCTCTTCGGCGCGGATTCAACCGACGCCGATCCGACCAACGTCAACATCTCGGGCCTGACCAACGACAACGACTTCTCGAGCCCGGACGGCCTCTACTTCTCGCGCAAGACCAATCCGGCAGGCCAAGTCAATCCGCTCCTGTGGATCGAGACCGACGACGGCGCAATGACCGACCGCACCAACTGCATGCTGCTGGCCGCGATGCCGGGCACGGTCGGGGACGGCGTCGCGAAGACGATCACCAACAAGGCCTCGGACGGCTCGACCGCGCAGCAGGCCACTGTCGTTGGCGCGGCGGCAAGCGCCGCGAACCTGCGCCGCTTCCTGACCGGCCCGGTCGAATGCGAGATCACCGGCATCGACATGACCCCGGACGGCCGCACGCTCTTCGTCGGCATCCAGCACCCGGGCGAAGACGGCACTCCGGCTGCTCCGACCAGCCACTGGCCCGACAGCCAGGCCGGTTCGGCAGCGGCCACGGTGCGCCCGCGTTCGGCCGTGATCGCCATCACCAAGGACGACGGCGGCGTGATCGCGCTCTGACAGGTACCCTCAAGACTGCAGGCCCTTGCGGTATGCGGACAATGCCGGGAGGGGGCGCAGCACGCGCCTCCTCCCTCTTTTTTGCTCAGGCCGCGAGCAGGCCCTTCTGGCGCAGAAGCGCATCGGGCGTGGGCGCGCGGCCGCGAAAGGCCTCGAAGTTCTCCAGCGCGGGGCGGCTGCCCCCGGTGGCGAGGACTTCGCGGCGGAACTGCGCCCCGGCCTCGGCAGGCTTCCCGATCTCGGTGAACTGCTCGTAGGCATCGGCCGAAAGCAGTTCCGCCCACAGGTAGCTGTAGTAGCCGGAGGCATAGCCGCCGGCGAAAACGTGCTGAAAGGCATGGCCGAAACGGTGCCATTCCGGCGGTATCACGAGGGCTGCACGCGCGCGGGCCGCTTCGAGCGAACGCGCCACGGTATCCGCTGCCGGCTTCGTCTCGCGATGCATCCACAGGTCGAACAGCGCGAACTCCAGTTGGCGGGCGAGCTTGAGCGCGCTCTGGAACTGGCGGGCACCCAGCATGCGATCGATAAGGGCATCGCCCAGCGGCGCACCGGTATCGACATGGCGCGAGATGCGGCGCAGCACCGCCGGCTCCCACGCAAAGTTCTCCATGAGCTGGCTCGGCAGTTCGACCGCATCCCATTCGACGCCAGCGACGCCGCCGAGCGAGGGCACGTCGATCTCGTTGAGCAGGTGATGCAGGACGTGCCCCATCTCGTGAAACAGGGTGACGACATCGCTATGCGTCAGCAGCGAGGGCTTGCCCTTTTCCGCCGCGGCGAAATTGCAGGTGAGGAAGGCAATGGGGTTCTGCCGTTCCCCCGCACGGCGCAGCAGCGGCCGGAAGCCATTCATCCACGCGCCGCCGCTCTTGCCGGGCCGCGCGAAGTAATCGCAGTAGAGACCCGCGACCGGCACGCCCTTGTCGGTGAACTCGAGGTACTCGACGCTTTCGTGCCAGCTGTCGACGCCCGAGACGACGCGGCCCTCGATTCCGAACGTCTCGGCGACGAGTTCGAGCAGGCCGTCGACCACACGGTCGAGAGGAAAGAAGCGCCGGATCTCCCCTTCGTCGAGATCGTGGCGCGCCTTGCGCAGTTTCTCGCTCGCCCAGCCCACGTCCCAGGGCTGGAGGTCTTCGATCCCGAGCTCCTTGGCGAACGCGGCGAGTTCGGACAGCTCCTGCGCACCATTGGGCTTGCAGCGATCGGCGAGGCCGGTGAGGAAATCCTCCACCTCCTGCGCGCTCTCGGCCATCTTGAGGGCCAGCGAACAGGCGACGTAGTCGGGAAAGCCCAGCAGTTTCGCTTGCTCCTGCCGCAGTTCAAGCAGCTTCAGCATGGTTTCGCTGTTGTCGAACTTGCCGGCGTCAGGCCCCTGGTCGGAAGCGCGGGTGTTGAAGGCCCGATAGACCTCTGCGCGCAAGGCGCGGTCATCGGCGTGGGTCAGGATGGCAAGGACGGCGGGCGCATCCAGCGTGACAAGCCAGCCGCTCTTGCCCTGCGCCGCCGCGGCACCGGCAAGGATCGAACGCTCGACTTCGGGCAGACCTGTCAGTTCGGCTTCGCTCAGTTCGCGGGTCCAGCTGCGGGTTGCGTCCATCACCGCGTCGCGAAAGGCGCTGGACAGGCGGCTCTGCTCGACACCGATCTCGGCGAAGCGCTGGCGGGCCTCGCCTTCCAGCGCGACGCCGGCCAGCTCGAACTTGCGCAGGGCTATGTCGACGGCGCGGCAACCGGCATCGTCAGGCGCGGATTCGCGTACCGAAGGGGTGGCAATCGCACGGTAGAGATCCGCATCCTGACCCAGGGCCATGGCATAGCTGACAACGACCGGCTCCGCCTTGGCATGGGCTTCGCGCAGTTCGGGCGTCTCGGCCACCATCTTGAGATGGGATACGATGCCCCAGACATGGTCGAGCGCGGCATCGGCCAGTTCGCGCGCCATGAACACGTTCTGGAAATCGGGCGAAGGTTCGGCCTTGATCGCTGCCATTGCCGCCGTGTGATCGGCGATCGCCTGCTCTACCGCCGGGCCGACCTGCTCTGGGCGAACTTGCGAGAAGCGCGGCAGTTCGGCGGTGGGCAGCAGGGGATTGGCAGGATCGGACATTGCATTGGGCTCCTTCGCCGTTTCGGCGAACAGGTGTGGCGGGATCGGCCCCGCGCAGAACGCAGGGGGCCTTGCCCTGCCTAGATGTGCAGACTTGCCCGCAGTTGCAACGGTCAGGGGTGGCCCAAGCCGATCCCGGGCCTGTCCGCGCCGGGTGCATCGGCCGGATCGTCCGGCGCCTGCTCCTCGGGCAGCGCGATTTCGCACTCCGGCACGCGGAAGTAGCCGCGGTCCAGCGCCTGCGTGCCGAGCCGCTCGCTGGAGGTGAGGCTGACGAGCCAGGGTGAGGCCAGCAGACCGAGAGTCAGCGGCGAGAGCCACAGCGCCGTCACCGGATCGATAAGCGCGGTTGCAGCGAAAAGCAGGCCGAGGCCGATATGCTCGCGCAAGTCGAGGATCACCTCGCGCACCGGGATGCGGCGTGCCTCGCGGGCCTGGGTGGTCCAGCCCGAAGGAATGCCGAGCAGGAGGCCGAGAACCGCCTTGGTCTGCGTCACCATCGTCACCGGCGCCATCAGGATCGCCAGCGGAACTTCAAGCGCCACGGACTTGAGGATTCCGCCGACACCGCCGAATGCCTTGCGCCGCCCGGCATCGGACAGCATCCAGATCGTGCCCATCAGCTTTGGCCCGAACAGCAGCAGCACCGTGAGCCACAGCACGCTGGGCGGAGCGGCGCCGACAAAGCCGTCGGTCCCGCGCGAGGCCGCCTGGGCGATGGCGGTAAGAATCAGCAGGAACCAGCCGGGCGAGGTAAGATAGGCCGAAGCGCCGATCAGCAGGTGGAGGCGGCTCGCCCAGTTGAGGCCCGAGGCGTCGAGCAGGCGCAGGTGCTGCAGGTTGCCCTGCATCCAGCGCCGGTCGCGAATGGCATGGTCGACAACGGTCGGCGGGAATTCCTCGTAGCTGCCGCCGATCATGACCATGTGCACGGCCCACCCGCGCCGCCGCAACAGCGCCGATTCCACCATGTCGTGGCTGAGGATGTGACCGCCGAAGGGAGGCTTGCCGGGCAACTCAGGCAAGCCGCAACTCTCGGCAAAGGCGCGGGTGCGAACGATGGCGTTGTGGCCCCAGAAGTTCGCCTCCGATCCCGACCACCAGAGCAGGCCGGCCGACGAAATCGGACCATAGGCCTCGCTGGCGAACTGCATCCAGCGCTGGAACAGGGTTCGGGCATTGATGATCATCGGTACGGTCTGGAGCAGGCCGATCGATGGCCGTTCCTCCATGATCGCGGCCATGCCGACGATGGCATCGCCGCTCATCAGCGAATCCGCGTCGAGGATGAGCATGTTCTCATAGGCCGCGCCGAAGCGCTGGACCCATTCGGCGATATTGCCCGGCTTGCGCGCGATGTTCTTCTCGCGCCTGCGGTAATAGACCTTGATCTGCGCCTCGGCCGCCACTTCGCGCCACACGGCCAGCTCGCGCTTGCCGTGCAGCTCGTTCGAATCGCTGAGCACGAAGAAGTCGATCCACTCGCCCCCGCCGACCTCGTGAATCGACTGGGCCATGGCCCGTACCCGGCCGAACGTCGCCTCGACGCTTTCGTTGTAGACCGGCATGAGCACGGCGGTGCGGTGGCGAAGCGAGGATGCCGGGCTGGGGATCGCGGTGAAGCCGGGATGCTCGCCGCTGATCAGCTTGAGAAAGCCGAATGCCGAGCTGACGAAGCCGAAAGCGATCCAGCAGAACAGCGGCACGAAGAACAGCAGCAACACGATCTCGAACGGATCGAGACCGTCGCGCGAGAAGGTGAAGCGCAGTTCGCTCGATGCGGCGAGGCCGATGACCCCGGTCAGTGCAATCAGGAGCAGACGCTTGACGACCAGCCCATGCGGACGGGTTTCAACCTCGATCGAGCCGGGAGGATTGCCGTGCAGCCGCTGGACCGGCATTTCCAGCGGCGCTTCCTCGGGAAGCTCGCGCAAGGATGACGTCATGACTTCAGCACCTTTATCACAGTCTCGCTGAGCGCGGCATCGCCGCGCTTGAGGTAGAGCCGGAATTCCTTCTGGGCTGTTGCGCCGGGGCGCACGTCCAGCATCGCCCGCCAGCGGTTCTCCTGGCCGACCACGGGGTAGGCATGCGCGGAAATCAGCGCCTCGGCAGGCAGGTTGGTCGCCGCTTCCACGCCGCTGGAACGATCCAGCCCGGCCAGACCGGGCCCGACAAAGTCGAACACGAACTTGCGTCCGCCCTCGATAGCCGCAGCTCCGGGAATGCCCGCCGGTCCTTCGAACAGGTCGACGCAGCGCGCGGCAGCATCGGCGCTGGGATCGTTCGAGGTCCAGGTCAGGCGATAGGCCACATCGCGGCTGCCGCCCGCCTTCGCCGGTTCGTCTCCGCACCAGAACATCGCGATATTGTCGAGCGTCTCTCCGTCGGTCGGCATCTCGTAGAGCATGACCGCGCCGGCGCCCCAGTCGCCCCGAGGCTCGACCCAGAGCGAAGGGCGGCGGTCGTAGAACACACCGTCGTCCTGGTAATGGTCGAAGTTCTGGTCGCGCTGGATCAGGCCGAAACCCCGGCAGTCGTCAGCGCGAAAGGCGCTGAGCCTGGCCCCCTCCGGGTTCTCCAAGGGCCGCCAGACCCGCTCGCCATTGCCGGATTGGATCGCCAGCCCATCCGAATCGTGGATCTCGGGCCGCCAGTCGCCGCGCCGGCCGGACTGGTCGTACCAGAACATGCTGGAGGCCGGGGCGATGCCCAGTTGCCTGATGTCGCGCCGGAAGAACAGCGAGGCCGTCACGTCCTGAACGACGCCCCGTTCGCCCTTGATGCAATCGAAGACATACGCCCCCGTAAGGCTCGGACCATCCAGCAATGCATGAATCCGCAGCCGCGTCTCGCCAAGCTGCTCGATCCAGAACTCGCGGAAAGCGGGAAACTCCTCTCCGGTCGGCAACCCCGTGTCGATGGCGATGCCGCGCGCGGAAAGTCCATACTGGTCGCGCGAACCCGAAGAACGGAAATAGGATGCGCCGATATAGGCCATCCAGTCGGAACGACCGTCGGCATCCATCACCCGGAAGCCCGAGGCATCGGCATCCTTTCCGCCGCGAAACAGCCGCGAGGTATCGACGATCTCGCGCGCCATGCCCGCTTCGAGGATATGCATGGTGACGGCATGAGGCGCGATCGCCTTGCTGGCCGGGAACAGGCGGACATGCCCGGCGATAGCCTCCGCCTCGCCGTAAGTCAGCTTGACCATCTCGTCGTAGTCGGAAACGGCATTTGGCGAGGCGGGCGGGGCGACGTAAGGCCGCGCCGCCAGTCCACGGGCGCGCGAAGCCAGCACCTCGTGCGAAAAAGGGCGCCCCGGACCAAGCCTGCCGCGCGCCGCGAGCGCTCCCGCGGGCAGCAGGGCCATTCCAAGAAGAGTCATGATCAGGCCGGACGCGCCGCGACGGGTCAGCGAATGGCCTTCTGCGGGCACATGATGAGGTGCTTGGGCACCGGACTGGTCAGACAGGGCACTCAACCTTCGCTGTTATCGCAAGCTCGGGCAGCAATACGCGCGGGACGACCGTTTGTTTCGCATTGGGCCGCCGTGGCGACGGCATCGGTCGGTCACTTCGGCTCGCCGTCCTGCGCAGGCGCATCGCGCCAGCCGGTGATGACCTGCATGCCGGGCTCCACACCCTTTGCAAATATCTCCGTGCGCCGGCCGTCGCTGCCACCTTTGGTTACGTAGACACGGCGCGGTTCGCCGTCATCGCTCAGGAGATAGATGCGGTCACGATCGCGACCAACCGAGCCTTCGGGTGCGAATTCGAGGGCGGAATTGGGCACCAACAAGACGTCGCTACGCTCAGGAAGCTCGATTTCCAGCGATGCCGCCGAACCGGGCGTGACCCGATGGGCGGAATGTTCGATCACGAACACCGCCCGGCGCCCACCGGCACCGGATTCGATCCGCTCCAGTCTCGCGGAAAGCTCTTCCTCGGGGTTATCTTCCAGCCGCACGCTCGCCTTGGCTCCCGGCTGCAGTTCCGCGACTTCGTTGCCGGCGACCGGGACCGTGATCGAGAGTTGCTCCAGACCGGCGCTCAGCGCGAACAGCGGCACGCCTTCGCGCACGCGGCGGCCCTGCTCGACATAACGGGCGACCACCCAACCGTCGATCGGCGCGCGCACGACCGCAGCCTTCAGTTCGCCGGCGCCTTCCTTTACCCGCAAGCGCGCCGCGTCCAGCCGCGCACGGGCGGCGGCCTCCTCCTGCCGCGCCCTGCTTGCGTCGGCCCGTGCCGTTTCCAGTTCGTTGAGCGAGGGAACGCGTTTGTTCGACCGGCGCCACACACTCTCGAAGCGGGCGAGCCGCGATGCGGTTTCCCGCACCGATACCTGCGCCGCATCGAGTGAGGCCTGCGCAGCAGCGACGTCGGCCCTGGCAATCTCCAGCGACTGCCTGACCGGATCGGCGTCGATGCGCGCTAGAACCTGCCCGAAACTGACCTTGCCCTTGACGGGTCCGGGCACGGCCGCAACGATGCCGTCCAGCCGCGCCTTGATAGTGATGTTCTTCTGCCCCCGGATCGTCCCGCGCTCAGCCAGCAGGGGAACGAAGTTCCCCACCTCGACCGGTGCGGAATAATAGGGGCTGTCCGTCCCGGTCAGGAACCGCACCAGCAGCACGCCCACGGCGATCGCCGCCAGCGTCAGGAAGAAAAGGCTGAGCAGATGCCGCCGGGCGCGCTTCGGCGTCTTGCCCAGGAAGATATCGAGCGGGGAATGATGCGCGTTGTCACTCACAGACCGTCACCTCGGGCAAGACGCCCACACCCGGAGCAGGGGCCGCAAGGTCTGCCTCGCTCCAGCCGCGGCCCTGCGCCGTCCACAGGCGGATCGAAGCCGCGGCGAGATCCGCCCGCGCCCTGATCCTCGCTTCCTCGACGGCGAGCGCCGCTGCCTCCGCCACGTAAACCGTCGAGAAGTCCCCGGTTCCCGAGCGATAGGCAAGGCGCGCATCCTTCGCCGTCATACGGGCGCCGCGCCCGCTGTTCTCCAGCTTCGCCTGTCGCACGGCCGCTGCCGCAACCGCCTCGCGGTCGCGCGTCATCTCGGCAAAGGCATCGCGCTGGGCCTCGCGATACTTGGCGATCGCCAGGGCGGCGGGCGAATCCGCTGGTGCCGTCTCGGTATCGCCGGAGAGTACGGCATCGAGATCCTCCTGCGTGACCTTCTGGCGCGTCATGTCCGCGATCAGGCTGTTCTCCAGTGCCAGCAGGTCGGCCCGGTGCGCCGCCGAAAGACGCGTCGTCCCCGCAACGTTCGCGGCGATATCGGGAACCTTCCCGTCATCGCCGAGCGTGGCCGCGAGCCCTTCGAGCTCCATGCCGGTAAGCCGCGCCAATTCGCGCTTGGCGGCCTCGAGCTTCTCGCGGGAGGCATCGAGATCGCTTTGCGTCACCGAAACCAAGGAACCGGCCAACCCCGAATCGAGGCCCGGCGCCAGTCCCGCCTCGCGACGAAAGCCGGCGATTTCCGCATTGTCGTTGAACTGCTCGAGCATCTTTGCGCGCAGGCCGAAAGTTTCCTGCAGCCGACGCACTTCGAAATAGGCGGCAGCGATGTCGGCCGCGACATGGGCCCGGCGATCGGCATGGCGATAGGCTCGGGCCTGGCTGGCCGCTTCGTCGGCATTCCTCGCGCTGGCATTGAACAGGCGCTGGATGCGCGATCCCAACTTTCTTGCCGCCGCATCGGCCTGGAGTTCCCTGGCCTGCAGGCTGAGGCTGTCGCAGACGAGGGATGGATTGGCCTTCAGGCCCCTTTCGACAAGATCGGCCAGAACCGGATCGCCTGCGGTCTGCCACCACAGCGGCATCCACTCCCCGCTCTCTGCCGCCGCGGCTTCACTTCCCGCCTCGACCGGCTCGGCAGCCGGTTGCAATCCTCCCAGCTCGGCCGGGTTCGCTGTGCATCCCGCCAGCAGCAGCGCCAGCGCCATGGCCGCAAGGGTGGAACGGTATGAAGGGAGATCCGACACGGAATTTCGCATAGCAGCTAAACCGCGAGAGGCAATTGCAACAAGGTGGAGATGACCGCGCGTCGACAACGGCCCGCATCTGTCCGCAGCTGCAAGGAACCGGCTGAAACGATTGGGAAACGGGACCAGCCACAGATCGTTTGCGGCTGCCAGCCACGCAAGGCGCGTTAGTTCACGCGAGTTGCCCCCGCCCCCTTTGCCGGCGCCCTCGATAGCGATCCGCCCGACATTTCGCGTGACAGTTGGCCGGCGCGTGGAGCCATCGGTCAGGCACGTCGCCGGGAGGTCGGCCTGCCGGCACGGGCGGTTCGTCGGCGGAATCGGTCGTTGGGAGATCGCAGCGGCGGACGAAACAGCGGCTCGGCTGCGACCAGGCGGTCCAGAGAAGCAAGACGGTGACCGTGCCTTGCGCGAACGCCGAAATAATGCCGCATCTCACGATTGCGGCGTGCGGCACCCCTGACCGAGGTGTGCCAGTCAGTTGATTCGTGGCCTGTTATCCTGGGACGCAGCCGCCTGCAGCGCGTTTCGGCGCTGCAGGCGGCTTGAGCCCCACTTAGAAGTCTATCCGCGCACGCAGACCATAACTGCGCGCATCGTTGAGGAAGCGGATGTTGAGCGCCGAACCGACCAGCGACTTCTGCGACACTTCCTTGTCGAAGAGGTTGCTTGCCCAAGCTTCGAGGCGCAGGTTGTCGATGGTCAGGCCAGCTCCGAGGTTCACCGTCGCAAAGCCCTTCTGACGGTCGGGGAAACCGGCTTCGAAGGCATTCTGGCGGGTCCCGTCCAGGAAAACGATGTCGCTTTCGTTGAACTGGCTCAGGAAATACGACGAACGGTAGTTGACCAGGGCCTGCCAGTCGAAGCGAGCCGACCCGATGTCGAACCACTGGGACAGCCGCGCACTGACGTTCATCTTCGATGCCAGGGGCAAGCGGTTACCCACCAGGCTGATGAGCGGCGAGATGCCGCCCGCCTCGTCGTCCTTGGCGCGCACGTCCGCGACCGTGCCCTTGGTGATCTTGGTATTGAGATAGGCGGCGTTCACGTCGACACCGAAGTGAGCCGGCAGTTTGAAGCGCAGTTCGGCCTCCGCACCGTAGATGCGCGAAGCTCCGATGTTGCGGTTGACCAGCGAGTACCCGTTACAGACGGCGGGAGTCTGGCTTGTGTCGAGGTTGATGCAGGTCAGGTCCTGGAACACCTGGTTCGAGTAATCGTAGTAGAAGCCGGTCAGGTTGAAGACTGCCCTGCGCCCCAGGAAATCGAAGCTGTTGCGGCTGCCGACTTCATAGACGATCAGTTTCTCGGGGCTGTAGGTCTCGGGGATGAGCGACCCGTTGAAGCTGTCGTTGAAGCCGCCCGACTTGTGACCTGTCGATACCTTGGCATAGACCATGTTGTCGTCGCTGAGGTCGTATTCGACGCCCAGGCGCCAGTCGACGAAGTTGAACTTCGAGCTACCCACCTGCTGGCCGGGAATTGTCAGGTTGGCATAGCTGAAGCCGCCATTGCGATCCGAAGGGTTGTTGGTGGGGCAATCGACGAAACCATTGTCGATGTCGGGACGATCGATGCAGGTGCCGTTCGGGTTGCTGCCATCGGCAATGGCGCCGATCTGCGCAATCAGCGTGTCGCGCAGGCCAGGGGTCATGGTACCTTCGATCAGGAACTGCGCCATGTCCTGGTTCGAGGTGATGCCGCTGACGTCGAAGTTGGGCCGGTCGAGCAGCGCCGGACGGAAACCCTCGGTGCCGATACGCGTCGCAAAGCAGCAGGTATAGTCTTCACCGCCGAGCGTGAGTGCCCAGTTCCCGCCGATGCCATAGCGCGACTTCTTCTCCTTGGTGTAGCGAAGGCCGCCGATGACGCGCAGGCGATCGGTCACGTCGTAAGTGCCGTCACCGTAGAAGGCGTAGCTTTCGCCGTTCACGTCAGGCATCACGAATTCGGTCGCCGAATAGCAGCAGTAGCCGCGATCCGAGAGCGCGAGATAGCCCACGGCCTGGTCTTCCTTGAAATAGAACCCGCCGACGTTCCAGCGCAGGCGCTGGTCGTCATTGGCGAAGAGGCGCATTTCATAAACCTGGCTCTTGGACTTGGCCTGCCAGAAGTTGCCGGAGAAATTGTCGTACTGGACCGCCGAGAGATCGCGGCCCGGATAATTGATGCCGTCGCTCGACGCGTTGACCTGGTAGAAGTCGACCGAACGATAGCTGCCTGTCAGCTCGGCGCTGAAGGTTCCGAAATCATAGTTGATCTTGCCCTGGACGCCCCAGAGCTCGTTCGTCATGTCGCCCTGGAGACCGCGATAGACGACGTCCTTGAGGTCCAGATCTTCCGGGCGCAGGCCGGTTGCGACGACTGCGCTGTAGATATTCGCGCCGGGATAGCCGGTGCCGGTTTCCTTGCCGTAGTCACCGACGAACGAGACGCTCAGCTTGTCGGTCGGCTCCCAAAGCATCGACAGACGGCCTGCGTAGTTTTCCTCGAGACCGGCCGGCTTGAGACCGCGCGCGGGCTCACCGGTGGAAGCGTTCCTGAAGCCGTAGTCGCGGTTGATGTAATAGCCCGCCGCGCGCAGCGCGAAGGTGTCGCCCACCGGAATGTTGATCGCGCCTTCTGCGGCATTGGAAGAGCGGTTGCCGGCTTCGGCCTGCAGATAACCGCTGAACTGGCCAAGGCGCGGCTTCGCGGTGATGATGTTGAGCGTTCCGGCCAGCGCATTGCGGCCATAGAGTGTACCCTGCGGGCCCTTGTTCACCTCGACGCGGTCAAGGTCATAGAACATCAGGCCCAGGCCGCGCGGCCGCGGAATGTACGTTCCGTTCAGGTGCGGCGCTGCACCCGGATCTCCCAGTTCCGTATTGTTGGCCGAGCCGACGCCGCGGATGAAGATCTCGATATTGCCTTCCTGATTGGCAATGCTGAGCCCCGGAACCGCAACCTGCAACTGGCGCAGTTCGGAAATGCCGTCCTGGCGCAGTTGTTCGGAGCCGAGCGCCTGAACGACACCCGAGACGTCCTGCAGATTCTCGGCGCGGCGGTTTGTCGTAACGATGATCGCTTCGCTGTCGTCGCTCACCGTGTCTGTGGTCGCGCGCTCCTGCGCGTGGGCCGGAAAGGCCGCCACCGACGATAGCAATGCAAGCAGCGCGGTACGCCGGAAATTACGCCGAGTCATTTCATCCTCCCTGTTGGATTTCATTTACAAGCAAGTTGCGGGCCCGACGGCGCGAGAATGCGCGCCGAGGAGAGCGTCAGGTCGAGACGGCCGGCCGTCGCGATCGAAAGCGGCCTGTCCACGTGGCTCATGTCGACGCCGGCCTTCTCGAAGCAGCGCAGCGGGATCGCCAGGCGCGTCCACTTCTGCGTGGCCGCAGCCTGCGCGAGCATGTTGCGGATCGGGAAACCTCCGACGCACTTGTCCCCGCAGGTCATCAGCAGGCTGACATCGGCGCTCGGAGCGGAGTTGACCTTGAATTCCAGCTCGAGGGCGAGTTCGCCATTCGCCTCGCGCGACAGATCCACCGGCTGGTCCTGAACGATAGCGGCCATGGCATTGCCCGCGCCGGTCCAGCTCAGTCGAACCGAGTCCTCTTGTGCCGAGCGATCGACCGCACGCGCTTCGATCAGCGAGGGCCCCGGGTTCGTCGACAGTGACCCCGGTGCGCCCAGCAACAGTCTACGGCCGTTGCCCGGCCGGCCTGCGGCAAAGAGAATTCCCGGGTCGGCAACCGCCGCGCTTGCGCGCTGCTCGGACAGCGTCGGCAGTGCGCCATTGTCGGCGAACGTCAGCCCGAAACCATAGGGAAAGAGTGGATCGTAGTCCTTGTCGCCGAAGTTGACCGCGGTCTGGTCGCTCGACTTCGGCCAACTGTAGGGAAGCTTGCCGTGGAAGTCGGCCTTGCCGAACAGGACATCTGCTACGCCGCCGCCTTCGGAACCGGGCAGCCAGGCAGCGACGAACGCGTCAGCGGCATTGAGAAACGGATTGACCCACATCGCGCGTCCGGAAAGAAACACGGCAACCGTGGGAACGCCCTTGGCCTTGAGCGCGCGCAAGAGCGCGAGGTTCTTAGCATCGTCGAAGGCGACATCGGGACGGTCGCCCTGAAATTCGGCATAGGGATCTTCGCCGAAGACGACGATCGCGACATCGGGCTTTTGCGCATAGCTGCCGTCCACCGACAAGGTCGCCTTGCCGCCCGCGGCCTCGACCGCTTCATCGATCCCTTCCCAGATGGTCTGGGCATTGGGGAAATCGGCGCGCGTGGTGCCGGTTCCCTGCCAGCTCAGCGTCCAGCCGCCAGCCTGTTTCGCCATGTTGTCGGCACCGTCTCCGGCCACCAGCACGTTAGCCGAAGCCTTGAGCGGGAGTACGCTGCCGGCATTTTTGAGCAGGACAAGCGATTCGCGCACCGCGCGGCGCGCCACCGCCCGGTGTTCCTTGCTGCCGAGCAGCTCGAAGCGCCCGCCATAGGGCCGGGATGAAGGCTTGCCCGCCTCGAACAGACCGGCACGGATCTTGACCCGCAGGATGCGGCGCACCGCGTCGTCCAGGCGGGCCAGCGGCAGCGTACCGTCCTTGGCATGCGCCAGCGTCGTTTGGTAAAGGCCCTTCCAGCTGTCGGGCGCCATATACATGTCGAGACCGGCCGCGACTGCCTGGGGACAATCGGTCGCGGTGCAGCCAACGACCTGGCCGTGACCGTTCCAGTCGCCGACCAGGAAGCCGTCGAAGTTCCAGCGATCCTTGATGAGATCGGTCATCATCGAGCGGTTGCCGTGCATCTTGGCACCGTTCCAGCTAGAGAAGCTGACCATGATCGATTGTACGCCCGCGTTCAGCGCCGGAATGTATGGCGGGCTGAACAGGTCGCGCAGGCGATCTTCCGACATCTGTGTGTCGCCCTGGTCCTTGCCCCCGCTGGTGCCGCCATCGCCAAGAAAGTGCTTGGCCGTGGCGACGATATGCGGCCCGCGCAGCCAGTCCTTGTCGCCCAGCTTGCCCTGCAGGCCTTCGATCAGCGGCGCGGCAAAGCTGGCGCCGATCTCGGGCGTCTCGCCAAAGCCCTCGTAAGTACGCCCCCAGCGATCGTCCCGCACAACGGCGAGCGTCGGCGCAAAGGTCCAGTCGAGACCCGTGACGCGCATTTCTATCGCGGTTACTTCGCCGATGCGGCGGATCAGTTCCGGATCGCGCGTTGCGCCAAGGCCGATGTTGTGGGGGAACAGCGTTGCGCCGACGATATTGTTATGGCCATGGACAGCGTCGCTGCCCCAGATGATCGGGATGCGGGGGAGCTTTCCGCTCGGCTTCATCGACGCAGCGTAAAAGGCATCCGCCGCCGCCAGCCATTTCCTGGCCGGCGTATTGTAGTTGCCATCTGGCGTTGTGTTGCCGCCGTTGAGCACTGAACCGAGGTGGTAACGATAGACATCTTCGGGCGTCACGCTGCCGACGTCGGCCTGGATGATCTGTCCGACCTTCTGCTCCAGCGACATGGCAGCGATGAGCCTGTCGATGCGGCTTTCGACGGCGGGATCGAGGGCGATCGTCGCCTGTCGGGCGGGCCATTCCTGGGAATGCGCCTGACCGGCACCCGCATCCGGACCGGATCCCTGCGCCACGGCGAGATTCGCGAAGCAAACGGAAGCCATGGCCACCAGCGACGTCGTACCAAACGCCAATGCGGCGCTGCGCGGCAGTTTCATTTCCCCTCCCACCTTACAAAATTGTCAACGTTTACCGTCCTTGCGGTCAACGTTTACTGTCGATTGTCGACAGAAGTCAATAGAGCCGTTAAGACGGTTTCACGCTTGGGGGCGGCGATCCGGGAAATCGCCTAAATAGCTGATTGGAGGGCACAATTTCAAAGCGACCAACGATCGTCGATATTGCGCGGGTCGCTGGCGTGACGCCCAAGACCGTTTCGCGCGCACTGAACGATGCTCCTCACGTCAGCGAGAAAGTCCGGCAGAAGGTCAAGGAAGCCGCGGAGGCGCTCGACTATCATCCCAATATCGCCGCGCAGAGCCTGATCGCACGGCGTTCCTACCTGATCGGCCTGACGTACGAGCGGCCCAGCCCCAGCTACGTCGTCGAGCTGCAGAACGGCGCACTCAGCCGTCTGGAAACCGGGCGCTACCGCCTTGTCGTACTGCCTTTCAGCCAGGTGACGAGCCGCCAGGAAGAACTCGGCAAGCTGCTCCTTCGCGCCGGTCTCGACGGGGTACTCTTGGCGCCTCCGGCCTGCGACCAATCGCTGCTGCTCGACATGCTCGACCGCCAGAAGCTGCCCTATGCGCGAATCACTCCGCACAGCGAGCTCGATCGCGGCCTCGTCGTCGCAATGGACGAAGTAGCGGCGGGCGAAGCGGTCGCCGCACATCTCCTGACGCTTGGACACAGACGCGTGGCGATCATTCTGGGCGATCCCTCCCACGCCGCGAGCATCGGGCGAATGGACGGCTATCGCCGCGCTTTCGAAAAAGCAGGCATTGCCATCGATCAGGACCTCGTGGTCACCGGCGACTTCACGTTCGATGTCGGCTACCGGGTCGCGCTGGAGCTGCTGCGCCGCTCGCCCCGGCCTACCGCGATCCTGGCGCAGAACGACGACATGGCCGTCGCCGCGATGGCCGCGGCGCGCGAGCTGGGGCTTGCAATTCCGCAGGAGGTGTCCGTCGCCGGCTTCGACAATTCCGAAGTGTCGCGCACCGCCTGGCCGCAGTTGACCACGGTGAACCAGCCCGTACGCGAAATGGCGTGGGACGCGGCCGACCGGCTTATCGCCGCGCTCGACGGCGACAGCGAGGTGCAGGAACCGCGCCGCCGCGATCACCCCCACGAACTTCTCATCCGCGCCTCGACCGTTCCGCCACCGGCCTGAAAGCGCCTGCCCGTTGCCCCGACAGACTACTTCGCGATCAGTGGCGGATCTGCAAGTTCGACGAGTTCCCGCGCCTGAGCTGCGAACCAGGAACCCGCAGGCGGCGCGACTACACCACGCTCGGGGTCGGCTGGACCGCCCCGCCCGCGCAGACATTCGCCGTCCGATTCTCCGGGGATCTTGATCCAGAGATAGGCATCGACATAGGCCTCATCGCTCTCCAGCGTCGGTCGCCGCCCCAGCCCGCGCCCGGGCGGATTGCACCAGACCTCCGCATCCCGATACTTGCCCTGCGGAGGCAACCAACCGCCACGCCCGTTGCGGCTGGTGTCGATCACCGCCCGCTTCTGAAGCGCCGGATCGCGAGCGACTCCCAGTTGCCCGAACAACTGGTTGTAGGCAGCGGCGGTTCGTGCCGAGGCGGCGGCGAGATTATCGTCGTCCACCCCTTTTTCATGCGCGGGACACTGGCGAGGCTCCAGCCCGCCCCGATTCACCAGCGCGATGCAATCGCTGATCCATCGCGCGTAAGGGACCAGACGGGCATTGCTTTCGTAATTCGAGACATTGAGGAAAAAGCCATCCGCCCGCGCTACGTCGGCGCGTATCAGCCGGCTTGACGCTTCCGCAGGAGACAGCCAGCCGCTCCCCGTACCATCCAGGTAGAGGCCGACATTCGGCAGAGCGGACAGAACCAGAACCGCATCGCGCAACAGTTCAAAGCGCGTATCGGCGGCACGTTCGTCGATGCCGTCGGGTCGACAATTCTCAAGCTCTCCCGAAAGCGTCCGGTGCCAAGGAATAACGCCCAGCCCGTCCGGCTCGAGAATGACGATCGCCTCACGATCGCCGATACCCTTGGCAAATCCCCGGATCCAGGCACGATAGGCTGCGCCGTCCTTCGCGCCCCCGGCAGAATAGAGCGCGCAGTCGCGATAGGGGATGTTGTAAGCCACGAGCACCGGCACCTCGCGCCGCGCGGCAGCGCGATCCACGAGGGCACGAACCTTGCGTTCGACCCCTTCGGGCGTCCCGTCGGTAAACCAGGATGCCGAAGGAATACGCGCCATCGAAAGGGCATCGCGGCGTGCCTGGCCTGTCAGGCGTTCCGCCACCCTGGCCGTCGTGCTTTTGGGATCGACGAACAGCCTGCGCCCCTCCACCTCGTTTGCCTGCGCAGACAAGGGGCACGCGCATAACATGAGCGTGAGCATCAAACGGATCACAAGCTTCAGATTCCTCCGTGAAACTTGCGGATTATCAAATCCCTATCCAGCAGGGAAGAATGGGAGGATTACAATGTTGAACGAGAAGGCCGAATGCCCTCCGGCGGCGAGGCCCAGCAGCAGCTGTGTTTGCCGGCCCCGCGATCGAAGCGGCGAGGCGTCATTCCCGGGCAAGAAAGATCGGGTTGGTATAAAACCACAGGTCGGCGCGCGGGTCTTCACCCGGAACGTCGACGTCCGGCTCGCCTTGCCGGGTATTGGTGCCGCGAAGGCGCAGATAGATTTTTCCCGTGAAATCCGGAATCCGGTAATCCAGCGTGACATTGCCGCTCTTGCCGCGGGCCCTGGATAACGAGAATCGGCGGGCAACCTGGGTATCGGTCCTACCTGCTGCGCCCACGGAGCCGACGATGACATCGACATGATCGAGCACATCATCCGCCGCCATCCCCGGCTCGCCAGCAGCCCCGGCAACCTCGATCGTCAGCACCGCGGGCACATTCGCAGGCAGCGCAGTCGTCGAGCCCAGTTCGACCGGCTTTCCGGCGACAGAGAGCGAAACCCCCGTCACCAGATTTCCGGTGCTCACGAAGACGCGCCCCTTGCGCAAACCATCGAGGATATCAGCCGGATCGCGCTGCGCGTGAACCCACGTCTTCGCATATTCGCCGGGCCAGAAATCCGCCCCGCCTTCGCTGACGTGACCATGCGAGTCCGACCCCGCCGTTATCCACCAGTGGAGCCCTTCGGACAGCATTGCGTCCCATGCGCCGCCCAGAGTCGCTGTCATCTGATCGAAGCCGCCCATCGTCGGGTAGCCGCCGTAAAGGCCGCGAGAACCATGGGCGGCGTCGTTGCCATTTTCCGGCATTGCAGCCTGATGGCCCGGAATGCCTTCCATGCCTACTGCGACATGGGGTGCCGCATCCATCCATCGGCGGAATTCCTGCGGGTCATGAAGGCCCCAGAGGCCCAGGCCTGTGGCCGTGCGCGAGGGATGGTTGGCAAGCAGAACGGGCCGGGGTGTCAAACCCTCCATCATGCGCAGGGCCTCCAGCATTCTGGGCTTCGTATCGCGCGACGGGTCGGCCGGCCAGGCGTCGCGCTCGGCATAGCCGGCCTCGATCCGGCGCAGGTTTTCGCGCTCGGAGGGATCGCGCGGCATGATGAGCGTCGCATGCTCACCGCCGGGCGTATCGAACTCAAGCCCGTAAAACACGATAAGATCGGGAACCGCCTTGCGTACATCCTCGATCACCGGCCAGGCGATGCGATAGTTCAGTTCGGAGTGGCGTGGACCGCCGTGATCGGTCGCGACTATCCAGTCGAGACCGAAGCGGCGTGCCATCTGCGCGTTCTGCAATCCGGTATGGCGGCTGTCCCCGCCCAGGACCGGTTTGGGCGGGGCATCGGGATGCGCCGGGTCGAGCTGCCAGCCTGCGCTGAATTCGGAATGGACGTGATGATCCCCGGCAAGCCACTCGCGCGCACCGCCCTTGCGGCTTGCTCCGACGCCGCTCACTTGCGGGCCGCTTGCGGCAGTGGCGAGGATGAGCGCGGCAATGGCGAGCAGCGGGCTGACGAAGATGCCTTTACGCATGGGTGTTCCTCCAACCTCTCCGGGAAACCCGGAACGAGGGGCACCCGGCCCTCTTCCTTTCAGGAAAGAACCGGGTGCCCGCGCGTCAGTAACTCAGAGGCTCAAACTCAGAGGCTCACGCGTGCCGAAAGGCGCACGGTGCGGCCATAGTCGGTGTATCCGCCAAGCCAGTTGTCATCGACGTAGTCGAGCTGCTTCGCGTTCAGGATGTTGATGCCCTGCAACGAGATCTGCGCGTAGTCGGTTACCCGCAGGCTGATGCTGCCGTCCATGCTGCCGAACGCCTTGGAGTTCGTGGACAGGCGATCGTTGGTGCCGACCGACTGCAGGACGTTGCCACGCCAGCTATAGCTCAGCCATGCTTCGAACGGTCCGTTCTCGTAGAAGCCGGTGATGTTGTAGCTGTGCTTGGCGATGCCGGCGAGATCGTCCTTGAGCGTGGCGTTATAGCTCGCCTGGCTGTCGGTGACCGTGTAGTTCGCCTGGAGGCCGAGACCGTCGAACGGCGCTGGCAGGAAGGTGAACTGGTGCTGGAAAGCCAGCTCGAGGCCCTTGACCCATGCTTCGCCGCCATTGGTCGGTGCGGTCAGTGCATAGACGTTGCCGTCGACGGTGAAGTCGGTCACCTGATTGTACACGAAGGTGCCGATGTCCTTGTAGAAGACACTTGCGATCAGGGCGCTGCGCGGCGCGAAATAGTATTCGACGCCGGCATCGTACTGCCATGCCTGGAAGCGCTTGAGCTGCGGATTGCCGCCATTGGCTTCGAAGATCAGACCCGAGGAGTTGAGCGTCAGGCGCGGCGCGAGGTCGGCCAGCGACGGGCGCGTGATCACGCGGGCGGCCGCGAAGCGCAGGACGACGTCGCGCACCGGTTCCACCACCAGATTGGCCGACGGAAGGAAGTCGTCATAGGTGCTCGTGAAACTGACCGGCAGCGCCTCGGTGCCGGTCTCCGCATGGCCCGATGAGGTCTGGCGGGTATGTGCATAGCGCATGCCGATGTTGCCACGGAACGGCAGCGCGCCGACGAATGAATCGAAATTCGCCATGCCGTAGACCGAAGTGATCTGCTCATCGATCTGATAGGAATTGCGCAAGTCGGCGCGGGTACGCTCCGGGTTGGCGACGGCACTGGTATCCGACTCGTTCCAGAACGGATCCGGACGCGGCTGCACCCAGCTCGTCGGCAGGCTGCCCTGCATGTCGGACAGGAAGTCGCTGTACGGGAACTGGTTGAAGTAGGTGCCGTCGAAGTGCTGCCCCTTCAGCGTCTCGATCTTGAGGTCTCGGCGGTCGTAGTCTCGGCTGCGGCTGCGGTACTTGGCGCCGAAGTCGACCGAGACGAAGGGACCGAAATCGACCGGGCGGTCGACGCTCAGCCCGTAGGCGTGTTCCTTGTCGATCGACTTGAGCGGACGCCATTCGATCCGGCGGAACGGCAACAGGCTCGCCTGGTCGAGATTGCTGTCGAGCAGTTCGACCGTCGGCATCGCGCCGGATTCGGCTTTCGGCATCGTAAAGCGGACACGCCCGATCGGTCCGCTCAGGCGCGTACGGGTAATCGGCCCGGCCGTATCGGACAGAGCCCGCGTGATGTAGGCCTTGGGATGGAAGGTCCAGCCGCCGGCCCTGATGTCACCGCTCAGACCGACGAACCAGTTCTGGTGGACCATGTCCGAGATATCGCGACTGATCTGCGAGTCCGACTGGCTGATGCCACCCACGACAACACCGTCCTTGACGACCGCGCTGCCCGCCTCGAGCGTCTCGGGATCAAAACCGACCGAATAAGTCAGTTCGTCGTAGTAGTCGTTGAGGCGCGTGTAGAAGCCTTCGAGCGCGAGATTGACGGCGTCGCTCGGTGCGAATTGCACTGCTGCGTTGACAGCATAGCGCTCACGGTCTTCCTGCTCGAGCGTCGGGCGCAGCGACCAGGGGTGGAGATATTCGCCATCGCCGGTGCCATCGCCGTCCAGATCGAGCTCATCGACGCCCCAGCTGATGCCGGTAAGGCGGTCCTGGCGGGTCGAGCGCTTCGAATAGGTCGCCGCGATGAGCGCGCCGAAAGTCTCGCTGTCGTTCTTCCAGCTGGCAAGCGTCGAGAAGTTGGGATCGACGCGATCCGCTTTCTCGGCATAGCTGCCTGCGGCGCTGACGACGAGCTTGCCCGAATCCAGATCGAGCGGCTTGAAGGTGCGAATGTTGACGATGCCACCGATGGCGCCTTCCTCGAGATTGGCCGAGGGGCTTTTCACGACGTCGACGCCGGCAACGAGTTCAGCCGGAATCGTGTCGAAGCGGAACTGGCGACCGCTCTGGCCGCTATCGCGCACGTTCTCGTTCACCGCGATCGACTGGCCGTTCAGCAGGGTCACCTGGAAATTGGCACCGAGGCCGCGGACCTTGACGAAGAGACCTTCACCGCGGTCACGCTCGATGGTGACGCCCGGCAGGCGCTGCAGGGCTTCGGCGAGGTTCTGCGAAGGGAAGCTGGCAATGTCGACCGCCTCGATGGAATCAACGACATTGTTCGCTGAACGCTTGCGATCGAGCGCGTCCGAAATCGAGGCCGAGTATGTGCCGGTCACGACGATTTCGGACGTGTTGTCCTCGCTCGCGCCGACGGTGGCAGCGGCGCTCGCCGGGGCGACGAGCGCGGCAGGCTGCCGCTGTGCCGGAGCGCGCTCGAGAAATGCAGTGCCATTGGCGTAGCGGACGATCAGTCCGCTGTTCAGAAGCAGGCGGTCGAGCGCGTTCTGCGCGCTGAACTTTCCGGAAACGGCGCGAGCGTTACGCCCACGCACGAGTTCGGGACGAAAGACGATTTCAAGTCCGGTCTGGCGCGAGAGCGCACGCAAGGCTTCGGAAAGCGGCTGGGCCGTCAGCTTCACCTGATAGGTGGCCGCAGCCTGCCCCCGGTCCTGAGCCTGCGCGACGCCGGAAGTTCCCGCGAGCAGAATGCTCGAGGCAAGCAAGGACATTCGTAAAGTCTTGAACACAATTCCTCCGCAACAACAGCTAGTGCTTGTTCGACTGACAAGACAGCGTTCGACAGAGGACCCGGACAATATTTTTTATTAAAGTTTCAAGTACTTATTGCTTCATTTTTATTACACTAATCAACTTTGATCAAATAATATGCATCCCCCTTATGATAATTCTTAAAGCCATAGACTCTCCCGAGTTTATCGAAGATTTCGTCAGGCCTGTTTATCCGAAAACGACCCGAAATTTTTAATTGTGAAAGCCCCTGATCTACAACAATACGTTCGCCGCTACGCCGCTCTACAAGCTCGGCCAGTTCGCCGAGCGAGATCTGCGCTTCATCGACCCACCCATTTCGCCAATCGTTCTCGTCGCTTGCGTCAAAGTGGGTGAGCGTGACGTCGCGGCCTATCGTGACCCGCGAGCCACGCTTGAGCAGAAGCTTCGAAGTCTCGTCGCGGTCGGGTCGGACTTCGACCGTGCCGTCATAGACGTCGACGCGGGTATCGTCGCGCAACTGGCTGATCAGGAAGCGCGTACCCACCACGCGCACCCCGGCCCGCCTTGTCTGGATCAGGAAAGGCCGCGACTTGTCATGGGCAACATCGAAATGCGCATCGCCCCGGCGCAGCGCAAAGTGACGCTCCGCGGGCGTGAAACGCGCTTCCGCGCTGGCATCACCGCCCAGTTCGACACGGCTGCCGTCGGGAAGCTGGACCAGCAGACGTTCACCGGGCCTGGTTTCCAGCACCATGCCCCCGGCCAGGCGGGAATCTTCAGTCGGAGCGTCAGGTTTCGGCTGGAAGAGCACCCTGGCGGACGCGAAGCAAAGCGCGATACACAAGCTCGCCGCGACAAGTTTGGGCCACGCGATTGCCGCAAGGCCCCGCTTCACCCGATCGAGCGCACCCTCGACCGGCGTTGCCCTGCACTGCGCGGCAAGGCGCGGCGCCGTCCTTAGGGCAGCTATCAGGGTTTCGTCGGCGTATAGACTGTCGGCCAGGGTATATTCCAGCTCGTGCGCCGGACTGCGGGCCAGCCATTCGCGCAGTTCGATGCGCTCGGCCTCGCGGATTCGTCCGCTGTTCTCGCGCGCCACCCAGAACGCCGCCTGCGCCTGGATCTCGTCGATCCGCTCCTCGTAATGACGGAAGGCTCCAATGCGGATCACCATGGCGATACTCCCTCGAACACGTGCTTGTCCTGGTACGCGCGCAAGGATGCGAGTGCGCGTACCACGTGCTTCTCTACGGCCGCAGACGAAAGATTGAGCGCCCGCCCGATCTCTTCGTAAGACTGGTTTTCCAGACGGCGGCGGACCAGCACTTCGCGCCGCAGGGGTGGCAGGGCGTCGATCGCGCGCTGCAGTTGGGCAAGCCTGTCGCTGTCGAGCGCAGTGCGATCCTGGGTCGGGCGATCGTCGACGAATTCGTCGGTCACGCCTTCCACCGTACGATTTTCGCGCCGCTGGTGATTGATGAGCAGGTTAACCGCGATCTTGAACAGGAGCGCCTTGCTGTTGCGCACTTTCTCGCGCCTCTGGAACTCAACGAGGCGGATGATCGCATCGTGCGCGATGTCTTCGGCGAGCATCTCGCTGCCCGCCTTGCGCACGAGGAAGGCGACCAGTGCCCGCCGCTCGCCGACACCGATCCCGAATGGCAAGGTGTTTGCGGTCATGCCGAAGGGCCGCCAGTGCACGAATCTGTCGGCAATCCCGGAGCCCGTGGTCTGTTCCTGGTCACAATCAACTCCACACGGCGGCCCAAAAGCGAAGCGGTACCCGATGCTCAGACAAGCGAGACGGGTTGGACCGGACATTCCGAATGAAGTCGTGCCGGGGCCGGGAGCACCCCCGTCACGAGTTTTGTTTCGCATTGATGACGACAGCGCGACTTGCCGCTGCAACGGGTGACGGCGCTTCAAGCGGGCCGGCGGGTTGTCTCGCGTTCGATCAATCGGGGAGCCATGACCAGCGAGGCGCTATCCTTGCCGGCAATGGCTGACTGCAAGCGCTGGACGATCTCCCTTGCGCCGCCGGAAATGTCCTGATGGATCGTGGTCAGGGGGGGCATTGTCTGCCCGGCCAGCGGCAGGTCGTCGTAGCCTATCACCTGTACGTCGGCTGGGACCCGCCTGCCCTGTCCGTAAAGGACCTTGAGGGCGGTCATGGCGATGAGGTCCGACGCTGCAATGATGCCGTCGAAGTCCGCGCCCCGTCGGGCCATCAGACTTTCCAGTTCGCCGGTCATGAGTTCGAACGACATGTGGCAGGGCAAGTGGACCAGCGAGACCCCGACCTGATCCGCCACGTCCTTCACGCCCGCGAAGCGCTCGGCGATTTCGACGCCGGTCGTCTCGCCCAGGAATGCCAGGCGCGTCGCCCCGCCTGCCAGCAGTCGCCGTGCTGCGAGCTCTCCGCCTGCGCGGTTGTCGGTGCCGACTGCGCAGTGAAGTTGCCCCTCACGGTGACTCCCCCATGCAACCAGCGGACCATAAGCCTCGGCAACCCGCTCGATCGTCTCGAACTGGTCGGACTGGCCGATCAGGATGACGCCATCGACCATGCCCGAACCGCAGATGCGATCCAGCCAGTCGGGCTTCTCCTCCGGTATCGCGCGCTCAAGTACGATGCTGTAGCCACGCTCGGTGATCTCGTCGGCAAGATGGCCAAGCAGGGTCATGAAGAACGGATCGGAAATGTGCTGGTTGCGTTCGTGTCCCAGCGGAATGACGACCCCGATCATTCCCGTGCGCTTCGATCGCAGCTTGCTGGCGATCTGGTTGAGCTGGAATCCGTGCTCGTGGGCCAGTGCGAGGATGCGCTCGCGCGTACGCTTGTTGACAAGCTCCGAGCCCGCCAGCGCCCGCGAAACGGTCCCCGCCGTCACCCCGGCGATCTTGCCGAGATCCGCCAGCGTCTTCACCTTCGCGGTTTCGGCGCCTTCCTTCGGGGCCGGATCTACATCTGGTGTGCTACCTGGGCTCATGACCGAGGACATAGGCCCACGAGGCCTGCGAGGGGAACCAAAATTCATCCCCCGCCATGCTCTTGAGAAGTGGCGCCCACCGCCTCGCCGGAACGCGGCAGGCGGATGCGCAGCGTCGCGATTGCCCCCAACAGCATCAGCCCGCCGGAAAGATAAAGGGTATTGCGCGGGTCGCTGCCCAGGAGCGGACCGTAGAGCAGCGGCATGGTGAGGCTCTCGATCAGCATGGGAATCACGATGAACATGTTGAATATGCCCATGTAGATGCCCGTGCGCTCGGGCGGGATCGAACCTGCCAGCATGACATAGGTGTTACCCATCATGCCCGCCCAGCCCAACCCGATGCCGATCATCGCGGCGAATAGGAACGCGGTGCTATCGACACCGGGGATGGCCAGCATCGCGGCCCCCGAGGCGCTCAGGCAAACGACGTGCACCGCGCGGGCGCCAAATCGACGAACCAGCGGGATGAGAGCAAGCGCGGCAACGAAGGCAATGCCATTGTAGAAGGCACCGGCCTGCTGCGCCGTCAGCGTGGCATCGCGAAATCCTGCCGACGAGGCATCATGGGTCCCGTAAAGCGCGCGTGCGACGGCAAAAACGATGAACTGCCAGTAGGTGAACATCGCATACCACTGGCACAGCATGGCAAGCGCGAGCTGACGCATCGGGGCCGGCATCTCGCGGATGGCATCGCCGATTTCGCGCAATGTGGCGCCTGCCGTCAGGGGACTTGCGTCGAGCTTGGCGCGTTCCGCCGGGCTGAGCGGCAGTTCGCGCACCCTCAGGATCGACCACAGGATGGTCGAGATCGAGAGGACCGCACCGATCAGGAAGGCCATCCGCACGATGACGGGAATACCGTTGGGATCGAGGAGGTTGCGGTCGATCACTGCGGCGAGGAGCGACGGGGCAAGGTAGGACAGCGTCTGGGCAAGGCCGGTGAAAGCGCTCTGCGTCAGGAATCCGACCGAGTGCTGCTCGCTCGCAAGACGATCCGCGACATAAGCGCGGTAGGGTTCCATGGTGATGTTATTGCCCGCATCGAGGAGCCATAGCAGCGAGGCCGCCATCCACAGGGCCGAGGAAAAGGGCATCAGGAACAGGCAGGCCGAACAGAGGATGGCCCCCACCAGGAAGTAAGGCGTCCGGCGGCCCAGGCGCGAATGCGTGCGGTCGCTCATGGCGCCGACGATCGGCTGGATGACCAGGCCGGTGACCGGGCCTGCAAGCCATAACAGTGGCATCGTCGCTTCGTTTGCGCCAAGATAGCCGTATATCGGCCCCATGTTCGCCTGCTGCAGCCCGAAGCTGAACTGCAGGCCGAAAAAGCCCAGATTCATCTCGACGATCCGAATCAGGGAGAGCCTTGGTTTCTGCGATTCAATCATGCCCGCAATCCTCTCATCAGCCGCGCTTTTCACGCTGGCCAGGCGCCTTGGTAGCGGTTGCGCGACAAAAATTCAATCGATTGCAGAAATATATTGCAATCGATTGAATGAGGGGTATGACGGACTTGCACAAACACAACGTAATGGGATGAGGATCGATGAAATTTCGCACACTGCTTGCGGTTAGTGTGGCCGCGGTCACGACTTTGCCTGCCAGCCTCCACGCTCAGGATACCGCCGCTGACGAAAGTTCTCAGGATGCACTCGGGCTTGACGAGATCATCGTCACGGCTTCGGCGCGCCCCACCAATCGGCTGGAAAGCTCGATCTCGGTCAGCGCGCTAGACGAAACCGCTATCGCAGAAGCGGCACCGCGCACCACCGCAGAGATCTTCCGCCAGATCCCGGGCATCCGCTCTGAATCCACCGGCGGCGACGGCAATGCCAACATCGCCGTGCGCGGCCTGCCGGTCGCCTCGGGCGGCGCCAAGTTCCTGCAATTGCAGGAAGACGGCATGCCGGTCATGCAGTTCGGAGACATCGCCTTCGGCAATGCAGACATCTTCCTGCGCGCCGACCAGACAATCGCCTCCATCCAGGCGGTACGCGGCGGCTCGGCCTCGACGCTGGCGTCCAATTCGCCCGGCGGCGTCATCAACTTCATCTCGAAGGATGGCAAGGACGAGGGCGGCGTGGTCATGGCGACCGTCGGCCTCGACTACGAGGATTACCGCCTCGACTTCAACTACGGCGGCCACCTGGCAGAAAAGACGCGCTTCAACATCGGCGGCTTCTGGCGCCAGGGCGAAGGGCCGCGCGACGCAGGCTATACCGGCAACAAGGGCTATCAGGTCAAAGCGAATCTCACGCAGGACTTCGACAGCGGCTACGTGCGCCTCTATCTCAAGCGCCTCGACGACCGGGCGATCGGCTATCTGCCGATGCCGACACTGGTGACCGGCACCAATGCCAACCCGCACTTCGGTTCGCTCCCCGGCTTCGACATTAAGTCGCAGACGCCGCACTCGAAGTACTTCACCACCGATATCGGCCTGGACGGCAACAATGCGCTCCACACCACCGACATCAAGGACGGCATGCACCCGGTGGTCACCTCGGTCGGCCTCGAAGCGGTGTTCGACGTGGCCGACGGCCTGAAGCTCGAGGAACGATTCCGTTACTCGGACGTCCATGGCCGCTTCGTCTCGCCCTTCCCCGCCGAAGTCGGCGCGGGCCAGGGGATCGCGAACTCGGTAGGCGAACTGCTGACGGGGGCCGCCGGCACTTACGGACTGGTCTATGCCAACGGTCCCAGCGCCGGACAGGCCCTGGCGGGCAACGCTCTCGTCATGCGCACGCATCTCTTCAACGTCGACATCAACGACTTCTCGAGCTTCACCAACGACCTCAAGCTGACCAAGGACTTCGGTCCGGGCTCGATCACCGCCGGCTACTACAAGGCCCGCCAGAACATCGACATGGACTGGGTCTGGAATTCCTACCTGATGGCAGTGGACGGGCACAACGCCGCGCTCCTCGACGTCACCGACAGCGCGGGTAGCGTCCTCACGCGCGGTGGGCTCTATGCCTATGGCGTGCCCTTCTGGGGCAACTGCTGCCAGCGCAGCTATGACGTGCGCTACGACATCGACGCGCCCTACCTGGCCGGCACCTTTGAAACCGGCGGCCTGACCATCGACGCGAGCGTGCGCTACGACCATGTCAAGGCGCGCGGCAACTACGCCGGCACGCTCCAGACCGCGAACTTCGACGTCAACGGGGACGGCACGATCCAGCCGGTCGAGCGCAGCGTCTCGCTGATCGACAACGGCAACCCGAGCCCGGTCCGCTACTCGGTCGGCTACTGGTCCTGGTCGATCGGTGCGAACTACATGTTCACCTCGGACATTGCCGGCTTCGCCCGCATCAGTCGAGGCGGACGCGCCAATGCCGACCGCCTGCTGTTCGGCGTGGTCCAGGCCGACGGCTCGGTCCGCAAGCAAGATGCCATCGACTTCGTCGACCAGTACGAACTGGGCGTGAAGTACCGCTCGGGACCGTTCGGCCTCTTCGTAACCGGCTTCCACGCCAAGACGCAGGAGCAGAACTTCGAGGCGACCACCCAGCGCTTCCTCGACCGCAGCTACAAGGCCACCGGCGTCGAGATTGAAGCGGCTTATCGCTCGGGCATCTTCGACCTGCGTGCCGGTGCCACCTACACCGACGCCAAGATCGCCAAAGACGCCATCACGCCCGCCAACGAGGGCAACACGCCGCGCCGCCAGGCCAAGCTGATCTACCAGATCACGCCCGCCGTGGACTTCGACGTGCTTCGGGCCGGTCTCAACATCGTGGGCACCACCAAGGCCTATGCCCAGGACAGCAACGAACTGGTGTTCCCTGCCTACACGCAGGTCAACGCCTTCGTGAACTTCCGTCCGATGGACAAGATCGAGGTCTCCCTCAACGCAAACAATCTTTTCAACGCAACGGGCATCACCGAAGCCGAGGAAGGATCCATCACCCCGGGCGTGGACAACTACGTCAGGGCAAGGTCGATCAACGGGCGCACGATCTCCGCCTCGCTTCGCTACGAGTTCTGACCTTGGAGCCAGCGGACATGGCTGGACATTCTCCTCCGCCCGGCCATGTCCGCCCCCCTCGACCTCAGCCCCGATGCAACGCAAGGAAAACGAACGCATGAACACCGATCCGGCCAAGACGGATGACGGAAAACTGTCCTGGACAGCCGGGGACCTGGCCGGCCTTGACCTTGCAGCCTGCAGCCGCGCGCCCGTTCTCGGTCAAAAGGACGTGCACCGCGTTGCAGATGACATCGACGTCTGGGATGCCTGGCCACTTGCCGACGCGAGCGGCAAGCCCGTCCCCTGGAACGGCGGCGAACTCTGGTTTGCCCTGACCGCGCCCAGGGCCGACGATCCGGAAAGCCGGCACGGCCTTGCCCGCATCCATCACTTCTTCCGCGAGGGCGACAGTTTCCGGCACCTCGGCCAAACCCTTCCCGAGGGATTCACCCCCGGAAGCCGCGAATGGTCGGGCGCGGCGCGGCTCGAGGGCGCGCATCTGGCCCTCTACTTCACGGTCGTCGGCGAGCGCGGCGAAAGCGCCACCACCTTTCGCCAGCGCCTGTTCGTGACCCGCTGCAGCTTGGCAGAGGACCCGGACGCCCCGTTCGGCCAGTGGTCAGATCCGCGCGAGGTCCTGGAACCGGCAGGCCCTTACATGGCCGCCGAGGAAACAGAAGGCCGGATCGGCGAGATCAAGGCCTTCCGAGATCCCTTTCCCTGGCGTGCGCCGGACGGAGCCGAGTACCTCCTCTTCACCGGTTCGGCAGCCGCGGCGCCCCGCGCCTTCAACGGGCTTGTCGGACTGGCGCGCCTGGACGATACCAGCGGCACCTATCGTCCGCTCGCTCCGCTGGTCGATGCGACCGATGCCAACAACGAACTTGAAAGGCCGCACATCGTCGAACATGCGGGCCGCCTCTACCTGTTCTGGTCGACCCAGGCGAAAGTCTTCGCCCCCGGGATCACCGCGCCGACGGGGCTTTACGGTGCGACTGCCGAGCGCATCGAAGGCCCCTGGCGCCTGCTCAACGGCCACGGTCTCGTCTTTGCCAATCCAGAAAGCGAGCCCTTTCAGGCCTATAGCTGGTGGGTCCTGCCTGACCTTTCCGTCACCAGCTTCGCCGATTACTGGGGCATCGACGATGCCACGGCTACGCAAAAGCCGGAGGGACGCACCCACTTCGGCGGCACTTTCGCTCCCTTCCTGAAGCTTTCGCTTTCGGGCGAGCGCGCCGCGCTCACATGACACAGGCGTCCCCTCCGCGCCTTGCCGGCATAGAACTGGGCGGCACCAAGACCATTGTCACCCTGGGCGATGGCACCCGCATCCTCGAAAGCCATGCCCTGCCAACCACCACCCCCGATGAAACCCTGGAGGCTGCCCTCGCCCATCTCTCGGCATGGCAGGCCGCATCCCCCCTCGCCGCCATCGGGATCGCCAGTTTCGGCCCCATCCGGGTGACGCCGGATGCGCCTGATTACGGCACCATCCTGGCCACCCCGAAGCCCGGCTGGAGCAACACCGGCCTGCTGGAAATGGTGCAGGCACGCTTCGCCTGCCCGATCGCCGTCGATACCGACGTCAATGCGGCGGCGCTTGCCGAGCATGCCTTCGGGGCGGCTCAAGGCTGTTCCAGCCTCGTCTACATCACGATCGGCACCGGCCTTGGCGCAGGAATCGTGATCGATGGCCGGCCGGTGCATGGCTTTCTCCACCCCGAACTCGGCCACATCCGCACCCGCCGCGCGCCGGGCGCAACCTTTGCAGGCACCTGCCCCTTTCATGGGGACTGCATCGAAGGCCTTATCAGCGGCCCCGCCCTGGAAGCCCGCCTGCCGGTGCATCCGGGCAAGCTCGATCCCGCCTCGCCTGCTTGGGACGAAGTCGGGGATGACCTGTCCGAACTCCTGTCCACGCTGCTCCTCGCGCTTTCCCCGCAGCGGATCGTCATCGGCGGCGGCGTCGCCACCCGCCAGCCGCACCTCATCGAGCGGGCACGAAACCGGCTGCCCGCGATACTCGCCGGCTACCTGCCCGATCTGGACATTGCAGCCATCGAAACCATGATCTGCCTCCCGGCACTCGGCGCCAACGCCGGGCCGGTCGGTTCACTGCTGCTGGCGCGCAATGTACTGATTAACGAGGGTGCCTGAATCGCGATCAATCGGCTGGAAGACTCACCATGGGGACGCCGAGACTGGCGCAAAAGCGGCAATCGCCGCCATTACCAAAGGCCGTCACCGTGAAGTTGAACATGCTTCCCAAGCTTTGGCCCAACTCGGCGCCCCGTATGCGCGCTACATCGACGTTGACCTAGGTCGCCGGGGGGCATCCGATCGAGCTGAGCGGTTCGTCCACGCTTACGGCGAATGTTTGCGGCAATGGCGGGGCCAAACTTGTTCGCCCGGCAGCGGACGGATTCGAAGCAGAGATCTATCCTGAAAGTGGCCAGACCTCGCGATCGAGACCTACTTCGATTACAGGGTCTCGCATAAGGCTGACTGTTTGACACTTAGGTCAGTTGGCTCGTTATGCGCCAACCGGCATGCCTATCCGATGCCCAAACGTGCCGCGCAACTTTCAGCTAGCCGCGCCTCGCATACCGATCGCCTCTCAGAGTGGCAGGCGAAAAGCCCCTCTGACTGCAAACCTGGTGAAGCACATGGTGGCTAGTTGGCCGGCCAAGCAGAAAGTTCCAGATTCCTTGGATTGTCGCGAGGATTTCGCGCAAACCGGAGCTGGCAAGGTGCACAAGGACGTGCTCCGAGCCAAGGCAGCGGCAGGAGGAACCTCGCCGCCGTGACCCGATACCGCAGACTTGGGCATCGGTGTTCGATGGGCTAACCATAAGAATCGAAAAAGACACGCGAGAATGCCATGGGAGAAAGTCCATTAATGCCAGGGGCGACTGAAACGCCCCGGTTCAAAGGCAAGTGGATTGCCCCACCGGGCATTGCGCGACTTGCGGAAAAGCTAACCACTCATAGTGTCGTTCTGATCACCGCAGCCCCCGGCAGCGGCAAGACGCGTCTAATGCAGCGCATCCACACCAACCTGCAGTCATTTCTCTATTCTTGCTGTTGGTTGCGGCTCCAGCGAGGCAGGGATACGTCGGGATCGCTCTTTATGGACGTGGCAGCGGTTTTGGTCTCCCGCGTTCTTGGCGAGCGCAGCGCCACGGCGGCCTTGCTGACCGCTCACGCGATCGCACCGGATACCGTTATTGCGGTGGCGCTTAACGAGATCGCAGCTCGCGATGGCGAGGTCGCCCTTTTCCTAGATGACATTCATGTTCTCACAGAAACGGGCATCGCCGAACTGCAGCGAATCATCGACAATGCGCCCAACAACCTACGTCTCGTAATTGCCGCTCGAGGACCAACGCGGCTTCACTTGGCACGCCTGCGAAATGCAGATGCGATCCTCGAAGTGGACGACGCTGCGCTCGCCATCAGCTTCAAGCAACTCAACGAAATGGTGGCGGAACTTTCGGTCCCCGCTCTGTCGCTTGCCGAGGCGCGTGACCTCTGGAGCCGATCAGGTGGTTGGGTCGCAGCGGTACGCCTGCTCGTGCGAAACCGCCCTCCCCCTAACCGAACGAGCGGCAGTACCGGCGCTTTCGCGATCATCGGGCGCGACCTGCAGGAGTACTTCGAGGAGGAGCTACTGTCGGGACTGAGCGACGAGGCGCGTGGCGCGCTCGACGTCATGCTGATCCCAAATCGTCTCGAGCACGGCTTGATGCTCGAATTATCAGCGGACCCCCAGGCACCGCTCCACATTCAAGAATACCTCATGCACGGGCTGCTCAAGCGCAATCCCTTCGGCCCCGAGGTGACCTATACGACCGTCCCACTTTTGCTCGACGTCGTGGCAGTGAAGAGCTTTGTCGACACCGAGGAGAGGGCTTCGCTACATCGGCGGTCGTGCGGATGGTTCGAAAAGCGGGGCAACTTTGCCCTGGCGGCCTCGCACGCTATGGACAGCGGCGACAGTCAGCGGGCTGTTGCCCTGATCGAGCGGTGCGGCTTTGACATGATCAGCCGCGGAGAGGTCCTGCGCTTACAGGCTTGGCTAGATCGCTTCTCGATTTCGGATCTTCAGCCGCATCCGACCGCCCTTCTGGCAGTCGCTTGGGCACTGGCGCTGCTCTACCGGCTCGACGAGGCCGAGAAGCTGCTCACCGCGCTCGACACAACGTTCAAATGCGATCTCGCGAATTTCGCTGGGCACGAGAGGAACCTAACGGCTCTGCGGATCATGATCGCCTCGATGCGCGACGACTTTCGTCAAGGTAGCGCGCTAGGTCGAAGCTGGAAGCGGCGTTGGCCTGAATCCCACGACTGGTTTAGCAACGTCGTCGACAATTCGCTGGCGTTTTGCCTTGCTCACGAAGGTGCGCCGATCGAGGGCCGGATGGCGCTTGAGAGGGCCTATTTACCAAGTTATTATGAAACGAGCCCCTATGGCGCGCTCTACGGGCGCTGCATCCTGGGCCTTATCGACTTGCGTGACGGGCAGGTCCGCCATGCCGAGACCCATTTCAACTGGGCGCTCAAACATGCCGAAAGGGACATGAGCGCCCAGTCAACCGGCACCGTCATGGCCGCAGGCTTGCTGGCCGGTGCTCTCTACGAGCGCAACGAAACCGGGAAGGTCACTCAACTGATCGAATCGTATGCCTGGTCGCTGCACGCCCACCTATTCACCGACGCGCGCTTCCAAGCTTACCGCGCAAAGGCCCGCAACCTCTCCAACAACGGCCAGTATCGCGCGGCCATCACTGTGCTCGAAAACGTGCTCGACGCCGGCCCGGCGGTGCGGCTGCCTCGCGTGCGTGTCGACGTCCTGTGTGAAAAAGTCGTCATCGCGGTAATGCATCACGATACTCGCATGGCTGCGGCCTATGTGCGCGCACTTTCGGAGTTGTCCGGAACCATAACCGACGACGACCGACTGGCGCCTTATCTCGAGGCAGCGGTGCACGGTTCCCAGGCCCACCTGTACATTGCTTTGGGAGCGCCCGAGCGCGCACTCGAGTTATTGCGGCGCGCGGCACGGCTCGATCTATCGGATGGCTGGAACCTGCGCGCATTACACTGGGCGGTGCTCGGGGTGTGCGCTCTCAACGCATTGGGCCGCACCGACCTGGCAATCCGCCTGTTGCGTCGGCTCATTCGCCAAGCCGCAGGCAACGGCATCGTTCGCACGTTCGTCGATGGCGGCCACGCGATCCAAGCAGTACTCGACATGATGCATGCACGCGGCATGGCCCCGAGAGGGCGCCGCGAGGCGATGCTGGTCCAGCAGCTGCGCGAAACCTTTGACCCTAGTCTGGCGGAACCCGAATTCGATGAGAAGAATTCACTCGCCCAGCCGGGAAACGCGCTGACCGAACGAGAAATCGAACTGGTTCACTTCGTACGCGCAGGGCTTACAAACCGTCAGATTGCCGAGCAACTGGACGTGAGCGAGAACACGGTGAAGTGGCACCTCAAGAACGTGTTCGAAAAGGTCAATGTGCGCAGGCGCGCGGACCTGACCAACATCGATCTGGCCTGACACATCCACAACGGTACCTACCCATGACACCACCCTGCATGCAGGGTGGTGTCCTCGCGCCCCGCACACGTCCACAAACGGCGTTACAAGGTACATGGCCTGCGAGTGCTACGGGGAGAGTAATGCAATGATCGAGACGCAACCCTTCCGGATCAATCCCGAGTGGTTCTGGTCTCCCGAACGAGCCGAACAGGAGTGGGAGCATCTTTGGACCCGCGTCTGGCACATGGGGCCGCGCGAAGAGGAAATCCCGGAAGAAGGCGATGTATTCATCCACACACTGGGCCGCGAAAGCCTGCTTTTCGCGAGAGTCGGGGACGATGAGATCTGCGGCTACTACAACGTGTGCCGCCACAGGGGCAATCGCCTGCTTCTGGGCGAGGACGGGCCATCCTTTGCGCCGAAGTTCACCTGCGCTTTCCACGGATGGACCTACGAACTCGACGGCAGCCTTTCACACGTTCCCTATCGGGAGCGCTTCGACCAGAAGGTAATCTCCGATCCCGCGTGCACTTCCCTGCGCACTTTCCGCACGGAGCGTTTCGCTGGCTGGGTCTGGTACACGCTGGACGACGAAGCTCCCTCGTTGCGCGAATATCTCGGTCCCCTCGCCTCGCGGCTCGATGCCTATCGGATGGAGAAGGCAACGATCGTCGACTACAAGACTTTTGAATTCGGCTGCAATTGGAAAACGACGTTCGACGCTTTCAACGAAAGCTATCATTTCCAGACGCTGCACTCGGAAATCCTTGCCTGGGGCAACGAGGATGCGCCAATTACGCTTCTCGGGATACACAGCTACATGGTCAACGAGTATGGCCGGCCCAGCAAACTCTTCAGTGAACAGGAAGCCCTGAATCCCGCGCTCGAGAGCCTGCTCACGGCCAATGGCATTGACCCGACAACCTTCACCGGCAAGGCGACCGAAGTGCGCCGTTCGGTGCAAGTGGCCAAGCGCGCTAAACAGGGCCAAGTCGTCTTCCCTTACGAGAACCTGAGCGACAGTCAGCTCAGCGACGCCTACCACTACATGCTTTTCCCGAGTACGCACTTCAATCTGTTCCCAGAATTCTACGTCACTTTGCGCTATCGCCCACACCCTGACGGCGATCCGGAGAAGATGTACTTCGACTTCATCATGTGCGCGCCATTGGAGGACGGAGAAACGGTAGCGCCATATCAACATCGGGTGGTGCGTGGCGGTGAGGAATCGGTTGAGGACGTGCTCAAGTGGGGCGTACGCAAGCACCCGATCGTAAACGAAGTGCTAGGCCAAGATGTCGAGCTCGTCGAACATGTTCAGAAGGGGCAGCGTTCGCGCAGCTTTACGGATGCGATACTCAGCAGTGACGAACGACGCATCGAGCATTTTCATCGCAACATCGACGAGCTTATCCGGGGCTATTCTTTGCGCGACCTGATCGCGACGAATCCTGTCGAGGCTGATGCGCACGACGGCACCTGATCGCACGGCTGAGAGGATTCGACATGACCATGAAACGGCTGCATCTGGTGTGCGGAGCCCCCACGCACGACACTAATTTCGTACGCCTGCGACTGCTGGAGGAACTTGCCGGTGACGACAGTCTGTGGGTCAGCGTGAGCGAGGACTTCTCCGCGCTCGACCGGATTGCGCAGGCAGATGCCCTTGTCGTCTACACTTGCAACGTCTCGCCCGACGACGCGCAAATCGACACTCTTGAGGCCTTCCTCGAACGGGGCGGACGCATGTTCGCCATGCACGCCAGCAATGCCCTGATCCGATTCACCGACGGTCCGCCGATAGTGGCACAGGGAATCGAGATCCCGGGGCAGGTCGATACGACCGACACAAATCCACGGTTCACCAACCTGCTCGGCAGCCGCTTCCTCGCGCACCTGCTTTTGCAGCAGATGAGTGTCGAGGTGACAGAACCAGACGACCCCCTGGTCGCGAGTATCGATCCTTTCACGGTGGAGGACGAACCGTACATCCTCGAACTCACAGGTCCGGCCCGCGTGCTACTCGGCTCGCGCTTCAGCGGCAGCAATCCCGGCTATGTCCTATCGGATTGGCCTGACCCGGTATTGCATCCGCAAATGTACCTGCGCGAGCATGGGGCAGGCGCGGTCCTCTATCTGGCCCTCGGTCACAGCAGCGGCAAATATGACTTTCGACCACTTATGGATGAGGGGCCTGTTACTAGGGGGCCATGGGACTCTCCCCCGTTTCGCGAGATCGTGTCACGCGCATTGCGCTGGGTCGTCGCCCAGTGAGCGGGCGTCTGACGGGCAAGGGCGCCCTCATACTGGGGGCCGGCGGGCAGGGCAACATGGGCCAAGCCATCGCGCGGCGCTTCGCGCGTGAGGGCGCGAAATTGGTAGTCAGTGCCCGCAGCACTGCCGCAATTGAGAACCTTGCAACGGAACTCGCCGGAACGGCGGTGACTTGCGACATACGCTCGAAAAGTTCAATCGAAGCACTGGCGGACGAGGCGCGCGCAACGCTCGGCCGGATCGACATTGCGGTGGATTGCACCGGCGCCAACTTTGCCATGCCCTTTCTCGAAACTACTGGCGAGCAATTGCAGGACCTGTTCGACCTTCAATTCAGGGGGCCGTTTCAGTTCATGCAGGTCATGGTCGAGGCGATGGACCATGGCGGCTCTATCATCCGCATCAGTTCGGCCGCGTCCACGATCATGCTGGACGACTATGCGGCTTATCGTGGTACGAAGGCGGCGATGGACCAAGTCGCGCGTAGTGTCGCTGACGAGTTTGGCTCGCAAGGGATCAGGGTCAACTCGATCAGCCCTGGAGCGGTGCGCACGCCGATGACCGCCGAAGTCTGGGCTCACCCTGGAGTGGTTGCCGAATTCGACCGCACGTCTCCCCTGGGGCGCACCGCGACAGTCGACGAGATTGCCGCCGCCGCGGTCTGGCTGGCCGAGGACGACTGCTTCATGACGGGCGAGAACCTGCACGTCAGTGGCGGGCTCATGCTACGCAGCAATCCGACAAAGCAACAGATCCAGGCCGCCATGGCGCTCACTGCCGCAACCTGATCCGGTCCGGCTGATTGCGCGGGACGCGAACGACGAGAGGACCAGAATTGTCGAGACAGCAGAACATCGATCTCCTGAACCGCTATTTCCAACTCATGCACGATGGAGATTGGGAAGCGGTGGAAGCCATGTATCACGATGACGTGGTCATCCACATGCTCGGAACGACTCCGGCCTCCGGACTGCTCGAAGGGAAGAAAGTGGTAACCGACGACCTGATTGCGGAAAAGGTTCACGGCGCACTCGTTCCCGAGCGCATCACTTTCGCCAGGCGTTGGAAGATCATGTGCGCGGACGACGAGCGCGTCGTCGCCATCATGGAGGGAGGCGGGCCGACAAGGGCTGGCGACAACTACGACCAGACCTATTGCGAGATCTTCCGTTTCAAGCACGGCAAGGTCATCGAAATGCACGCTTTCTTTGACACCGCCCTCGCCGAACGTGCGCTATTCGGCAATCCTCTCAAGGAACCGCGCGAGCCGGGTTCGGCGCGCATGGACTACTGAGCCCGATGGGAAAGCTGGGGACCGCGTGTATCTCGTCAGCAGGGCGACGCGGGGGATCGGCGGAGCCATCGTCATGGCCTTTGCTGCGAAGGGCGCGACCACGGTCATGACCGACAACCGCCAAGAGCCCCCCGGAGCGTTGGCGGATGAGCCAGGCCAAGTGGCACCGGGGCAGAAAGCTGCGAACAAAATTGGCTGATCCAAAAGACTCGTCGAGCGGGGTTTCGAGGATTCCCCCATCGATGCGATGCCAGCACGGTCGACAAGGATATCGGGCTGGTCAAAAATCGTCATGGAAGCATCCGAGCAGCACATCCCCGTTTTCCACCCCCTTCGCCATGTTCGATGTCTCAAGACGCCTTTTTCTTCGGATCCTTCCGCAGGTGGGTACCGGCATGCAGCCCCCCACCCGTTGGGTCAGGTGGTATGAGACGCAGGGTGGGCCGCTATCCACTATACCCGTCAATAAAAAACGGGGAGAATACGATGCACGGGCTCACGCTCAGGACGGGACTTTTTGCTTCAGTGGCGGCTTGCGCGCTATCGGCCTCGCAGGCCCATGCGCAGGAGATGGAAACTGCGCAGGACGAGACTGTAACCCGGGACGAAATCGTCGTCACCGCTCGACAGCGCAGCGAACGCCTGATTGACGTACCTGTTGCCGTAACGGCGATGAGCCAGAAGGACCTTGCGCGCTACAATTCAAATAGCCTCGGCGATATCGCGCAAATGGCCCCTCAAGTCCGCGTGGCCCAGCAAGCGAGTGGCGGCGGTTCTTCATTCGTTATTCGGGGCATCGGCTCTTCCACACTCGACACCGGGTTCGATCAGTCGGTGGCCATCAACGTCGATGGGGTCCAGACTGGCCGCGGTCGGTCGCTCCAGCAAAGTTACTTCGATATCCAGCAGGTCGAGGTACTCAAGGGTCCACAAGCGCTCTTTTTCGGCAAGAACAGCCCAGCCGGCGTAATCTCGATGCGCTCGGCCGATCCAACGGATGAATTGTCCGCCGGCGTCAACGTCGGCTACGAGTTCAAGGCGCACGAGTGGGTTGGCAACGGCTTCGTGTCGGCTCCCCTGACTGACACTCTGGGCTTGCGCGTCGCATTCCAGGCGCGCCGGATGCGCGGCTGGATGGAGAGCATCCCGGCCGCACCGATTGCGGGAGGTGAGCCCGCCACTGGCCTCGACATGCTTGCGGCTGACAAGTGGGGCCCCAAGCAGCGCGAGATCATCGGTCGCGTGACACTCAAGTATGCGCCTTCGCCCAATTTCGATCTCAACCTGAAGGTCACAGCCGGTGTCTCGAAGGACAACGGCGAAGGTACGAACGGCGAAATCGTCTATTGCGGCGGCGGTCCGGTCAACGGGCTCGTCGATCCCTATGCCGACTGCAAGAAGAATCGCAAAGTCGTCTCCGCCTATACACCCCCTGAACTGACGAACGGCTATATCGCCGGCAAGGACGGCCTGCCCTATTCAAACTACAAGCCGCTGCTGGCCTCGCTGACTGCTAACTGGAAATCGGACGCCGTCGCCCTTACCTCGGTCACCGGATATTACCGCTATCGTCTCGGCTATCTTCAGAACGGCTTCGAGAAATCGAGCTTCGCCTACAATCTCGGCTCGCAACTCGAAAAGTACAAATCGTTCTCCCAAGAATTCCGCGCACTTACTACATTCGACGGTCCACTTAATGGCATGGTCGGACTGTATTACCAGGACACTTCACTGGAAAATGGCCAGACGTTCCGGATCGCTGCCTTGCCGCAGGATCCGGCGACCGGATACTATTCCAGCATTTCCAAGACCGGCACGCTCGACGGCAAGACCTATTCCGCCTTCGGACAACTGACCTTCGACATCCTCGAGAATCTTGAACTGGCGGGCGGCCTGCGATGGACGAAGGAAAAGAAGACCGTCGCGCAGCGCAACATTTACGTCCACCCGCTTCTGTCATCGCTTTTCCCGCTCACCGAGTTCGATGGCACATTCAAGGACGACAATGTGTCGCCCGAAGCCACCCTCACCTGGCACCCATCGCCCAACTCTACACTCTATGCCGCCTACAAGACTGGCTACAAGTCGGGTGGCTTCGGTCTTCCGGCCATCCTTTCGGTCGGCACGGTAGCATCAGACTTCACTTTCGGCCCCGAGAAGGTGAAAGGCGGAGAAATCGGGTTCAAGGGAGAATTCATGGGCGGCGCGCTCTCTCTCAACAGCGCGATCTATCTCTATGACTACAAGGGCCTCCAGGTCGACATCTTCGATGGTACGAAGATCACCTACCAGGTGTTCAATGCCGGTTCGGCGCGCACCAAAGGCGCCGAAGTCAACCTGCGCTACAAGGCCAGCAAGGAATTCTCGCTGCGTGCTGGCCTCGGCTACAACAAGGCGCGCTATCGCGACTTCCTCTCGGCCTGCTATGCCGGACAGACAATTGCGGACGGTTGCAACTTGCAGCCCGATGGCAACGGTGTCTTCACCCGGCAGGATCTCAGTGGTGCACCGCTGGTTCGCGCGCCCGACTGGTCAGGCAACTTCGGTGCTACCTATGACGCACCGGTGACCGACCGTTTCAACATCTCGCTGTCCGGAGACGTCAACGGCACTTCCAAGTATTTCTTCAGCGAGACCGAAGGACCCGGCACCCTCCAGAAGGGCTTCGTCAAGATGGACGCGGCGATCCGCTTCTATCAGCCCGACAAAGGGTGGACGTTCGCACTGATTGGCAAGAACCTCACTGACAAGTACGTCATTGCCGGCGGCAGCGATCGACCGGCGACCGGTGCAGGCGCGGGAACCAACGCGTCGACGGACGCGGACATCATCGGCTACATCGAGCGCCCGAGAGAGATCATGATCCAGGTCGGCTACAAGTTCTGAGGACGCCCATGCCAGACGCCAGTAATGCCGACGTCATTCGCGACTATTATCGCGCCATGGAAGAGGGAGACTTCGCGCACGTCGTCTCCCTTCACGATCCAGAAGTCACCTGCTGGATGTCGGGCACGAGCTTGGTGTCCGGCCGGTTCGAACAACGTGAACCCCTTTACGCCCACATGGGTGAGCATGTTCTGGGATCGCTCATCGTCGGCACCGAAGACTACGTAAAGGGATCGCGGCTCGTCCTGAGTGATGGCCCTTTCGTAGTAGGCCTGCTTCACGGCGGGCTGCCCGCGAAGGGCGTCGGTCGCTACGACCAGTTCTATCTCCAGATATTCCGGTTCGAGAATGGGCTGATCCGGGAGATCGTTGAAATGTTCGATACCGTTATGGTCGAGACAGCGTTGATGAAGCACTCGCTAGTGACAGGTCGCACATCCCCCGACCGGCCCTTCATTCTCGACGAACCGATCCGTGAACCACTGGCTGACCGGAGCGCAATGGTTGCACTCGCCGAGGATTTCCTGACCGCAGTTGCTGAAGCGGACATGGGGCGGCTCAAGGCAACGCTCTGCAACGACGCCGACATCCGGATCATCGGTTCGACCCCATGGTCGGGAACTTGGGGCGAGCCTTGCGTGCTGGGCTCGATCTTCTCGGAGGGGCTCGATTGGCAAGGTATCGTTGCAGCCGATGCCGGCGGAGCGGCAGGGCTCGCAAAGAGCCCCAACGGCAATCAGCAGTACGGAGTGCTCCTCGAAGCCCGCGAAGGTCGGATCGGCTGCGTCTCGGTGTTCCTCGACACCGTAGCGGCCGAATTGTCGGCCTTCGACAACCCGATTGTTGGAGGCTCATCCAGATCCATCAAGCCTCCATTCGACGTGGCGCTAGCCTTTTCGGCCTTGCCGTGAACGAGCGGGGCAATTCGTGAGCGAAGGCCACTGGCAAAGGACCTTCCCAATGCCAGAGTTCGGTGCTGCTCCGATCCACACCATTAGGCAATCAGTGGTCGAAGGAGTGACAATACGTGAACCGAAAGATGTGCTTCCCGCCGCCAAGGCGCTGCGCGATGCAATCTGGGCGACATGCGAGTTGCACGTAACCGCGAGCCACGACATCTCCGGTACCCGGCCGATGGTCTGCGACGCTGGCACTGCTCTGGCCGCTGGTGTCTTCAGCGCAGCAGGCCCTGATCGATGGTGGCTGGATGAAGGACTTGCCCTGCGTTCCCCCCTCATCGCGGCAAGCCGCGTGCGCGCCGCGCCGTTCTGGTGCAACGCTGCTGGGATTTACGACTATGGGGGACGCCAGATCCTGCCCGAAATCAACCTTGAGAATTTCGCGGCGCGTGCTCTCACCCATTCGGCCATTGTAGTTCCGGTACACCTGCCACTCGGCCAACTCGGCGTCGTCAGCATCCTGTCGCCAGACGCTTTCTGCGAAGATCTGCGGGAACCGTTCGATCGCCATTCGCAGACATTGGCAACTTGGGCAGGACAATTTGTCTCGACCTATGTTGAAGCGATGCAAGGCCCATCGCGCATGGCCGGCGCGGCCGGACTTTCGCGTCGCGAGGTCGAATGCCTGCACTGGGCCTCAGTAGGCAAGACCAATGAGGAAACGGGAATGATCCTCGGCCTTAGCAGGGCCACCATCCGCTTCCACATCGCCAATGCTGCCCGCAAGCTGGTCGCGGTCAACCGTGACCAGACGATCTTCAAGGCCGCGCAGCTCGGCTACTTGCCGAGCTGGCGCTAGCCCTTCAATGCCCCTGCCAAGACGCGGGCCGACGCTCGCGAAAGGCTGCGACCCCCTCTTCCTTGTCGCGTGTCGCACATAACCCTGCGAAGGTGCGACGCTCGAACAATAGCCCTGCCGACAGATGGGTTTCAAATGCATGGTTCACCAGTTCTTTGTTCGCCAAAACTGCCAACGGCGGCATTGCCGCGACAGTTTGGGCCAGTTCCAGCGCCGCATCTAGAAGTTCGTCATCTGGCACGACCCGCGTCACCAGATTAGAGCGCTCTGCTTCGGTGGCGCTCATCGTCCGGCCCGTGAGGCACATTTCCATCGCCTTCCACTTGCCAACTGCGCGTGCCAGTCGCTGCGAGCCACCCATCCCCGGAGATATCCCAATGCGAATCTCGGGCTGCCCAAACCGCGCACTTGCGCCAGCCAGGATCATGTCGGCCATCATCGCCAGTTCGCAGCCACCGCCAAGTGCGTAGCCCGAGACCGCGGCAATCCAGGGCTTGCGAACGCGAGTGAGCTTTTCAAATGGCGCATAGGGATCGTCACCGAATGCCTCGGCAAAGCCGCGTGATTCCAACTCGGTGATATCAGCACCCGCGGCAAATGCAGCTTCATTTCCCGTGAGAATGAGGCATGCCTGGTTCGGGTCCGCGTCGAAGCCACTGAAGGCATCCACCAATGCGCACATGACATCCCCGTTCAGCGCATTGCGAACTTCCGGTCGATTGATCCGCACAAGCGTGACGGCATCCATCTTCTCACTGGTTACGCAAGGTATGTGGTTCGTTGCATCCATTACTTGCGCCTACCGCGATCACTCCGCTTGGCTAAACGCACCATAAGGTGAGTTGCGATATCATGCACGATACGAAGGGGCCTCAACGGAGAGGATTGGGAACGTTTGAAGGTATGTTTGACCTTCAAGGTCACAAGGCCACGGTGACGAGTGGGTCGAGCGGTTTGGGACGACATTTCGCGCGGGCCGTTTCCGGGCCGGCGCAGATCTTGTTCTCGGGGCCCGGCGGCACGAACACCCGGATGCTACGGCAAGACCGGTGTGCATTTTAGGACAGCATTGCCGAACCATCGCTTTCGACGTCTGCGGCAGCCGCAGCAAAGAGCGGGCCTCCGCCGTCTTGGCGGACATCGACATGCAGAGTCTGGGAAGGCGCCGAACCTGGTGCCCAGAACTGAACGGTCATGGCGCACCCGACAGGATTCGAACCTGTGGCCTCTGCCTTCGGAGGGCAGCGCTCTATCCAGCTGAGCTACGGGTGCAGTGGACGGGCGAGTAGCAGAGGCCGCAGGCGGTTTCCAGCGCCAAATCACGAATTTGGCGGGACCATGGTACTCTATCCCCTATTCGCTTGCCGGCGATGCCGGATTAGCAGGCATCCTGGATCTGGATCGCAGGTTAGGAAATTGGCAAGCGGCGAAGCGGTATTAGGCCGGAAATGGACAGGACTTCCAACGCGCGCGGCATCGACGGTACGAATGGCGGCGCGCAAGGCAGACAGAAGCTGCGGCCCGGTCGATCGAATTTCGGCAAGAGCACCGGCAACACGCTCGGTCTGAAATGGGCGGCGCTGCAAGATGCCGCGAACGCGGTGGCCACGATTGCTGGCGAAGCGCCCGAAATAGCCGTCGAGGAAGTCAGGCATTTCCCGCTGGCCATCCGCGAGGCAGGCGGGTGGCGGCTCCGGCATGCCGAGCAGGGGATCGAGGACCTGACCTCGATCATGGAACCGGGACTGACCGCACTGCTCGCAGCGCTGGCGCGCGGGGCGAACCCACAGGCTGCGGCACTCGCGCTGTGGAATGAGTACATCGAGGCGCGCAATGCCCTTCTCGAACTCCTGCCGCCCAACCGGCACATGGGACGCCGCACGGCCTGAGACCGATCCGGATCCGGTTCTGTCCGGCTTGCCAGTTCTTATTATGTTCCTATTATTGTCGGATGGCCGATACCGATTCATCCGGGGTGATCCCGCAGTCAGACCCCGGTTCCTTCGCCGCCCCCGATGTCGTTCGCGGCATCGGGCGCCTCTTTGCCCGCAACGATATCTGGTGCCTGACCGAAATGCCGCTGCGCTGCGGGCGGCGGGCCGACCTCATGGGCATAGACGCCAAGGGGCATGTCGTGATCGTCGAGATCAAGGTAAGCCGGGCTGACCTGCTGGGCGACGGCAAGTGGACCGACTATCTCGACTACTGCGACCGATTCTACTGGGGCCTGCCCCCATCGCTCGATCGCTCGCCGCTGGAAGGGGAAGCCTTCCTGCCCGACAAGTGCGGGGTCATCGTCGCAGACGGCTACGACGCAGAAATCCTTCGGCCAGCCCCCTTGCGCCAGCTTGCCGCCGCGCGCCGCAAGGTGGAAGTCGAGCGCCTGGCTCGCGCATCGCTGCGCCGGCTGGTCAACATCGGCGACACGCATACCTCGCAGTGGGGCGGGTGATCGCCGCCAGCCCTGCCAAAGGGGTGAAATGTAATTAGATCAATGCCTTATTGGAGGAACCGCCCTGCCCGCGAGCCGCGCGATAATCGCCCGCTTGCCTTTGACCGGCAGCATCGGCCAGTCGGCGATTTCCTCCATCGTGCGCTTGCACCCAAGGCACAGGCCGGAGCCCGGATCGAGCCGACACACACCGGTGCAAGGGGATGGCACGCAAGTCATGGGTGCGCTTGAGCAGGTGGCGCGATAAGCGGCAAGCGCAATTTTCTTGCGATTTGTTGCAATGCACCCTAAAGGACCCGCCGTAACCGGCGCGCGGGACCAATCCCGCCGCAGTCCGAGAGCAGCGTGAGGTCGTTGCGCGTCTACCGCGCGAAGACCAGCCCCGGCCGAGCGGTTGCCTTTGAACCAAGCTTCCTTCTTCACGCAGGGTCGCCCGAAACGAACCCTTGCTGTGTTCGCGGGCAACGGTGCTCGCGCGCTCCGCACTTATTGAAAGTGACGTATGTCCTATTTCTCCGAACTTGGCCTTGCCGAGCCCATTCTCCGCGCGCTCCAGGCCAAAGGTTACACCGATCCCTCGCCGATCCAGCGCAAGGCGATTCCTTCGCTGCTGGAAGGCCGCGACCTGCTGGGCATCGCCCAGACCGGCACCGGCAAGACTGCCGCGTTCTCACTGCCCTCGCTGCACCGCCTGGCCGCCGATCCCAAGCCGCGCAACAATGCCGGCTGCCGCATGCTGGTCCTTTCGCCCACGCGTGAACTGGCGGCACAGATCGCCGACAACATGCGCGGCTATGCGAAGTTCCTGAGTCTTTCGGTTCAGTGCATCTTCGGCGGCGTGCCGGTGGGCAAGCAGGCCCGTGCGCTGGAACGTGGCTGCGACATTCTCGTCGCCACGCCGGGCCGCCTGCTCGACCTGATCGACAACCGCGCGCTGACGCTGCGCCATGTCGAGATCTTCGTGCTCGACGAAGCCGACCAGATGATGGATCTGGGCTTCATCGTGCCCCTGAAGCGCGTCGCCGCACTGCTGCCCAAGCAGCGCCAGAGCCTGTTCTTCTCGGCCACCATGCCGCAGGCGATCGCCGAACTGGGCAAGCAGTTCATCAACAACCCGGTGAAGGTCGAAGTCGCGCCGCAGTCGACCACGGCCGAGCGCGTCGAACAGTACGCGACGTTCATCAACCAGGCGGAGAAGCAGGCTCTGCTGACCCTGCGCCTGCGCGAAGGGCTGGCACCTGACGCGGCCGAGAAGGCCGAACACGGCGCCATCGACCGCGCCCTTGTCTTCACCCGCACCAAGCACGGCGCCGACCGCGTCGTGCGCCACCTGACCGCCGCGGGCATCCCGGCCGCTGCGATTCACGGCAACAAGAGCCAGGCGCAGCGCACCGCCGCGCTTGGCGGCTTCCGCCAGGGAACCGTGCGTGTCCTCGTTGCCACCGACATCGCCGCGCGCGGGATCGACGTTTCGGGCGTGAGCCACGTCTACAACTTCGAGATCCCCAACGTGCCGGAACAATACGTCCACCGCATCGGCCGCACTGCACGTGCCGGCGCGGACGGCGTTGCGATCAGCTTCGTAGCGCCGGACGAAAAGCCCTATATCCGCGATATCGAGCGCCTCACCCGCATCAAGCTGGCGCCTCTGCCGCTTCCCGAGGACTTCCAGAAGCAGGCCGCCCGCCTGCCTGCCCCCGCGCGCAAGGCACCGGCCGAACCGCAAGGTTCCGGCAATCGGCGCGGACAGCAGAGCCGTGGCGGCAATGGCCGCAGCGGCGAGGAACGCCGGCGCGAACGCCCTCGGGGCGATCGTCCGCACGGTGAACGGCCGCAGGGTGAACGGCCCCGTCACGACGGCCAGCGTTCCGACCGTCGCGCCGAACACGTCAGCGAGGAAGGCGGCGAGCGCAAGCGCCGATTCCGTCCCCGCGGGCCGAACAGCGTCGGCGCGCACAAGGGCAAGGTTCGCCGCGCGGGCTAGTAACGCCATCGCCCAACAGGCATAAGACGCGGCAATGCCAGCGAGCTTGGGTCCGGGTCCTTGGGCGGTGATCGCCTCCGCTGCCGTCATGACGGCAATCGTCGGCGTGCGCTACCTGATGACCTCGGGCCTGTTCGCCCTGATCACCCGCCGGGTCCGCCCGGGCCTATACCAGGGCCTGAGCGGACAGATCGGCCGGGAGATCGGCTGGTCGCTGCTTTCGGCGGCCATCTACGGGATACCCGCCGGGATCGTCGCCTGGGGCTGGCAGGAACGGGGCTGGACGCGGATCTACAACGATCCGCAGGCCTATCCGCTATGGTGGATGCCGCTATCGCTGCTGGCCTACCTCTTCCTGCATGACACCTGGTTCTACTGGACCCACCGCTGGATGCATCGGCCCGTTCCGTTCCGGATCGCCCATGCGGTGCACCACGCCAGCCGGCCGCCGACGGCCTGGGCGGCGATGAGTTTTCATCCCGTTGAAGCGCTGACCGGTGCCATCGTCATCCCCGCCCTCGTCTTCTTCGTGCCGATTCACGTCGGCGTGCTGGGACTCGTCCTGCTGATCATGACCGTCATGGGAATCACCAATCACATGGGTTGGGAGATTTTCCCGCGGTGGCTCGTTCATTCGCGCGCAGGGCACTGGCTGATAACGGCCAGTCATCACAACCGCCATCACGAGTTCTATCGATGCAACTACGGGCTTTACTTCCGATTCTGGGATCATCTGTGCGGAACCGACAAGGGCCTCTCGGTGCCCTGATCCTGGCTCTGTGCCTCCCGCTGGCAACTGCGGCCGCGCCCGTGAGCGGGCTGGAAAAGGCGGACGTATCTGCCACGGTCACCGACTTGCGCTCGACCAAGGGGCAGGTGCTGGCCTGCCTGACTACACGCCCCGATGCCTTTCCGGACTGCGCCAAGGACCCCAACGCCTTCACCCGCATCGTTCCCGCAGGCACCAATGTGCGCATCGATTTCGGCGCGGTACCCGACGGCCGCTATGCCATCGCCCTCGTCCATGACGAGAACGGCAACGGCAAACTGGACAAGAGCCTGATGATCCCGCGCGAGGGCTTCGGCTTTTCCCGCGATGCACCGGTGCGGATGGGACCGCCGAGCTTTGCCAAGGCGGCATTTCCGGTCGAGGGCGCAGATGCCCATGTATCGATCCGCATGCGCTACATCCTCTAGTCATGCGATATCTCCGCAGGGAGACTAGCGGCGCGCTTGGCACTTGCCCAAGACGCGGCGCCGGAATACCCCGAAGGTCGTGGTAAAAGGCAGCAGCGAGCAACAGGGCGCAATCGACGCCGTCCGCGGGCGATCCGGCAAGGGCGCCGAAGGCGGCACGTTTTCGCCGTTTCGCTATCCGATCTTCCGGGCGATCTGGATCGCCAACCTGTTCTCAAACATCGGTTCGACCCTGCAGTCGGTAGGCGCCGCCTGGCTGATGACCGAGCTGACGCCGTCGCACCAGCTGGTCGCACTGGTGCAGGCATCAGCGACCGTTCCGATCCTGCTGATCGGCGTCTTTGCCGGGGCCATTGCCGACAACTTCGACCGGCGACTGGTCATGCTGGTCGCGCAAGTCGGGATGCTGCTGGTCTCCAGCGTGCTCGCCGCGCTGGCTTATGCCGGCCTGATCAATCCGATGCTGTTGCTCGCCTTCACGCTGACCGTCGGGATCGGCACGGCACTCAATTCTCCGGCATGGCAGGCATCGGTGCGCCAGCAAGTCGATCCCAAGGAACTGCCGCAGGCGATCGCCCTCAATTCGATCTCCTTCAACATCGCCCGATCGGTCGGCCCTGCCCTTGGCGGCATCCTCATCTCGCTGTGGGATGTGTCTTTCGCATTCCTGGTCAATGCGATCAGCTACATCGGCCTGATTGCCGTATTGCTCTGGTGGCGTCCCCCGCCCCGCCAGATCGACCGGCGACCGATCCTGCCCGCGGTCGGCGTCGGCCTGCGCTACTGCGCAACATCGCATCAGTTGCGGCGCATTCTCATCCGCGGCTTCGCGCTCGGCTTCTGCCTTGCCGCCTACCAGGCGCTCCTGCCGACGGTGGTGAGCGACCACATCAAGGGCGACGAGTTCGACTTCGGCCTGATGCTGGGCCTCTTCGGCATCGGCTCGATCTGCGCCGCCCCGTTCGTGCGCACGATCATCCGCCGGATCGGACTGGAAGGCATCATCCTTTCAGGCTCCGCGATCTTCGTGGCCTCGCTGTCGATTCTCGCCGCCACCCACGACATTCGCTACGCCCTGCCCGCTGCCTTCGTTTCCGGCATGGCCTGGGTACTGATCCTCACCACGCTCAACACGGCCGTCCAGATGCGCTCGCCCGACGAGATCCTTGGCCGCTGCCTGTCGATCTATCAGGCAGTGACTTTCGGCGGCATGGCGATCGGCTCATGGGTGTGGGGCGCCGCGGCCGACTGGCGCGGCCTTCCCTTCGCTCTTCATGGCGCAGCCTCGGTCCTGGCGATTTCCTTCGTGATCCTGCGCTATCTGGCGCCGATGCCCAAGCCCGGCGAAGGCGTACTGCGCAGCCAGTGAGGCAACTGATGCGCCCGGCACCGCGCGCGGCGGGTGTCGCCCTGCCCGGCTCTGCAACTTGGCTTCCAGCGCCGGGATGGCAGGACGCGACGAACTCCGGACACGAAAAAGGGAAGCGTTTCCGCTCCCCTTTTCCTGAATTCGAATGGCTGTGAAGCCAGTCTGACGCTTAGCGCTTCGAGAACTGGAAGCTGCGGCGTGCCTTGGCGCGGCCGTACTTCTTACGCTCGACGACGCGGCTGTCGCGGGTCAGGAAGCCGGCAGCCTTGACCGTGGCGCGCAGGGCCGGCTCGTACTTCGAGAGCGCCTGCGAGATGCCGTGCTTCACGGCACCGGCCTGGCCCGAAAGACCGCCGCCCTTGACGGTGGCGACGACGTCGTACTGGCCTTCGCGGTCCGAGATCTGGAACGGCTGGTTGATGACCAGACGCAGGGTCGGACGGGCGAAGTAGACTTCCTGGTCACGGCCGTTGACGGTGACCTTGCCGGTGCCGGGCTTCAGCCAGACGCGGGCGACGGCGTCCTTGCGGCGGCCGGTGGCATAGGCGCGGCCCTGTGCGTCGAGCTCCTGCTCGCGCAGCGGCGCGTTCGAGACGGGGGCAGCCGCGACGGTTTCGTCAGCAGCGGCGACTTCGCCAAGGTCCTTGAGGTCGGACAGGCTCTGGACGGTATCGGTATCGGACATTACGCGCCCACCTTGTTCTTGCGGTTCATGGAAGCGACGTCGAGCGCTTCGGGCTGGGTGCCACCGTGCGGGTGCTCGCTGCCGGCATAGACGTGCAGGGCGCGCATCTGGTCACGGCCGAGCGGACCACGTGGGATCATGCGCTCAACGGCCTTCTCGAGCACGCGCTCGGGGAAGCGACCGGCGAGAACCTTGTCCGCGGTGACTTCCTTGATGCCGCCGGCATAACCGGTGTGCTTGTAGTAGGTCTGCTGCTTCAGCTTGTTGCCGGTGAAGCGGACCTTGTCCGCGTTGATGACGACGACATGATCGCCGCAATCGACGTGCGGGGTGAAGCTCGGCTTGTGCTTGCCGCGCAGGAGGTCGGCGATGATGACCGCGAGACGGCCAACCACCAGACCTTCGGCATCGATCAGATGCCACTTCTTTTCCACCTCGGCCGGCTTGATCGACCGGGTGACCTTCGTGAGCGCCTTCATGGCTGGTCTATCCCTATAGTTTCGAGCGAGCACCGCAAGAATCGCATGAGCGCGAATCTCCCGGTGCGCGGGAAGGCGGCCAATTCGTCGAAAACCGGCTCTAAGTCAAGCTGACTGCGGGATTGCAGAGAGGTAACATGATACCGTCAGGCATTTCCGGCAATCGCCGCAAGCCATCCGGCGGTGCCTGCAGCTGCCGCATCGCAGCGCCAGCCGACCACAGCCGGCTCCTCATAGGGATGGATCTCGGCAAGGCGGTTTACCGCCGCATCGAGCAGGTCGGAATTGGTCTTGAGCAGCGCCCCGGTCTCGCGACCGGCGCCCTTCTGGCCGTTCCACACGAAGACGCAAGTCATCGGCCCCAGCACATTGCCGCAGGCGATCAGCCGCTCGTCCAGCAGCTGGTGAATGGCGGCAAGCGCCGCTTCCTCATCGGGGAACGGGCACCAGACCAGCGCCGGGACCGGGTCGCCCGCCATGGCCGTCAGACGCCGAGGCCAACCATGTCGCGCCGCCCCAGAATGTGGACGCCCCAGACCGTCACGGCCACGAGCAAGGCGGCGCAGAGCTGGTGCGCCACGGCGATCCACAGGGTGACGCCCGACCACACGGTGAAGATACCGAGCAGGATCTGTGTTCCAAAGGCGCAGTGGATGGCCACTGAAGTCCCGCGTGCGCGCAAGGCGCGCATATGGCGGGACAGGACGACGAGCGCGGCGACAACGGCCCAGGCCCACCAGCGATGGATGAAATGGGTCATGTACGGATCGCTGAACAGGACGTGGAGCGGCCCCAGCCCCCATTCGACGCCGTCGGGGAAGAGGCTGCCCTGCATCAGCGGCCAGGCCCCGGGATTGAACCAGCCGGCCCCGGCCACGTAGCCCGCGCGAAGACCGGCGACCATCGCGCCCATGAACAACTGGAAGGCCAGCATGGCCAGCACGATACCGCCGAAACGGGTCACGCGGGCCGGTGGCTGGCCGAGACGCAGCTGCGCAAGGTCGAGCGCGGTCCAGATCAGGCCGCCCAGCGTGACCAGCGCGGTAAGAAGGTGCGCGGCAAGGCGGAAGTGGCTCACCCGGTCGAGCGCTTCGGGAGAGAGGCCGGACGACACCATCCACCAGCCGACCGCACCCTGCAGTCCGCCCAGGGCAAGCAGCGCGAGAAGCCGCGGCTTGTACCCCAGCGGGATCGTGCGCTTGAGCCAGAACCATGCGAGCGGCAGTGCGAAGGCCAGACCGATCAGACGCGCCAGCAGGCGGTGCACCCATTCCCAGAAATAGATGAACTTGTACTGCGCCAGCGTCATGCCGGCCGGCCCGTTCACGTCGACATACTGGGGAATCTGCTTGTAGCCGGCGAATTCCGCCTGCCACTGCGCCTCGGTCAGGGGTGGGATGGCCCCGGTGATCGGCTTCCACTGGGTGATCGACAGACCGGATTCGGTCAATCGCGTGATCCCGCCGACCGCGACGATAAGGATGACGAGGGCTGCCACGCAAAGCAGCCACCGAACCATCGGCGTGATATCGTCTGATGTGCCTATTATCGGGCGACCGTCTGCAACTCTCATGGCGCAACTCCCTGCGGTTTTGCGGCGACTTGCGCAAGAGGCTGCGTGAATCGGCGCATTGCCCCTTGATTGATGTTACAACATTACATATCTGCATGACCATGCGCAGCGCCCTGTTATCGATTCGCAACCGGCTTGACCGTGCAGGCATCGTCCTGAGCGGGCTGTGCGCCGTGCATTGCATCCTCGGCGTGGTTCTCGTCGGCATTCTCGGCCTGGGCGGCGAAGTCCTGCTTTCTCCCGCGATCCACCGGGTCGGCCTCGTCCTGGCACTTGCCGTCGGGCTCGTCTCGCTCGGTTTCGGCGTGATTCGTCACGGCCGCGTCGGGCCACTGATCGTCGGCGGACTCGGACTGGCGCTGATGGCCATGGCGATCGCGGTGGGCCACGGCCTGCCCGAAGCCGTGCTGACCGTGCTGGGCGTCAGCCTCGTGGCGCTTGCCCACATCACCAACTTGCGCAGCCACGTCCACTCCTGATCCGCCTTGGCCTTGCGCTGACAGGAAGGCACGCTATCTGCGGGGTCATGGCCGCAGAACTCTCGCTCACCGTCAACGGCGAACCGCGCCGGGCCGCTTCCGGCTCGAGCATCGCCGATCTCGTCACCAGCCTTGGCCTGGACCCGAAGAAAGTCGCGGTGGAGCACAACGGCGAAATCGCGCCGCGTTCGACTCTCGCCGACGTGCCGCTGGGCGATGGCGACGTGCTGGAGATCGTCCACTTCGTCGGCGGCGGCTGACGCCGATGCGATGTCGCCTCGCCTGATACCTGCAAGCCTTGTAACCCCCGCCCTTCCCGCTTACCGCGCCTCCCCGAAAGGAAGCGAACCTTGACCGATACCTCCGCAGACACCTGGACCGTTGCCGGCCGCACATTCCGCTCGCGCCTGATCGTGGGCACCGGCAAGTACAAGGACTTCGAGCAGAACGCCGCGGCGGTCGAAGCCTCGGGCGCGGAAATCGTCACGGTGGCGGTGCGCCGGGTCAACATCTCCGACCCCAAGGCGCCGATGCTGACCGACTTCATCGACCCGAAGAAGATCACCTACCTGCCCAACACCGCTGGCTGCTTCAACGCCGAAGAGGCGATCCGCACCCTGCGCCTGGCGCGCGAAGCGGGCGGCTGGGACCTGGTGAAGCTGGAAGTGCTGGGCGAAGCGCGCACGCTCTATCCGGACATGCGCGAAACGCTCAAGGCAACCGAAGTGCTTGCCGCAGAGGGCTTCAAGCCGATGGTCTACTGCGCCGACGACCCGATCGCGGCCAAGCAGCTGGAGGAAGCGGGCGCCGTGGCGATCATGCCGCTGGGCGCGCCGATCGGTTCAGGGCTGGGTATCCAGAACAAGGTCACGATCCGCCTGATCGTCGAAGGCGCCAGCGTCCCGGTCCTCGTCGATGCCGGCGTGGGCACGGCATCGGACGCTTCGGTGGCGATGGAACTGGGCTGCGAAGGCGTGCTGATGAACACCGCGATCGCCGAAGCGCGCGACCCGATTCGCATGGCACGCGCGATGCGACTCGCCGTCGAGGCCGGCCGCGACGCCTATCTTGCCGGACGCATGGCCACCCGCCGCTACGCCGATCCGTCGAGCCCGCTGGCGGGACTTATCTGAATCCCGCGAGTCCCTGCGGAAACCTTGCACAAACGTCTTGCGCCGGCCTCCGTTAGCCAACGATTGCATAGTTAACGCATTGGTAAACACTTGATGGTTAACTCGTTGACGCGAGGGGGATTACTTCGCGTCATCGGGACGACGATCATGTCTTACGCAGGCACGGCCACTCTGACGATCAGCGAACTGCGGGAGTTCGCCAGCTTTTCTGCAAGCGAACAGCGCTACATCCGGCGCAGCCTCGATGTCGGGCTTGGCCGCCAGGACGCTTTCAAGCTCTGGGCGCGCGACGCCGACGAGTTCAGCTCGATCCGCCGCCAGTACGTCGCTTACCAGGACCTCAAGGCCCTACGCGCGATGCGCCCGGACGACAGCCGGTTCGAGGATCTGGAAACCTTCATGGGCAAGCTCGTGCGCATGTCGGCTTTCGACCTGGCCCAGGAACGAATCACCACGTTTTCGGCCTATCGCTTTCTCTACGAGCGCCTGCTCGGCGCCTGGGCCCGGCCCTGGCTGCCCGGCGCGTTCTGCGGTGCAGCGGCCCTGCCGCAGATCCGCCCCGACCGCCGCAAGATGCTGCTCCATTCGATCAGCGAAGCCGCCGCCACTGCGCCGGGCTGGTCGGACCGCGAACCCAGCTTCTATCCCGAGTTCATCGAGAAGGAAGCCGCCTGAAAGCCATGGGGGGGTGACGCCGTCACCCCCGGCTGACGGTCAGTTGCGCTTGCCAAGCGTCTTGCGGATCTCGTCGCGCCACTCCGGTCCTTCCACTTGCGCCAGCAGGGATATGTCGACCGGCTCGCGCAAGGCACTGCCCTGTCGCAGCGCAATGCCGTAATCCTGACGCCCGAAAGTTCCGGGCAGCATCCCCAGTTCCTCATCGTCACCCTTGCGCACCATGTAGCGCAGCAGCGGCTCGTCATAGACGAAGGCGTCGATCTTGCCCGCGCTCAGTGCGGCAAGACCCGCTGCGACATCGGGATAGCCGGTGAAGCCGATTCCTTCCCCCGTCAGCCATTCGTCGGTCGCAGAATGGCGGATCGAACCCACGTTGACGCCGGGCAGGTCATCCGGCCCGGTTACCGCGCCGGAGAGCCGCCCCGCCGTCAGCGACGAGGCGATCATGCCGGTGAAGGTCGAAATGATCAGGATCGCAGCAAACATCCAGACCAGGGCAATAGCCTTGCCCGCCGGCGTACGCGGCGCCTTGTCGCCATAGCCAACCGTCGTCATCGTCACTGCCGAGAACCAGAAGCCCGAACCGATCCCCTCGGCGCCCTCGCCGAATTCCTCGGGATTGTGACGCCGCTCGACCAGCCAGAACAGGAAGCCCACGATCAGCAGCAAGGCGCAAAGTGCCAGCACGGCCTTGAGGAAATCGATCGTGAAGAAATTGCGCATCAGCGAAAGCCACGTGCGCGGCGACTTGTGGACCGCGATCCCGAAACCGGTCGGATAGAAGGGATGGGTGAAATCGACCTTGGTTTCGCGCCCGGACGTGATCGTCAGGGCCCCGACGCTGGCATCGTAGCGGCCATCGGCGACGCCATCGATCATGCCGGAAAGGTCGGATTCGACGAAACGGTAGTCGTAGCCGCGCTCGGCAGCGATGCGCCGCCACAAGTCAATCGCGAGGCCGCTCCAGTCGCCGTCGGGGTCCTTCATGGCGAAAGGCGGCGCTTCGCGCGTGGCGACGACGAGCCGGTCCTGTTCTTCTTGCGCCGAAGCGGCACCTGGCGCCAGGGCCGCGGCCAGAGCTGCGATAATCAGATAAAAGAGGGTGGTTAAGCGTTGCGGTCTGCAGGCCAGCGTTCGATCTCCCCGGTTGCCTTGTGTTTCAAACTGCCATGCGCGCAGCCTAGCACGATTTTTGCCGTTACCGCACGTCCGGCCGATGACCTGGCCGGTCTCCCCTCTTCCACATCGCTGCAATGGCTATCCGGAGCGGTTGACCTATAACGGCGCCATGACCGACGCCAAAACCGATGCCTCACCAAAGACTTCACCGGGATTTCCCACCTTCGGCCTCGCGCCGTGGTCGATCGCGGTGCCACTGCTTGCACTTGCCGCCATCGCCCTGGGCAAGCCCTCGGGCATCGCGCTGACCGCAGGTCTCGCCATAGTGCTGGGCGGCGCGATCATGTCCGCGGTCTATCACGCCGAAGCCATCGCCCACCGTGTGGGAGAGCCGTTCGGGACCCTGATCCTGGCCTTTGCGGTGACCGTGATCGAGACCTCGCTGATCGTATCGATCATGCTGAGCGAAGGCGCGGGGGCGCAGTCGCTGGCGCGGGATACCGTATTCGCCGCGATGATGATCACGATCAACGGCATCGTCGGCGTTTGCCTGCTAATGGGCGGCCGCCGCCATCACGAGCAGGGCTATACCCAGTCGGGCGTCAATCACGGGCTGGCGATGGTGGCGACCCTCTCGATCCTGACGCTGGTCCTGCCCAATTTCACCACGAGCGAGCCCGGCCCGTTCTACAATGCCAAGCAGCTTGCCTTCGTCGCCGCGATCTCGCTGATCCTTTACGCCACGTTCGTCGTCGCGCAGACCATCCGGCATCGCGACCACTTCCTCTTCGAAGATCCGGATGGCATCGACCACCATGTTGAGGTCCCGCGCAACAAGGCGCTGGCCGCAGGTGCACTCCTGCCCCTGGCGCTGATCGGCGTCGTCATGCTCGCCAAGGCGCTCTCGCCATCGATCGAGGCTGGCGTCTCGGCCATGGGCGCACCGCACGCAATGGTCGGCATCATCATCGCCGCCCTCGTCCTTGCTCCGGAAAGCTTCGCAGCCATCAGCGCGGCCAAGGCGAACCGCGTCCAGACTAGCCTCAACCTCGCGATCGGGTCGGCCCTGGCGACCATCGGCCTGACCATCCCTGCCGTCGCCCTGACCTCGCTCGGCATGGGACTCGATCTCGAGCTGGGGCTTTCGATGAAATCGATCGTCCTGCTCGGACTTACGCTGGTCGTGGCGACGCTGACGCTGAGCACTGGCCGCACCACGCTGGTGCAGGGCGTGGTCCACCTCGTGATCTTCGCGACTTACCTGTTCACCACGCTCGTGCCCTGATCGCCGGCACTGGCCATCCCCGGTATCGCAGGCCGACGCTGCCTCAGTTGCGGTAGAGAGCGTCGATCCGCTCGCCGTAGGCCTCGCGCACCTTGTGGCGACGGATCTTCAGGCTGGGCGTCATCATCTCGTTCTCGATCGAGAATGGTTCATCGGCGAAGACGAACTGCCGGACCTTCTCGATGACAGAGAGATCGGCATTGACCCGGTCGATGGCGCCGCGGATCGCGTTGCGGAACACCGGCAGGTCCTGAAGGGCCCTGATGTCGAAGGGAATGTCGTTGAGACGGCTCCACTCCAGCGCCCAGTCCGCATCGGGTACGATGAGCGCGACGACATAGGGCCGCCGGTCGCCGCTGACCATGGCCTGCGCGATTTCCGGCTGCAGGGTCAGCATCGATTCGACCTTCTGGGGCGAGATGTTGTCGCCCTTGTCGTTGACGATCATGTCCTTCTTGCGGTCGGTGATCCTGATCCGCCCGGCATCGTCGAAATGGCCGATGTCGCCGGTATGCAGCCAGCCGTCGATCAGGACATTGGCCGAGGCCGCCTCGTTCTGCCAGTAGCCATGCATGACCAGCTCGCCGCGGGTCAGGATCTCGCCATCCTCGGCAATACGGACCTCGACCCCGCGCAAGGGCGGGCCCACGGTGTCCATCGCCAGCCCCGCCGCGGGCCGGTTGCAGCTGATCACCGGACCGGCCTCGGTCTGGCCATAGCCCTGCAGCAGGGTCAGGCCCATCGCATCGAAAAATACGCCGATTTCGGGATTGAGCGGCGCGCCGCCGGAAACCAGCGCCTTGTTGCGCCCGCCGAAGCGCGCGCGGATCTTGGGCCGCAGGGTATGTTCGAGCAGCAGGTCCAGCGGATAGTCGGTCAGGCGCCGTTGCCCGGCCGCCTTGCGCGCCGCCACGGCCAGCGCCAGATGCATCAGCCGCGCGGGCAGGGCACCCTGCTTTTCGATCTGCTTCATGATGCGCGTGCGCAGGACTTCGAAGAGGCGCGGCACGACCACCATGATCGTCGGGCGCACTTCCTCGATATTGGACGCCAGCTTGTCGAGGCCCTCGGCGTAGTAGATCTGTCCGCCCAGGCCGATCGGGAAGAACTGCCCGCCGGTGTGCTCATAGGCATGGCTGAGCGGGAGGAAGGACAGGAAGGTCTCTCCGGCATCCCAGCCGAAATCGTCGCGGATGATCTCCGCCGCGCCGGCGATGTTGGTCAGCAACATGCCGTGATGCTGGCGCACCCCGCGCGGCGCTCCGCCGGTGCCGCTGGTGTAGATGATGCAGGCCAGGTCCTGCCGGTTGACGTCCACCAGCCGCGCCTCAGCTTCGGCGCGCGCCGCCACCGGATCGCCGGTGAGGAGCGCGTCCCAATCGTAGGTCTCGTAAACGCCGCCCTGCATCCCCGGGACCCGCTCCATCCCCACGACATGGCGGCACAGGTCGGTCTGGACGATGGCCGGCAGAAGCTGGCGCGCCAGCTTCTCGGTCGAGACGATTGCAGCCCTGGCACCCGAATTTTCGAGGATATGGATGTGATCGCGCACGGTATTTGTCGTGTAGGTCGGCACGGTAACGCAGCCGGCGGCCATGACGCCAAGGTCGGCGATGCACCATTCGGGCCGGTTTTCCGAGACGATGACCACCCGGTCTCCCGCCTTGAGGCCCATCTGCCCCAGCGATTGCGCGATCAGGCAGACATCGCGCGCCACTTGCGCCCAGCTGAGCGAAACCCATTCGCCGCCGCGCTTGCTCCACAGCATCGGGGCATCGCCCAGGGCGTCCGCGCGCGCCAGGAACAGAGAAACGATGTTCGTACTCTTGTCGAAATCGGCAAGATCCATGTGTGACATCCGCTCCGGTATAACTCGTCAGGTGCCGGTCTAGGCGGGCAGGTGAGGACCGGCAAGGCTGGCCTTCACGCCGTCAAAACCCGCTAGAGTGCCGCAGGTTCACTTGCCGGGGGCAAGTTTCGGACTGCCCGCGCCGAAAGGGACGCGGTCCGGTCGTCCGGGTTATTCGGTTCCCACGGCCTCGGCGACGGTCGCGAACCCGTCGCGCTTCATCAGCCGCTCCAGCCCCTTGGCGATCGCCTTGGCGATTCCCGGTCCTTCGTAAACCATCGCACTGTAAAGCTGCACGAGGCTGGCCCCGGCACGAATGCGCGCCCAGGCGTCTTCGGCCGTGGCGATGCCGCCGACACCGACCAGCGGCATCGCTCCGCCTGTCGCCTTGCGAAAATCGCGCAGACGCTGCTGGGCCAGGTCGCGCAGCGGCGCACCCGAAAGGCCGCCGCTTTCCCCGGCCTGCGGAGAGGAGAGGGGGGGCCGCGAGATCGTCGTGTTCGAGACGATGAGCGCGCCCAGCTTGCGGTCGATGGCAATGCGGGAGATCGCATCGACGTCCGCCGGTTCTAGGTCGGGCGCAACCTTGAGGAAGATCGGCGGTCCGTCATCTCCGCAGACCGCGCCGCGCGCCTCGATCACGGCATCGAGCAACCCGGTCAGGGACGATTCGTCCTGCAAAGCGCGCAAGCCCGGGGTGTTCGGACTGGAAATGTTGACCGCCAGGTAGCTGGCGAGCGGCGCCATGAGCCGGGCCATCGTCGCATAGTCGGCCACGCGGTCGACCGAATCCTTGTTTGCGCCAATGTTGATGCCGACGACTCCGGGCCTGCCCAGCCGCGCTTCGAGCCGTTCGACCGCCGCCTGGGCGCCGCCATTGTTGAATCCCATGCGATTGATCACCGCGCGGTCCTCGACCAAGCGGAAAAGGCGCGGTTTGGGATTGCCGCTCTGCGGCAAAGGCGTGATCGAGCCGACTTCGGCAAACCCGAAGCCGAGACCGAGCAGGGCGTCGGGCACCTCGCCGTCCTTGTCAAAACCGGCAGCCATGCCGACCGGATTGGCAAAGTCGATCCCCGCGACTCGCGTCGCAAGGCCAGCTGCTGAACCCGGCGCCTTCCTGGCCGGCGCATGTTTCAGCGCCTTGAGCGCAAGGCCGTGCGCCTTCTCGGCATCGATTCGGAACAGGGCGGGACGAAGAAGGGCGTAAATCACGGGCCTCCGCATAAGCTTGGAAGAGAACGATCTCAAATGCTTCTTTGCCGCACAGCGGCATGAAAAATCGATTGTTGTCTGCAGCCTGTTAGGCGCACGTGTCGCAATTCTACAATAAATTAGCGCGGTCGCAGCATACAGGAGAGCTGCGACCCGAAGGGCTCGTAGCGGGATGCGCACGAGTTCTTTATTACCTGATGGCGGTTTCCTGTCTCGACAGGGAACCGCCTTTTTTTCATCCCGCTGTCCGGATGCCGGCGCGCCGCATGGCCGCAGATCCCGGAAAACCGGATGCAGGCGCTCTCACATTCGACCATTGAAACTCGCCGGACCCTGCACTAGGTGAAATTGGAAAGATTTACTCCGATTTGAAACCCGGGTCCGGAAGACAACACCGAATGCGCCTTTCGAGCATGGCAGATTACGCCGTCGTCATCATGTCCGCTGCAGCGCGGCATTGTGGCGGTGCGCGCGTGTCGGCCGGCAAACTCGCCGAGGAAACCGGGCTTCCCGGACCCACGGTGCAGAAGCTCGTTAGCAAACTCACCGGCGCGGGGCTGATGCGCAGCTCGCGCGGCGTCGGTGGGGGACTGAAGCTGGCAAGACCGCCTGCGACAATCTCCATTGCCGACATCGTCGAGGCAGTCGAGGGGCCGATCGCGCTCACCGCCTGCCTCGAACAAGGAAAACACGACTGTACGCTGGAGGGGACCTGCAACATGCAACCGCACTGGCCGCAAGTGAATGCGGCGTTGCGCGGGGCACTGGCGCAGGTTTCGCTGGTCCAGCTCGTCGAGGAAGTGGAATGACCGAGGAAACGATCCAACCTGAACTGCGCGATCAGGCCGCGCGCGAAGCGGCCGCACGCGTGGCCGACTACGAGCACGGCTGGGTTGCCGACATCGAGCAGGAATTCGGGCCCAAGGGGCTCTCCGAAGATACCGTCAGATTCATCTCCGCCAAGAAGGAGGAGCCGGAATGGATGCTCGAGTGGCGCCTGAAGGCCTATCGCCGCTGGCTCGAGATGACTCCGCCCGACTGGGCCAAGCTCGACGTGCCGCCGATCGACTACCAGGAAGCCTACTATTGGGCCGCGCCCAAGAAGAAGGACGGCCCCAAGTCGCTCGACGAGGTCGATCCCGACATTCTCAAGGTCTACGAGAAGCTGGGCATCCCGCTCGAGGAACAGAAGGTCCTCGCCGGCGTCGAGGGCGCGCGCAAGGTCGCGGTCGATGCCGTGTTCGACTCTGTCTCTGTCGCCACGACCTTCCGCAATGAACTGGAGCAGGCCGGCGTCATCTTCCGCTCGATCTCCGAGGCGATCCGCGAATATCCCGAGCTGGTCAGGAAGTGGCTGGGCAAGGTCGTGCCCCAGCATGACAACTACTTCGCTGCCCTGAACTGCGCGGTCTTCTCCGACGGAACCTTCGTCTACATTCCCGAAGGCGTGCGCTGCCCGATGGAGCTGTCGACCTATTTCCGCATCAATGCCGAGAATACCGGCCAGTTCGAGCGTACCCTGATCATTGCCGAGAAGGGCAGCTACGTCTCGTACCTCGAAGGCTGCACCGCGCCGATGCGCGATGAGAACCAGCTGCACGCCGCCGTGGTCGAGCTGGTCGCGCTCGAGGATGCCGAGATCAAGTACTCGACGGTGCAGAACTGGTACCCGGGCGATGCCCAGGGGAAGGGCGGCATCTACAACTTCGTGACCAAGCGCGGCCTGTGCCAGGGCGCACGCTCGAAGATTTCGTGGACCCAGGTCGAAACCGGTTCGGCGATCACCTGGAAGTACCCGAGCTGCGTCCTCAACGGCGAGGATTCGGTGGGCGAGTTCTATTCGGTCGCGGTCACCAACAACTATCAGCAGGCCGATACCGGCACCAAGATGATCCACAACGGCAAGGGCAGCCGCTCGACGATCATCTCCAAGGGCATTTCGGCGGGCAAGTCGAACAACACCTATCGCGGCCTCGTCCGCGTGGCGGCGGGTGCCGATGGCGTGCGCAACTTCACCCAGTGCGATTCGCTGCTGCTGGGCAAGGAGTGCGGTGCCCACACCGTGCCCTATATAGAAGTGAAGAACCCCTCGGCGCAGATCGAGCACGAGGCGACCACTAGCAAGATCAGCGACGACCAGCTGTTCTACGCCATGCAGCGCGGCCTCGACACCGAGGAAGCGGTGGCGCTGATCGTCAACGGTTTCGCCAAGGAAGTCTTGCAGCAACTGCCGATGGAATTCGCGGTCGAGGCGCAGAAGCTTCTCGGCATCTCTCTGGAAGGAAGCGTAGGCTAATGACCGAACGCAAGACTCTCGGCGTCAGCAAGGCCGACGCGCCCAAAGCCGATGCCCGCAGCAGCTTCAACGTCACCGGTGCCCGTCTCGAGCGCCTCAAGGAACGCGCGCGCGATCAGCGCCGCAATCCCACCGAGGCGCAGGAGGCGCTCTGGGCCGAACTTTCCGGCTCGAAACTGGGCGGCGTCAAGTTCACGCGCCAGGCCGTCGTCGGCTCGGCAATCGTCGATTTCGCCTGCCCATCTCGCTGGATCGTCGTTTCGATCTCCCCGGCGAATGCCAATCCGGAAGTCGAAACGCTGCAGGACAAGAAACTGTCCGATGTCGGCATCCGGGTCCTGCGCTTCAGCGAGGAAGCCGTGCTCGGCGACCGCGAAAGCGTGATGAAAACCATCGTCTCTGAAATCAACAAGCCGTTCGACAAGCGCAGCGCGCGCAGTCAGTTCGCTCCCAGGATGGAGAGCGCCGAAGGATGACCATGCTCAAGATCGATAACCTCCAGGCCACCGTAGCAGACAAGCCGATCCTCAAGGGCCTCTCGCTCGAGATCAATCCCGGCGAGATCCATGCCATCATGGGGCCCAATGGCGCCGGCAAGTCGACTCTCGGCTACACGCTGGGCGGACGCCCCGGTTACGAAGTGACCGGCGGCTCGGTGACTTTCGACGGCCAGGACCTGTTCGAGCTGGAACCCCACGAACGCGCCGCGGCCGGCCTGTTCCTCGGCTTCCAGTATCCGGTCGAGATTCCGGGCGTCTCCTTCGTCCAGTTCCTGCGCGAGGCGGCCAATGCCCAGCGCAAGGGCAGGGGCGAGGAACCGCTGTCGGGCGGCGAATTCCTCAAGCTGGCCAAGGAAAAGGCCGGATTGCTGCGGCTCGACATGGACATGCTCAAGCGCCCGGTGAACGTCGGCTTTTCCGGCGGCGAGAAGAAACGCGCCGAAATGGTGCAGATGGGCATTCTCGATCCCAAGCTGGCGATCCTCGACGAGACCGACTCCGGCCTCGACATCGATGCGCTGCGGGTCTGCGGCGAAGGCATCAACGCGATCATGCGCGCACCCGACAAAGCAGTGCTGCTGATCACCCACTACCAACGCCTGCTCGACTACGTGAAGCCGGACTTCGTCCACGTCCTCGCCAATGGCCGCATCGTCAAGTCGGGCGGCCCCGAACTAGCCCATCAGCTCGAGGCCGAGGGCTACGAAGCGGTGGCTGCATGACTCTCGCCGCGACTCTTCCCACCCGGAAGGACGAGTCTTTCCGCTATGCCGACTTCGACGCGCTGGCCGGCGTCTGGCCGATCGCGCGCGAGGACATCGTCGTCGCGGCAGGCCAGGAGGATTCGCGCCAGATCGTCGAACTGGGTGAGGGCGCGGTTGCGCGCCACCTGGCGATCCGCGTCGAGAAGGGCGCGAAGCTCGACTTGCGCATCCTGACCGCCGGCCCCGCCTACGGCCGCATTGCCGTCGATGTCGAACTCGCCGAAGGCGCGGACTTCCTGCTTGGCGCGGCGCAACTGGCGACGGGCAGCGAAACGCTCGAGATCGTCACCGAGGTGACCCACTGCGAGCAGAACGCGACATCGATGCAAGTGATCCGCTCGGCTCTCGCCGGGCATTCGACCGGCACCTATCTTGGCCGCATTGCCGTGGCGCGCGGCGCGGACGGTACCGACGCCGAGCAATCGGTGCGCGCCATGCTGATCGACCGCACCGCGACGGCCAATGCGCGGCCCGAGCTGGAAATCTACGCCGATGACGTCAAGGCGGCACACGGCTGTGCGGTCGGCGAACTCGACGCGCAGGGCCTGTTCTACCTCGCTTCGCGCGGGCTTACCCCGCCACAAGCCAAACGACTGATGTTGCAGGCTTTTGTCGCCGAAGCTTTCACCGGCGCACCGGACGAGGAAGCGCTGAGCGAGGCCGCGCTGGCCCGGCTGGAGGCCATCCTGTGAGCACCCAGGCGGCTACACGGATCTCGGTGCGGGACCAGTTCCCCGGCATGGCCGGTGGCTGGCACTATCTCGATACCGCGGCCACGGCGCAAAAGCCGCAGGCGGTGATCGATGCCACCGTCGATGCCATGGGCCGCGACTACGCGACCGTGCATCGCGGCGTCTATGCCCGCTCGGCGGAAATGACGCTGGCCTTCGAGGCCGCGCGCCGCCGGGTCGCGTCCTTCATCGGCGGACGCGAAGAGGAAATCGTCTTCGTGCGCGGCGCGACCGAGGCGATCAATCTCGTCGCCAACACCTGGGGCGTCGAGCACCTCGGGGCAGGGGACCGCATCCTGCTTTCCACACTCGAGCATCACTCGAACATCGTCCCCTGGCAGCTGCTGCGCGAGCGTACCGGCGTCGAAATCGACGTCTGCCCGCTGACTGCGGACGGCCGGATCGACCTCGAAGCCGCCGAGCGGATGCTGACGCCCGCCCACAAGCTGGTGGCACTGGCGCATGTTTCCAATGTGCTCGGCTCCGTGCTCCACGTGGAACATCTTGTTGAACTGGCGCACAAAGTCGGCGCCAAGGTGCTGATCGACGGCTGCCAGGCGGCCCCGCGCATCAAGCTCGACATGGCAGCGCTTGGCTGCGACTTCTACGTTTTCTCGGCACACAAGCTCTACGGCCCGACCGGTGTCGGCGTCCTGTGGGCCCGCTCCGGGATTCTCGAGAACATGCCCCCGTGGCACGGCGGCGGATCGATGATCGATCGCGTCACTTTCGAGAAGACGACCTGGGCCCCGGCGCCGCAGCGCTTCGAGGCCGGCACGCCCGCGATCGTCGAATCGATCGGCCTTGCCGCCGCGATCGACTGGCTCGAGCAGGTCGGACTCGATGTCGCCGAAGCGCATGAGCGCGAACTCGCCACCCGCCTGCGCGAGGAACTGGGCCAGCGCAACGACGTCACGCTGTTCGGCCCCGCCGATTCGGTGGGCATCGTCAGCTTTGCGCTCGACGGCGTGCACCCGCACGATCTGGGCACGATCCTCGACGAAGAGGGCGTTGCCATTCGCGCCGGCCACCACTGCGCGCAGCCGCTGATGGATCACCTTGGCGTTCCCGCCACGGCCCGGGCCAGCTTCGGCATCTACAACGACGAAAGCGACATCGAGGCGCTCCTGAAAGGAATCGAGCGCACGAGGAGAATATTCGGATGAGCGACGAATCCCGCAAGTTTGAAGTCGAGGAAGTCGATTCGGCAACGCCGCCGCCGCGCGCACGGGTGGAAGACGCCGCGCCTCCCGCGGCCGAGAGCGCAGTCGACAAGCTCGAACGCAAGCGCGACTACCTGGAAGGTTTCCTCGCCGAGAAGCCGCAGGATACAAGCCCCGGTGAACCGGGCGGCGAGATCTACGACGGCGTGATCGCGGCGCTGAAGGAAATCTTCGATCCGGAAATCCCGGTGAACATCTATGACCTCGGCCTCATCTACGGAGTCGACGTCTCACCCGAATCCGCTGTGGCGGTGACGATGACGCTGACGACACCGCATTGTCCGGTCGCCGAATCGATGCCGGGCGAAGTGGAAATGCGCGTGGCCGCGGTACCGGGCGTACGCGACTGCGAAGTGAATCTCGTCTGGGATCCGCCGTGGGACATGGCGAAGATGTCGGACGAGGCGAAGCTCGAACTGGGCATGCTGTGACCGAAACCCTCGCCGCTTCCGAATCTGCCGAAGGGCTGACCATCCGCCTTGCCGATTACGGCTACGAAGGCGACGGCGCGGCGCTGGTTGCGCTGCTCGACAGCTATGCCCGCGACCCGATGGGCGGCGGCAAGGGGCTGGACGAAGCCGTGCGCGCAAGGCTGGTGCCCGCGCTCGATGCCTTCCCCGGCGCATTCACCCTGCTCGCATTCGACGGGACGGAACCGGTCGGACTGGCGAACTGCTTTACCGGCTTTTCGACCTTCGCGGCACGCCCGCTCGTCAACATCCACGATCTTGTGGTATCCTCCGCGCACAGGGGCAAAGGCATCGGCCGCGCATTGATGCAGGCCGTGGAAGCCGAAGCCGCCGCCCGCGGTGCCTGCAAGGTCACGCTCGAAGTGCTGGGCGGCAATGCGCCGGCCAAGGCGCTTTACGCCTCGCTCGGCTATGAAAACTACGCGCTCGACCCCGAAGCGGGAACGGCGCAATTCTGGGAAAAGAAGCTGCCATGACGACTACAGCAACGACTCGTCAGCGTCCCGCCGCGGTCATCCTGACGCCTTCCGCCGAAGCGCGCATTGCCAAGCTCATGGCCGACGCGCCAGAGGATGCGATCGGCGTCAAGCTGTCGACCCCGCGGCGCGGCTGCTCGGGCCTTGCCTATTCGGTCGACTACGTCAGTGCGGAAAACGCGCTCGATGAAAAGATCGAGACGCCGGGCGGCACCTTCTATATCGACGGCGCCTCGGTGCTCTATCTGATCGGCTCGACGATGTCGTGGCAGGAAGACGACTTTACCGCCGGCTTCGTGTTCGACAATCCAAACGCCAAGGGCAGCTGCGGCTGCGGCGAGAGCTTCACCGTCTGAACCGGGAAGGGGGCTCAATGCCCCCAGGTGTTGAACGTGGAATAGCGGGTCTCGGTATCGCTGCGCGTCTGCTCGGCCAGCGAGATCATTTCATCGTCGTCCCGCCAGTCCTGCGCATCGAAGCGAACGGCGCTGTAGATATCGACGATTTCGTATTCATCCTCGTCGAGGGCTTCGGTGGCGAGCCAAATGGCTTCGCGAATGTCTTCGCTTGAAACCAGGCAGGTTACATGGGCGCCGGCGTAGCCTTCACGGCGCAGCGGCGGACTATCGCCGGCGAGTTCGCATGAAACGAGAAAGACACTGCCCTTCGCCATCGGGCGGCATGATAAACACCGTCGGTTAACTTTGACAATTCGGAACTTCCCCGAGCCCGGGGCAAGCATCTCAGGGCTGGCGCAGTGCGGCCACGCAGGCGGCGCGGTCGACGTCCTGCCCATCCGAGGCGCGCCGCGCATCGAGATAGGTTGCCACCGGCTCGCGCGAGGAGGTTGTGGGATAGAGAAAAACGTCGAGTACGCAGGCGGTTCCGGAAAACTGCAACTTGCGCGCATCGCCTTCCCACACGTCGAGCCGCGGGTTGCCGAACTGACGCACCAGCTGTTTCTGGTTTGCCCCGATCACGCCTTCAAGGCCGGGAAGGTTGAGGAACTTGGGATCGCGCGGCGACGTGCGCGAAGGCTGGCGCACGGGAGGCACCCGCGATGCGCCGCCATTGCCGGACGCGCTCGAGACCCCGCCCGGGCTCACGCCGCAAGCGGCGACGAGCATGGCAAGGATGCAGGCGGCGATGGGTCCGCGAAGACGATGCAGGGAAGCCCCGGACGATGTCATGATCATGGCTGGCCTGCGCATCGCGCGCCGTCGCTTCGCTGTCAACGGGGGCAATTCGCCCGCGCGCTTGCGGAGCGACAGGGCGCGCGGTAGGCAGGCCGCATCGTCTTTTCCCAATCCGATCAGTCAAGGACCTTCCCTACATGGCATCCAACCCCGTGGCGCCCACACTGGACGTCATCGCCATCGGCAATGCTATCATCGACGTCATCGCCAATTGCGAGGACAGCCTGATCGAACAACTCGGCCTTGCCCGGGGCGGGATGATGCTGATCGACACCGACCAGGCCCGCGATCTTTACGCCGCCATGGGCCCCGCGCGCGAAATATCGGGCGGTTCGGCCGCCAACACGCTGGCCGGGCTTGCCTCGCTCGGCGCAAAGTGCGGATTCATCGGCCAGGTCGCGCAGGACCAGCTCGGCGAGGTCTTCACCCATGACATCCGCGCCGGCGGCATCGAGTTCGAAACCCCCGCGCGCGCCGGAGATCCGCCGACGGCGCGCTGCCTGATCTTCGTCTCCCCCGACGGCCAGCGCACGATGAACACCTTCCTCGGCGCCTCGCACTACCTGCCCGCCGAAGCGCTCGACGAAGCGACCATCGCCAAGGCCGCCGTGCTCTATCTCGAAGGCTACCTGTGGGATCCCGAAGAGCCGCGCGCCGCGATGCGCAAGGCCATCGCCGCTGCCCGCACCGCGGGCCGCAAGGTGGCCTTCACCCCGTCCGAGACTTTCGTGATCGACCGCCACCGCGACGATTTCATCGCCCTCATCGATGACGGTCAGATCGACGTGCTGTTCTGCAACGAGCATGAAATGGCCGCTCTTGTGCAGAACGACGATTTCGAGACGGGCCTGGCCATGCTCGCGCCGAAGATCCCGGTCCTGGTGGTCACGCGCGGTCCCGAGGGCGCAGTGGCGCTGTCGGGCGGCGAACGCGCCGAGGTATCGGCAGAGCCGATCGAGCGCGTCGTCGACACCACTGGCGCGGGCGACCTTTTCGCTGCGGGCTTCCTCTTTGCGCATGTTCGTGGCATGAATCTCGAACAAAGCCTGAAACTTGGCGCGATTTGCGCTTGCGAGGTGATCTCGCACTATGGAGCCCGTCCCGAGCGGAGCCTGCAGGCACTGATGGCAGAAAAACTCACCTGAGGAGCACCCGCGGATTGAGCTGTCCGGCACTGATCGATTTCGAGGCGAGTTGCCTGCCCGAGTACGGCCAATCCTATCCTATCGAAGTCGCCATCGCGCGGATCGACGGAGAAAGTCGCGCCTGGCTGATCCGCCCGCTGGAAGCCTGGCGCCACTGGGACTGGTCCGAGGAGGCCGAGAAACTCCACGGAATCAGCCGCGAGATGCTGCGCAAGGAAGGTCTTCCCGCCGCGCAGGTCCTTGAGGAAATGGCCCGGTTCGTCGGCGATTGCGAAGTCTATGCCGACGCCGATCTCGATGCCTACTGGCTCGAACTGCTGGCACACGGCCTCAAGGCACCTGTGCCTTTCGCCGTGCACTTCCTCGGCGAGTACCTGGTGCGGCACAATTTCACGCGGCCCCAAGTCGTTGCCGCGCTGGAGGAAGCCAAGCTGCGCCTGCCCAAGGAACATCTCGCAAGAGAGGACGCCAAGCGCCTTGCCCTGGTAGTCAAGCTGCTGCTGGAAGGCGAAAAGGCCAGCTGAACCTTCATCCTTCGGCAAGCTCAGGATGAGCGAACCTCGACGGGCTCAGAACGAACCCGGATCCTCGGAAACGCCAAGCCCGCCCGATTGGCTTGCCTGCAGCTTGCCAAGGCACTGGTCCTTGGCGCGGTCGCGGTCATCGGAAAGGGCGGTGGCCATCTGCGAGGGCAGGGCACAGCCGCGCTCGGGCCGGATCGGATGACGCCGACGGCACGATTCCTCGGTGCTGAAGAAGTTGTCCAGGCAGTCCTGGAACTCCGCCACATCACTCTCGTGCATGGCGCGGCAGCTCTTGGCCCAGCGGTTCTTGTAATTGAGCTGCGCGAAATTGACGCAATCCTCGTACTCCACCCGCGCGGCCTGCTGGCGCTGGGCCGCCTCGGCAGCCTGTTTCTGCTGCGCCGCGCGGCGCGCTTCGGCTTCCGCCTCGACCTCTGCCTGGCGCCGCGCTTCCAGCACCTCGGCATGGTTCGGCAGGAAAATGCCGTAGTAAAATCCGACGCCGCAGCCCGCGATCAGGATCGCGAGGGCAACCGCCAGCTTGAGAATGGCACCGGCACGTTCCAGCATCGCCGCCTTCCGGTCAGTCCTGGCTCTGTTCACGCGCCACTTCGCGCCAACCGATGTCGCGGCGACAGAAGCCGGTCGGGAAGTCGATCGCGTCGACGGCGGCATAAGCCTTCGCCTGCGCATCGCCGACCGAGACTCCACGGGCGGTGACGTTGAGCACGCGTCCGCCATTGGCGACGAGCTGTCCGTCCACGAGTGCCGTACCCGCATGGAATACCTTCGCACCATCGGCTTCCGCGGCGGCAAGCCCTGCGATGCTGCCGCCCTTCTCCGGCGTGCCGGGATAACCCTTGGCCGCCATGACGACAGTCAACGCGGCATCCTTCGCAAAGCGCGGCGGCTGGATCGAGCCCAGGCGGTTCTCGGCGCAGGCCTGGAGGATATCGACGAGATCGCTTTCCAGACGCAGCATCATCACCTGGCACTCGGGATCGCCGAAGCGGCAATTGTACTCGATCAGCTTCGGCCCATCCTCTGTCAGCATCAGGCCGAGGAACAGCACGCCCGAATAGGGCATGCCCTCGTCGGCGAGAGTGCGGACGGTCGGCGCGATGATACGCGTCATTGCCTCTGCCTCCAGCGCCGGAGTCAGCACCGGCGCCGGGCTGTAGGCGCCCATGCCGCCGGTATTCGGGCCGGTATCGCCGTCACCGACGCGCTTGTGGTCCTGCGCCGAGGCGAAGGGGACGATGGTGCTGCCATCGGTCAAGGCGAAGAAGCTGGCTTCCTCGCCTTCCAGGAATTCCTCGATCACGGCTTCCGCGCCCGCTTCGCCGAAGCGGCCGGCGAAGATGTCGCGCACCGCTTCCTGCGCCTCCTCCATCGTCATGGCGACGGTAACGCCCTTGCCCGCGGCAAGGCCATCGGCCTTGATCACGACAGGCGCGCCGAACTTCTCAAGCGCAGCCAGACCGTCCGCTTCGCTGGAGACGCGCACGTAGCCACCGGTCGGGATTCCGGCGCGCTCGCACAGGTCCTTGGTGAACCCCTTGGACCCTTCGAGCTGGGCCGCCGCCTTGCTCGGGCCGAACACGGGAATGCCCTCGGCCCGCAGGGAATCGGCAAGTCCATCGACCAGCGGCGCTTCCGGACCGATCACGACAAGACCGATTTCCTTCTCGTTGCAAAAGGCGATAACCGCCCCATGATCGGTGGCATCGAGCGACACGCAGGTTCCCGCCTCGGCAATCCCCGGATTTCCGGGAGCTGCATAAAGCGTGGAGCAGCGCGGGGATTGCGCCAGCTTCCAGGCCAGCGCATGTTCGCGTCCACCCGAGCCCAGAAGAAGGATATTCATGCCGCGGCCTTTCGATGAGTCTTACGATGACGACGAATATGGAGATGGTCGTAGGGGTGGGCTGGTAGCGAAGCAATCGGCCGGGGACAACGCCGCGCCGCTGTCCATCAGCGAGATTTCTGCACTGCTCAAGCGCACGGTCGAGGACCGTTTCGGCTTCGTGCGCCTGCGCGGTGAGCTTTCCGGCGTGAAGCGCGCGGCCTCCGGCCACCTCTATTGCGCACTCAAGGACGACAAGGCGGTGATCGACGGCGTGATGTGGCGCGGCAATGCGCAGCGCCTCGCCTTTCGTCCCGAAGACGGCGTCGAAGTCATCGCAACCGGCAAGCTGACTACATATCCCGGCCGCTCCAAGTACCAGATCGTCATCGATTCGATGGAGATCGCAGGCGAAGGCGCGCTGCTCGCCCTGCTCGAAAAGCTGCGCGCCAGACTGGCCGAGGAGGGCCTCTTCGCGCCCGAGCGCAAGCGGCAGCTGCCGTTCCTGCCGAAGGTCATTGGCGTCGTGACGTCACCCACCGGCGCGGTGATCCGCGACATCCTTCATCGCCTGGCAGACCGCTTCCCGAGCCACGTGCTCGTCTGGCCGGTGCTGGTGCAGGGGGAGGGCGCGGCTGCGCAGGTCGCCAATGCCGTGCGCGGCTTCTCGCAAATGCCCGCCGATGGCCCGGTGCCGCGGCCCGATCTCGTCATCGTTGCACGCGGCGGCGGCTCCATCGAGGACCTTTGGGCCTTCAACGAGGAGCCAGTCGTGCGCGCCGTGGCGGAGTGCTCGATCCCGGTGATCTCCGCAGTCGGACACGAGACGGACACAACCCTGTGCGACTATGCCGCCGATCGCCGTGCGCCGACGCCCACCGCCGCCGCCGAAATCGCGGTGCCGGTGCGCGCAGAGCTGATGGCGACGCTCGACGAGCTGGCCCTGCGCAAGCGCCGCTGCGCCCTCCGGCCGGTCACGCTGGGACGCGAAAGGCTAGAAGCGCGCGTCCAGCGCCTGCCGAAGCCGGATGCGATTCTCGCCGCGAAGACGCAGAAGCTGGACGAATTGACCGATCGCCTGCGCCGCGGCCTGCAGGACCGCGCTTCGAACGCCGAAAAGCGCCTGGGCTCGGTCGGCAGGCCGCTCGCGCTGCTGCGCCACCGCGCGCAGGCGAGCAGCGAGAGGCTGGCGCGCACCGGCCTGACGCCGCGCCTGCTCACCCGCCGCTGGTCGATGGCGCGCGACAGCCTTGCCCCGGTTTCGCGCGTCCTGCCCCAGCTCGATCCGCGCCTGCCGCTGCAGCGCGGCTATGCCCTGGTGAAGACGACCGAGGGCAGGGCCGTGACCAGCCGCGAACTGGCAGCCCGGGAAGCGGCGCTGGTTCTCGAATTCCGTGACGGGGACCTGCCGGTCACCACCGGTTCAGGCGATTCGGTGTCTCCTGCGCCCAAGCCCGCGCCCGCTGTGGCCGCCCCGCGCAAGCCGGCGACCGGACCGGAAAGAACGAAACCGGAGCGGCCGCGACAAGGCGATTTGTTTTGACCACGAGGCTCTGCTAGAAATCACCCATGCTCATGTCATCTGCCGAACGTCCCGCAACCCTCAGCTACGGACCCAACGGGTTCCGCGTGATCAGCTCCGGCCACTTCGTCACCTGCGCCGTAACCGGTGAGAAGATCTCGCTCGAAGCCCTGCGCTACTGGAGCGTAGAGCGGCAGGAACCCTATGCCACCGCGGAAATTGCCACCCGGCGTCTCCTCGGGAAGGCATGAAGGGCCTCCATACGCGTTTCGCCTGGCTGAAGCTTGGCGGCCTTGCCGCTGCTGGCGGCCTGATCCTTGCCGGTAACGCCATGGTCGAACCTGCCGGTTCCGCCCATGCTTCGACCACTGCCCCGGTCTCTCCGGCTGCAGCGCCGCGCCCGGCCGAAATTGCCTTCTCCGGCGAGATGACCCAGGGCGGATGGATTCGCGGCGTCGCCCCGGCGGGAACCACCGACCTCAGGCTTGACGGCGAAGCGGTTCGAATCGCGCCGGACGGCGCCTGGTTCGCCGCGTTCGACCGCGATGCCGCGCCGGAGGAGATCCTCACCGCACGGATGAAGGACGGCACGACCTATCGCCAGACGCTCACCGTCTCCCCGCGCGACTGGCACATTGAGCGAATCAACATTCCGCGCCGCGCAGGCGGGCCTTCCGAGGCCTTCATGAAGATCCGGCAGCCCGAGCTTGACCGCATCAATGCAGCGCGGGCGATGGAAACCGGCGCGCAAGGGTGGCGCCAGCGCTTCATCTGGCCGGTGAAGGGCCGCATTTCCGGCCGCTTCGGCTCGCAGCGCATCTATCGCGGCGAACCGGGTAGCTACCATTCGGGTATCGACATAACTTCCGGCACAAGCGGCACCCCCTTCGTCGCTCCGGCGGACGGCGTCGTCATCCTCGCGGCGGAAAAACCCTTCACGCTGGAAGGAAACCTGCTGATGCTGGACCACGGCATGGGCCTCAACAGCGCCTTCCTGCACTGCTCGCAAATCCTTGTGAAGGAAGGCGATCACGTGAAGCAGGGGCAGGTGATCGGCAAGATCGGCATGTCCGGCCGCGCTACCGGCCCGCACCTGCACTGGAGCATCAAGTGGCAGTCCGACAGGCTCGATCCCCTGCTTTTCACCGGGCCGATGAACTGATCGACGAAGTGGCCTTGCCGTGGGCGCGCGATTGACTATCCAGCCCTTGTGCACCGCAGCATCGCCCTTCTGCTTCTGATCCTGCTTGCAGCCGTCACCTGGCTGCGCTCAACCAGAGCGCCGCGCCTGGCGCAAATGACGTTCGACTACGTCGCCCTCACGCCGCGCCCCGGAACAGACCCGCACTATCACCTCGGCGCATTCCGACTGGAAGGCGCGTGGCACATGGCCAGCAGGTCGCGCGGGTTCGGCGGCTATTCGACGCTGCTTGCGATGCCGGACGGACAGCTCCTCGCCGTCAGCGATTCGGGCGGATACTTGCGCTTCACCTTGCCGGGCCAAAAACCCGGCGCACTGGCGAGCGGCAGCCTGGATATCAGCCGCTGGAACGACAAGGCCGATCGCGATGTCGAATCGGCGACGCGCGATCCGCGTACCGGGACGATCTGGCTGGGCCTGGAGGGCTCCAATTCCATCGTTCGGCTCGGCCCCGAACTGAACGTGGAAGCCAAGGTCCGGCCCGGCGCGATTCGCCACTGGGGCGTGAACTCGGGCCCGGAAGCCATGACCCGCCTTGCCGATGGGCGAATCGTCCTGCTGCGCGAGGCTTTCAAGGGCTGGCTGGAGGATCGCAGACACGACGCGGTCGTGTTCGAGGGCGATCCCGCGACGCGGCCGAAATCGTGGCATTTCACCTTCGATGGGCCGAAGGGCTTCAGTCCCACCGACATGACGCAATTGCCCGACGGCCGCCTGCTGATCCTGATGCGACGGCTGGTCTGGCCGATGCCGCAGCGATTCGCCGGGCGCATCGCCATCGCCGACCCGGCCGAGATTCGTCCCGGCGCGATCTGGCACGCAAGGGAAGTGGCCCGAATCGCCTCGAGCTTGCCGGTCGACAATTTCGAAGGCCTTGCCGCCGTGCCGCAGGGCAAGGATCGCCTGACCGTCTGGCTGATCTCGGACGACAATTTTTCGGATTTCCAGCGCACGCTGCTCTGGAAACTCTCCGTCGATCCACGCGACCTGCCCTGAGAACCGCACAGGAAAAGTACCGGAAAGCAGGCAGGCACGCGAAAAGGCGCGCGAGGAACCCTCGCACGCCTTTTTCGAACCAGTGCCTTGTCAGGCTCCCCGAAGGGAGCCGGAAATCAGGCGGCCTGCTTCTTCTTCAGCTCACGCTTCACCTTGACGGCGCGCGGGCTGAGCTTCGTGTCGGAAGTCTTCAGCAACCAGTTGTCGAGGCCGCCGTTGTGCTCAACCGAGCGAAGGCCGTGCGTCGAAACGCGGAACTTGAAGCTACGCTCCAGACCTTCCGACATCAGCGTGACGTTCTGAAGGTTGGGCAGGAACACGCGCTTGGTCTTGTTGTTGGCGTGGCTGACGTTGCAGCCGACCTGACGACCCTTGCCGGTCAGTTCGCAGATGCGGGACATGTCTACTCTCGCTCGAAAAAAATCTTGGCCGTTTGTACGGGAAGGCGCGCCCTTACCGAGTCACCAGGTGAACGTCAAGTTGCGCCGCGGTTTTTCGCAGGCTAGCGCGTCCTCATGACTCGCTGGCCGCTCCCCGAATACATGCAACTGGCGCTGACGCAAGCCCGGGAAGCCGCGGATTCGGGCGAAGTGCCTATCGGCGCGGTGATCGTCAGGGACGGAAAGGTCATCGCCACCGGCCGCAACGGCCCGCGCGAACGCCACGACCCGACCAGCCACGCAGAAATCGAAGCGATTCGCGCCGCAGCCCGGATTCTCGGCAATGAGCGACTCGAAGGGTGCGAGCTATGGGTGACGCTGGAGCCCTGCGCGATGTGCGCCGGGGCAATCTCCCACGCCCGCATCGCCCGGCTCTATTACGCCGCACCCGATCCCAAGGGCGGCGCGGTCGAACATGGCGCGCGCGTCTTCGAACACGACCAGTGCCTGCACCGTCCGGAAGTCTATTCGGGCATGGGGGAAGCCGAAGCCGCGGAAATGCTCAGGGCTTTCTTCAGGGACCGCAGGTAGCCCTTGTCGCCCTACAGGCCCCGCCAGATCTTCAGCGGGGCGGAATCGGCGGGCCCCCACTGCCTGCGGTCGCAGGCCCGGGGCATGAAATCCTTGCCGTAGCAAAGCTCGATCGCGCGCAGCCAGCCGCCGCGGCTGACGTCCACGCCGACCTGATCCGCGGTCCAGTCCGGATTGCCGGCAAGAAAGGCCCGGCGCAGATCCCCCACCGTCAGGTCGTCCTCGCGCGAGAGACGATCGGCATCGGGCCAGCGGATCGAGCGCCAGAGAATTGCGCTGACCTTGAAATAGGTCTCCGGCCGCTTCGTCATGCAACTGCCGTGCTTGGCCCATTCATGGGCGAGGAGGCGGGCAGAGGGCGTCATGCACATATGGCGGCGGAGCAGGTCGGGCGAGGGCAGTGGCCGGGTTGCACACCACTGCGGCGCAGGGCCCTTGCGCGCTTCGGGCCAGAGGCCGTGCAGGACGAAGCCGAAACGTCCGTTGCGGCGCGAACACTGCATCGAATCCGTTTCGCCGCTCATCTTGCAGTAATCGGGAGACCAGCTTGCCGCGAGGGTATAGCCCGCGACGGCGACCTTGCGGACCGGCCCGTCGGGCGCCTGCGGCCCCACCGGGGCAATGCTGCGCGGTACGGCGCACTGATAGGCCTGGGCGAGCGCAGGCGCCGGCATAAGCGCCGCAAGGACCAGACCGGCCCGAACCGCTGGCAGCGGCCTCACAGCGGCGTGAAGTCGAGGCCGATGTCGGCGGCCGGTGCGCTCTGGGTGAGACGGCCCACCGAGACATAAGTGACGCCCGAGGCGGCAATCGCGCCGATGGTCCTGAGATTGACGCCGCCCGAAGCCTCGGTCGGCACGCGTCCGGCGACCAAGGCGACCGCCTCGCGCAGCATGTCAGGCCCCATGTTGTCGAGCAGGAGGTGATGCGCGCCCGCTTCGATGGCAGGCTCGATCTGGTCGAGCCGATCGACTTCGCAGATGATCTGGGCCACGCCCGCCGCCTTGGCACGCCCCACGGCCGGACCGACGCCGCCGGCGACGAGGACGTGGTTGTCCTTGATCATCGCTGCGTCCCACAGGCCCATGCGGTGGTTCTGCGCGCCACCGGTGCGGGTTGCGTACTTTTCGAGGTGACGCAGGCCCGGGATCGTCTTGCGCGTATCGAGAAGGATGCCGTGTCCGCCCATGGCATCGACATATTCGCGCGTCATCGTTGCGATCCCGGACAGGTGCTGCACGGTGTTGAGCGCACTGCGCTCCGCCGTGAGCATGGCGCGGGCATTGCCCGAGAGGCGCATGAGGTCCGACCCGGGCCCGACGCGGGCGCCCTCCTCGACGAGGATCTCTATTTCCATCGCAGGGTCGAGCTTGCGGAAGAAAGCCGCGGCGATCGGCAGGCCCGCGACAGTGATGGCGTCGCGCGAATCCATGGTGCCGGCAAAACGCGCATCGGCGTCGATCACGCTTTCCGATGTCACGTCATGCCCGCCCCCGGGCAGGCCCACGCCGAGGTCTTCGGCAAGCGTTGCATCAACGAAGGCGGCAAGGTCGAAACCGGTCAGCGTGAAGTCGTTCATGGCGCCGTCCATGCCAAGGCCGCGGCCCCGTGTCGAGAACCACCATCGATGCGCGATTTGCAATCGCGGCCGCATGGGACCATAGCGCAAGGATCACGAGCATCCGAATTCGTAGGCGCTCGTGGCTGAGAGACCATCCGCGCTCCCGCTTACGTTGCCGGAGCATCGAGATGAAAATCGATCATTTGAGTTCGCACCGGAGCATCCCGGCCGCAGCCTCGTCCGCCCTGATTCAGGCCCTGCCTGTGCTGGGGACGGCGCTTTCCTGCCAGCAGACCGCGCATGGTTTCTGCGGGGCGATAGCGAAACCAACACACCTCACTCCCCTCAGACCCGGAGAAATGCCATGAACGACAGCGTCGAAAAACCCTACCTCATCCAGAAAGGCGAGGATGGCAAATACCGGCTGACCGTGCGCGACACGCACTACAATTCGCGCGGCTATCCGATCGTCAAGTCGACCCTGCAGGACGAAGTCTTCGACACGCAGTCCGCAGCCAAGACTTTCGCGCGCGAGAACTTCAAGGCCCAGGCCGGACAGTACGCGACGAAGTAAGCTGGCGTCCGACTTCAGGTCCGCAAACGACGAAGGCCAGGAGCGAGAGCCCCTGGCCTTTCCTGTTCGTGCGCCGTCGGCGGCGCCTTTATCAGTGAACGAAACGCGCAATCACGTCGCGGTACGAACGGCTGACTTTGACCTGCGCGCCTGAATCGAGCACGAGGAAACATTCGCCGTTGGTATGCGGTTTGACCTGGCGGACCTGGTTCAGGTTGACGATGGTCGAGCGGTGGACGCGCTGGAACACGCGCGGGTCGAGCCGGCGCTCGAGGTCCTTCATCGTTTCGCGCAGGATCAGCGAGTTGTCTGCCGTGCGGATGCACATGTAGTCGCCAGCCGCCTCGATATGCTCGATGCTGTCAACGTCGATGCGGAAGATCTGGCCGCGATCCTTGATGTTGATCAGCTTTTCATAGCGATCGGCATTGGGATCGGTTTCCTCGGGCATGGCCTCGACCGCGTCGGGGGCAACTTCGGCCAGCACGTTCTTGAGCTTCTCCGCCTCGTCGGCAGAGCGCTTCTCGGCGATGCGCTGGCGCACGCGCGCAAGGGTATCGTCCAGCTTCGATTCCTCGACCGGCTTCATCAGGTAGTTCACCGCATTCGCCTCGAAGGCGCGCACGGCATGTTCCTGGTAGGCGGTGACGAAGACGAAGAGCGGCGGCTCGATCTCCATGACGCCCTTGACCACCGAGAACCCGTCGAAACCGGGCATCTGGATGTCGAGGAACACGAGGTCGGGCTTTTCGGTCTTGATCTTGCGGATCGCTTCGCGTCCGTTCGAGCAGGTATCGATGATCTCGACGTCCGGATACTTTTCAAGGCGCAGCTGAAGGCCCTGAATCGCGAGTTTCTCATCATCGACGAGGATGGTGCGGATGGTCATCTTGTTCGTTCTCCGGGCCCCATAACGCATGAGACCCAAAATTGTTTCATTGTGCAGCCATTGCGGCAAGCCGAGGGGCTTCCGGGACGTCCTCTGCTGCTTCGCGGCGCTCGACAGGAATTTCGATCAGGACGGCAAAGCCGCCTTCGATCGGTTCGACAGTCTCGAATCGGTGATGTTCGCCATAGGCCTGGGACAGGCGATCACGGATATTGGACAGACCAACGCCCGTGGAGACGGGCTCACCTCCATCGTATGACATGCCCGACAACCTGTTGTCGGTGGTGGGGCTTTGCAAGCCGGGGCCGGTGTCCGAAACGGTAATGCGAAGCATGGAGCCGACGAGTTGCGCCGAAATGGTGATTTCCGCGCCGCTTTCCTGCGGGGTCACGGCATACTTGATGGCGTTCTCGACCAGCGGCTGCAGCAGCAATGAAGGCAGCAGGCAGGATTCGGTCGCCGGATCGATGTGGAAGGTGGTCCGCAGGCGCTCTTCGAAGCGCATGCGCTCGATATCGAGGTAGAGCTTGAGCGTCTCCACTTCCTGCGCAACCGTCACCCGCGCAGAGGGCTTGTTGACGAGCGTATAGCGCAGGAACGACGAGAGCCGCGAGAGCATGGCATTGGCCGGCTCGGTCTGCTTGAGCAGCACCAGGGTCGAGATCGAATTGAGTGTGTTGAACAGGAAATGCGGGTTGAGCTGGTAGCGCAGCATCGCCAGCTGCGCCTGGGTCGCCTGATTCTCCAGCCGGATCAGCTGGTCGTTCTGCTCCTCGATCTGCAGATAGAAGTTGATGGCGTAATAGAGCGCGGACCAGGCCCCGAGCAGGGTGGCATCGAGGTAGAACACGCCGAGAAACAGCTGGGTGAAGGTCGCATCGCTGTCCGAACGGTACAGCGAGATGACCCAGGCATCGATGAAGGCGTTGAGGCCCACCGCGAAAGGCAGGATCAGCGCGGTCATGCCCCAGGTCACCAGCGCCCGGCGGGTGATCAGTGTGCGATAGATGACCGAGAGCACCAGCGAGATCGAGAAGCCGGTGATCGTGGCGATCAGGACCAGGACAAGGAACGAGAGGCGCTGGTCGTTGGCGATCGCCGACATCGTGCGCAGCAGCATGGCCCCGCCCCAGCCGAGCGCCTGGAGGCGCCAGAAGGCCTTGTCCTTGTCGGCAAAGAACGGAATGGGCTGGATAGGCAGGACGCTCATGACCGCTTCCTAGCCCAGATCCGCGCAAAGCTGAACAATCCCCTGCGACAGGATGTTCCCTTTATCAACTCCCCCGAGCGTCGGCGACCGCGCTGGAGAGCTGATCGATGCCCACCGCGCCCGAAATCAGGCGATCGCCCGCGATCCAGCTTGGCGTTCCGCCGAAGCCGAGATTGCCGGCGGTTTCGTAATTGCGCTGGATTTCCGCCGCCACATCCTTGCTCTCGGCCACCTTGCGGGCGCGCTCCATGTCAAGGCCGACGGCCTTGGCGGTCGCCTCGATGGTCTGCGGGTCGAGCTGCCCGGCCGCGAACATCGCATCGTGGAACTCGGCAAACTTGCCCTGCTCCGCTGCGGCAAGGGCCATCCTCGCCGCTTCCGGGCTGTGCGGGCTGATGATCGGCAGTTCGCGGATGACGATGCGCAGGTCGGGGTTCTTCTTCACCAGCTCGATCACGTCAGGCAGGCTCGCGCGGCAGTACCCGCAGGCATAGTCGCTGAATTCGACAAGCGTGACCTTGCCCTCGGGGTTGCCCAGCACCGCGCCGGGGAAGGGCGTTTCCACTGCCTGACGCACGCCGGCGAGCTGCTTGCTGCTCTGCCGGTTCTGGAGATTCTCCATCGCCTGCGGCAGGATTTCGGGATGATCGAGGATATAGTCGTGCACCACGCTTTCGATCGCCATGCGCCCGCCGAACCAGCCGCCGACACCGAGAACCGCGATCAGCACAGCGAAAAATGCGTACTTCATGCCTGTAGCCATTCGTAGATCCTGCCTCGTTGCGGCAAAGCGCGCCGCCGCTTTCTGCGCGCTGTCCTAGCGACGCTTCTTCTCGCGTTCCAGTTCGGCGCGTGCCTGCATCTCGATATCCTGCGCGCGGATCCAGTCCGGCGTGCCCGTCGGCAGGCCCGCCTCGGCCGCCTGCGCGCTCATCAGGGCGGCATTCATGTTGCCGGAGAGCACCTGCTGCTCCGCGCTGGCCAGCCTTGCGCGCGGCATGTCGCCCTTGGCCGCATAGATCACGCCGAGCTGGTACCAGGTGAACGGATTCTCGCGGTCGCGGGCTACGGCATTGCGCAGCACCCGTTCGGCCTCCTTGAAGTTCGACGGGTCCTCGGTCGCGATCAGGGCATGGCCGAAGAGGGTCGCGATCAACGGCTGGTTTCCGGTCAGTTCGGTCGCCTTGCGCAGCGGCGCCAGCGCTTCTTGCGGACGGCCAGATTCCAGCAGGATCTGACCTTCCAGCTCCAGGAAGTAAGGGTCCTCGGGATCGGCCTCGATCAGCGCATCGGTCTCGGCCGTGGCAAGATCGAACCGCGCGTCCTTGTGATAGGCGTAGGCGCGGGCATAGTGGGCGGGAATCGAATTGTCGGTCAGCGGGTACTGCCGCAGGACGTCCTTGGGTTCGGCAAGGTAGCCGAACAGCTTCGCCTTCATCCGCATGAAGCGCTGCTGCAGCTTGGGATCGTCCGGCTTGTTCCAGGCCGGGTCCTTCTCATAGGTATCCTGCAGCGTCTGGATGCGGTCGCCGGTGAGCGGGTGGGTGCTGTAGAACTCGTCGCCGTCCTTGGGGCGATAGCCATAGCGGAACTCGAGGTTCTGCAGCTTCTTGAAGAATTCGACCGAGCCACGGCCGCTGATCCCGGCTGCGGAAAGGTACTGCGCCCCGGCGGCATCGGCCGAAGCCTCCTGCGAACGGTTATAGGCAAGGTACTTGCCCATGGCGGCCTGCTGGCCGGCCATGATCACGCCCATCGCCGCTTCACCGCCACCGGCTGCCGCCGCAGCCGCACCGAGCAGGAGCGAAAGCAGCGAAATATTGGTCGCGCTGCTGGCACCCAGATTGAGCACCGCATGCCCGCCGGTGACGTGACCCAGTTCGTGGGCGATCACGCCCTGCACTTCGCCTGCGGTATCCGCCTCGTTGATCAGGCCGCTGTTGACATAGACGGCCTGGCCGCCTGCAACGAAGGCATTCACGGAAGGGTCGTTGACGAGGACGATATCGACATTGGCCGGATCGAGACCCGATGCCTTGATCAGCGGCGCCGACATGTCCTTGAGCAGGGCCTCGGTCTCCGCATCGCGCAGGATCGATTGCGCCGCAGCCGGCGCGGCCGCCCAGCCGAGCAGGGCGAGGAAGGCCAGGAACCTCATCAGGGGGGCGGCAATTCGCTGAAACGGCATCGTCTCTCTTGGAACCCTTGCGGCCTTAACCCCCGCTGAAGCGCCGGGGATGGCCAGTTGTCGCGCGCTGGCCCGCCAGCCTAGCGGGCGCCGATGCCGTTTCCAAGGGCGCCGCCTGAGGAATGCCGGTCGAACGCCCCCGGTCGGTTCCTATCCGAGGATCTGCCGGGCCGCGCGGTCCAACAGCGCCTCGTCGTCGCAGACCTCGCCCAGCAGCACCACTTCGCCCGAATCCAGGCGCCGCGCGACGAGGACGGTGAACTCGCTTTTGCGAGCGACGTCCTCGATCGGCTTGGGGTCGAGACCACGCAGTCCCTCGATCAGGGTCTCGTGACGCGAAAGCGGCCCGCTGCCCTTTCCGCTTTCCTCACGGCGCAGGCGGCGCTCTTCCTTGACGAGAGCCTTGAGGCCGCCGGGTGCATCGGACAGGAACGCCCCAAGCGCCCCGCATTCGAGGCCGAGACGGCGTCCGTGGGCGATGACGGTCGCAAATTCGGTGAGGCGGGTCTTGTCGTAGTCGGTACCGAAGACGAGCTTGACCAGCGGGATCAACGGCGCGCGGTCCTGCACCTTGAGACCGGCATCTTCCACCAGTTCGGCGAAATCGTCGGGCGCGCTCTCGGCAGCAAGGGCGAAGTCGTAGGCGAGGCCGATCGCCTCGTAGAGCGCATGGCGCGAGCGTTCCTCGCTGCTGCGCGCGAGCATCGCCTGTTCGCGGGCCGAGGCGAGCCAGTCGCCCAGTTCCATCTCGCGGTGGACAGCCGGCATCGGCGCATCTTCGAAATAGTCGTCGTCGTCGATTTCGTACCCTTCGAGCGACAGGTCCATCCCGGCCGGTCCCTCGACAGGTTCGACCATGCCGAGATCGAGCGGGCCGTCAGCCCAGCCGGTCAGCGGCATCGTGCTGCGCAGCATGGCAGGGCGCGTCTCGACCGCCTCGTCGATCTGCTTCATCAGCGCGTCGGTGCTGGTCTGGTCGGCCAGCTCCTTCCAGTTGATGACACCGTAGATGTGATCGATCTGGTCGTCGTTGCGCGAAAAGGGCAGGAGAATCCCGCGGTAGAGAATCGTCGCGCCGCGCTGGTTGACGAATTCCGCCTCGAAACCGATCGGCGCCTGGTTGGCGATGATCTGCATGTAGTGATCGGTGATACGCGACAGCAGCGAGCGTGTGGGGACCTGGCTCAGTGCGCGAATCGCACCGGTCGTACCGCATTCGTCGGCCAGTTCCGCTCCCAGATAGACGATCGCCGGATCGTCAGCGCCATGGGTGAAGTCCAGCAGCACGCTATAGGGCCCGAAATCGCCGAGGCTTTCCGGATCGAGGTCGGCAATGTCAGGAAACTGGCGGTTATCCAGCAGACTCGCCCAGAAATTGTAGGCGCGCACCTGCATGCGCCGCTCATCCTTGCCGATGATGGCGGGCGGCTCCCGGCCGCTGTCCTGTTCGTGGAAGGAGCCCTCCTCGGGCTGGTCCTCTCCAGAAAACTGACCGCGCAAACTGTCCATGCGGAAATCCCCAGCAAGTCGAATTGACCTCCCTTCTGGCGCAACATGGTAAATTAACGCTTAAGTTGCGCCGCCCGCGATGCCGGGGCCTTCCAAGCTGCAGCGAACACGCGATTTTTCCCACGCAGAACATTACCCGATACCTTCTTATAGAGAGGTACCAATCAATGCACATGTACTACCTTTAACATGGTACCTTGCATCACACAGTAGCTTGCGATATACACTGGGCATCCGCAGGAGATGATTCGATGTCCGAAATCGAAATCCAGTTGAAGAAAGGGGTGCTGGGGCTATGCGTCCTGGCGCTGCTGTCGCGCGGTGACAGCTACGCCTACGAGATCGCGAGCCGCATGGCCGACGCGGTCGATATGGGCGAAGGCACGATCTATCCGCTCATGCGCCGCATGCAGTCGGAAGGTCTCGTGACCACCTACCTCGAGGAATCGCCCTCGGGTCCGCCGCGCAAGTACTACCGCATCACCGATACCGGTCGCGAACGCCTGGCCGAACAGGTTGGCGACTGGCGCACCTTCACCACCGCCGTGAACGGCCTCATCCTCGGCAGTGAAGCGCCGATGAAGGAAGGGGAGACCAGCCATGAAGCGTAACGAGTTCATCAAGCGCCTGAAGGCCGGCCTCAAGGGCATGCCTCAGGACGACATCGCCGAGATCGTCGCCGACTACGAAGAGCATTTCGACGCCGGCGCCGCAGACGGGCGCAGCGAGGAAGAAGTCGCCGCCGCCCTCGGCAATCCCGTCCGCCTCGCCCGCGAACTGCGCTTCGAGGCCGGTTTCCGCAACTGGGAAAGCGCCCGCTCGCCGTCTTCGGCCTGGTCCGCAATCCTGGCCTTCATGGGACTTGCCACGATCGACATCCTGATACTGCTGCCGATCGTCCTGCCGATCATCGGCGTCGTCTTCGGCCTGTTCGTGGCGGTCCTGGCGATCTTCGTTTCCGGCGGCTTCGTGCTGATCGTCGGGCCTTTCAACGGCTTTCCCGGTGGCTGGCTGGTCGCGATCCTCGCAGGGCTGGGCATGATGAGCGCCTCGGTCGCAGCCGGCGCGCTGCTGACGCTGATCAGCATCTGGATCGTCAACGCGCTGATGTGGTTCGGCCGCCTGCACTACCGGGTGATCGAGCCCGCCATCCACGCAGAAGACTGAAAAGACGTAGGAAGGAGAGACTGAGATGCTCAGGAAACTGCTCATCGTATTCGCCAGCGGCGTGATCCTTTCGATCGTCGCATTCGGCTCGGCATGGGTTATCGGCGGCGAAAAGCTGCATCGGGACTTTGCCGAAGGCCATGGCTGGAGCTGGACCATCGGCGAGGACGACAAGGACCAGGGGCCCGACAGGACCCGCAAGTTCACCGTCGAGCCCGGCGCGAAATTGGCCATGGAGATCCCGGTCCAGCTCAGCTTCACCCGCGGTGATACGTCCGAGATGATCGTCACCGGCCCGCAGAAGATCGTCGAGCGCCTGACCTGGGTGAACGGTCGCCTCGGCATCGAGGGCAAGTATCGCTCCAGCCGCGGCATCAAGGTCCGGATCACCGCGCCCGAGATCAACGGTCTCGACCTCGACGCGCCGGGCGACGTGACTCTCGCCGGTCTCGACCAGGAGAAGTTCACGCTGCGCTCTGAGGGTGCAGTCGATCTCGATGCCAAGGGCCGGGTTCGCAAGCTGTTCATCACCTCGGCAGGCGCAGGCTCGATCGACGTCGGCCAAGTCGACGCCGAAGATGCCGTGGTGCGGATCGACGGCGTTGGCGACGTGACCGTCGGCGCCCGCAATCTCGTCGATATCGTGATCAATGGTGCAGGCAACGTCAGCCTGGTCCGCAAGCCGGCGACCCTGCGCAGCCAGATCAACGGCATTGGCTCGGTCGACCACGACTACTGAGAATATCGCAGACGGAGGAGCCTTCCGCCGCACCGAACACCCCCCGCCGTGCGGCGGTCGATCCATGAAGAAGGCCGCATCGTCATGAGACGGTGCGGCCTTTTCTGCGTCTCGGATCGCAGGCACCATCCCGGAAGGAACGCCCTGCCGACCTTCAGTGCACCGGCGGATCGACAGGAGGGACGGCGCGGACCGGCGCCACCGGTTCGTCGCTTTCGCGCGGCGGCATTGCGTTCTCCGGCACTTCGCGGATCTGCATGTCGGGCGTGGGGACCTGCTCGAGATTGCGGGCCGTGACCCGGATCTCGTCCCCGTCGATCAGGATCTCGTTGAAGCTCGGCGGCGTCGAACGGATGCGGCGCGAAAGGGTGCCGGCACCGATCATGCGCAGCGGCCCGCGCGCGGTCTGCTCGAGAAGATCGAACGGATCGTGGATGTGCCCGGTCAGGATCGCAGCGACCTTGCGCTCGGCCAGCGCTTCCATCGCCCGCGTTCCGTCAATCGTGAGGAGCTTGCCGCCGGGTCCACGTTCGGTGAGCGGGTGGTGCGCCGTGACCAGAATGCGGGTCCCAGGAGGATGCGCGTCGATCGCGGCCAGAGTCTCTTCCAGTGCCCTGGGCGTCACCCAGCCGTTCGACCAGGGAAAGCGCCACTGCGCCCGGGTCGCCGTCTTGAGCGGCACGATGGCGAGATCGGGCAGGTCCAGCTGCGCCTCAACCACGCGTTCGATCTTGTGAAACCGCTTGTAGGGCGTGGTGAAACGCTCAAGCAGGTTGAAATAGGGCATGTCGTGATTGCCCACTTCGACCGTCACCGGCACGTCGAGCGCGGAAATCCAGTCGGTCGCCGCAGCGAATTCACGATGCCGCGCGCGCATCGTCAGGTCGCCGGTGATTGCGACCGCATGCGGCTTCTCGCGCGCAATGCACTGCTCCACCCAGGCGAGGGCCTCGCGATCTTCCAACCCAAAATGGATGTCGCTGAGGTGGAAGAGCTTGATCGGCCCGGAATACATGTTCGAGACCTTACCGTGCATCGGCAGTCGCCAACAGGTCTACTTCGCAATTTGCCAGAGTGAACTGGTCCTCGGCTCCCCCGTCGAAAGGTTCGCCGTCGATCAACAGGCCCATGGGTTCTCCCTCGGGGCAGACGAGCCGGATGGTTTCGTGCATGCCCAACTGGTCATGCGGGCCATCGCGATAGTTTCGGTTGAGCAGCGCGATACCCTGCCCGGCAAAGTCGCCAAGCGTCTCGGCATAATAGCCTTTTACTTCGAGGCCGGTGTCATGCGGGTTCACGGTGATCGCCGCATAGCCCTCCTTGCGTCCGCAGTCGACACCTTCGCAGACCACCTTGGGCGCGCTTGTGGAATGGGCGATGGCCTCACGGGTCGTCGTCACCACTTCGAGGATGTTGGAAGAGCGCATCGCCTCGCGCACCTCGTTCCAGATGGCGCCCGGACCGGCCAGCACTCCCGTCAGCCCTTCGCCATGACGCGAGCGGATTACGCGCGGGCGGACGCGACGGGCGTTGCCCTTCGCCAGCCTGTCGACGATCTGGGCCGCGGGAACATCACCGTGCAGGCGCTTGGACAGCAGGTTCATCGTTCCGCCCGGCAGGACCAGCAGAGCGCCGCCCCAGCCGTAGGCCTCGGTCACGACGCTATGGGTGGTCCCGTCGCCTCCGAACACGACCAGCAGCTCGACGCCTTGCGCGTCAAGCTGCTCTGGGCTGGGCGCGCTTTCGTCCGGAAAACGAATACGCCGGGCCGGCGACATGCCAGCCTTGTCCAGCGCGCTGACCAGTTCGGCTACGGCTTCATCGTCGTTGCTGCCGCTCGCCGCGTTGCAGACGAGCCAAGTTTTCTTCGCGTTTCCCATGTATCGAAAAACCGGGCCGCGGCCCTGCGGTTCCCGTCACAGCTTGCCGCTGTAGATGAGCCATGCGGAAAAGCCGTTGAGCACGGTATAGACAGCGTAGACCCAGGCCCAGCCGGACGATCCCGCCGCGGCCATGACCATCGCGCCGAGCAACATCGCGAATTCGACGATCAGGCTGAGACGCCCCCCCAACGGCTGAAAGAACCAGGGCACCTGCGCAAGCATCGGGTGCCCGCTTTCCAGAACGGCCTTGTGCGCAGCGAAGTTGAGAACGCCCAGACAGAAGACGATGATCAGGCCCACCATTGCCTTCGCACCCTACATCGCGCGCAGCCAACTTGCCAGCACATGCGCGAATCGCGGGGCCGAATCGCGCGCCTTCCGACAGTTTACCGGCAGATTGGACGGTTTCGTCCGGGCAGATGCTCGCCGTTCGTCGAGTGCATATGTCGTTCGTCCCCACGGCACCCCCTTCGTCGAGATCGAACGACCCGCGGTCGACGTGCGCGTGAAGGCGCAGGGAATCGGCGGCAGAACGATCACATCGAGCCGCCCGGAACACCTTCCGCCCCGGCTCAGACCCGAGGAGGAAACACGATGTTCACGACTGCCCCGCTCGCCGCCGCCGCACTTCTTGGCCTGGCCATGACCGCAGCCCCGACTTACGCCAAGGATGTCGAGGTCCGCTATTCCGATCTCGATCTGGCTTCTGTCGAAGGCCAGCAGACCCTTGAGCGCCGCATCGACCGTGCCGCCCGCAGCGCCTGCGAATACGATCGCTACGATACCGGTTCGCGCATCCACTCACGCGAGAAGACCCAGTGCTATCGCCAGGCCCTGGAGAGCGCGAAGACGCTGATGGCGAGCAAGATCGCAGCCGCTCAGGAAGCGCAGCTCGGCGGCTGAGGCGGATGCCTTGCGAACCAACGAGGTCCCAAAAAAATAAGACCCGGAAAAATACCTGCGGCGGGCTTCACGGCCCGCCGTTTTCTTTGCACCTCCGGACAATGCGGGAAGTTGGAGGCGCGAGTCTCAGCGGCCGGCCATCTTCTTCACGGCAGGCAGGTAGGTCCGGCCGATCCGCAGGGCCTCTCCATCACCCGTCTCGGCGGCCCAAACGCCCAGCCCTTCGTGCTTGAGTCCGGCCACGAAATCGCGGCGCAGGATGCAGCTGCGGTGGATGCGGATGAAATGCTCGGGATCGAGCTTCTGCTCAAGGCTGGTGATGGTCTGGAGCAGCAGGTAGCTCTGCCCCGGCACGTGCAGGCGCACGTAGTCGCGTTCGGCATCGATACGCTGCACGTCGCTTGCCGGGATCCGGACCAGTTCGGAGCGGTGCGGCACCCAGAATTCCTCCAGCCACTCGCTAGGCGGGACAGTGCGTTCACCGCGCCTTGCCATGACCCGGCCGATAGCACGCTGCAGCCGATCGGGGGCGACGGGCTTGAGCACGTAGTCGACCGCATCGAGATCGAAGGCCTCGACCGCGAATTCGTCGTGCGCCGTCACGAAGATCACCGCAGGCGCCTCGGCCTTGCCGGAAAGCCTGCGGGCAACGGTAAGGCCATCGGTTTCCGGCATCGTCAGGTCGAGCAGCACAAGATCCGGCCTCAGCGCATCGATCAGACGCAGCGCGGCTTCTCCGTCGCTTGCGGTACCGGTCACGGTGATCCCTTCCATGCGCGCGCAGATCACCTGCATGCGCTCGACCGCGAGCGGCTCGTCGTCGACGATCAGCGTCTTCAGGGGACCTTGCGCAGCGCCGTTTCCTGCGTCCAGTTCAGCCACGGCCATGCTCCAGCGGCATTCTCAGGACCGTGGCGAAGCCGCCATCGGCGGTCTTTCCAAAATCGATGCTGCCCGCACTGCCATAGCGCGCGCGCAGCCGGTCACGGACATTGCCCAGACCGATACCGCAGCCTTGCGCCTTGCCCGCTTCGACACCGGGGCCGTCGTCGCTTACCGAAATCACCAGTTCATTCCCTTCGCGATGCGCAGCAATGGCGATCGTCACCGGCCTCTGGGTGGCGGCGACCGCGTACTTGACCGAGTTTTCGACCAGCGGCTGGAGGATCATGCCCGGCACCTTCGCATCGACGACGGCATCGTCAATATCGATCTTCGTCAGCAAACGATTGGGGAAACGCACCGCCTCGATGGCGAAGTACAGCTGCTGCAGCTCGATCTCTTCCGTGAGCGGCAGATCGCCGGTCGGATCGCCCGACAGGGTCCGCCGATAGAAGGTGGAAAGCGTCTGGATCATCGTTTCGGCATCGTCCTGCTTTCCGGTCATCACCAGCGCGGAGAGCGAGTTGAGCGTGTTGAACAGGAAGTGCGGATTGACCTGGTAGCGCAGCGAGCGCAACTCCGCCGCTTCGGCCGCACGGCGATATTCGCCTTCGCGCCGCTCAGCCGCACGCGCTTCCTCCGCCTTGGCCAGTGCGAAGTAGAGCGCCGCCCAGGCAAGGACGAGGAAGTAGCGGCCGAATGCGGTGTCGGCGATGGACGCCCAGCGCTTGAACGCGGCATCCTTGGGTATTTCGGTATGAATGGTGATGGCGGATTCGCCGTCCTTGCGCCGAGTGGGGCGTACCTGAACATCCGGGACCGCCTCTTCCCCCGCAGCCCCGGTACCATCGTCCAGGGGCCCTCCCGTTTCGCGCAAATTGGGCAGGTCGACCAGGATGTTTCCGGCCTCGTCGCGCGAGATGCGCACGTTACCCTTGTCCGTCGTCACCGAGGTCTCGTGCTTGCCGCCCTGGTCCTCGTCATATTCGATGTCGGAGAAGATCGTATTGTTGATCAGGCTGAGGACCAGCGACAGGGGCAGGGCGCCCATCAGCACCACAGCCAGACGCACCCCGGCCGACTTGCGGTCGAGCATCTGCAGCAGCGGCCAGACCGCCACCATGACCAGCATGGACAGGATGCAGATCGTCAGCCGGCGCGAGATGATCGGCCAGACGAAGTCGAAGCCGATCACCACGCCGCGCAGCGTCGCGACCGTGAAATAGCACGCCCAAAGGGCCGCGAGCGAGAGCAGTACCAGCCGCGCCGGAACCCTGGGTTCGTTGGAAAGATCCGTCATGCACGGTTGGAATAGCGCGAAAGTTCCCTTCCGCGCCAGTTCCCCGATCGAATCCGGTGCGTCGTTCGTCGATGCTCCGGATGCCCACGGCCTTGCCCGCCGGGATCAGTCGGCGAGCAGATGCTCCTTGGCGATTTTTTCCTTCCAGACCAGCGGGGCGAGCTGGTGGACGTTCTTGCCTTCGGAATCGACGGCCACGGTGACCGGCATGTCCTCGACGGTGAACTCGTAGATCGCTTCCATGCCCAGGTCTTCGAAACCGACGACCCTGGCTTCCTTGATCGCGCGGGCAACGAGGTAGGCCGCGCCGCCCACCGCCATGAGGTAGGCCGACTTGTGCTGCGCGATGGAATCGGTCGCCGCCGGACCCCGCTCCGCCTTGCCGACGCAGGCCAGCAGGCCCTGGTCGAGCATCATGTCCATGAACTTGTCCATGCGCGTCGCGGTGGTCGGGCCGGCCGGACCGACAACTTCGTCACGCACCGGATCGACCGGGCCGACGTAGTAGATCACGCGGCCCTTGAAATCGACGGGCAGTTCCTCGCCCTTGGCGAGCATGTCCTGGATGCGCTTGTGCGCGGCATCGCGTCCGGTGAGCATCTTGCCGTTGAGTAGGAGGCGGTCACCCTGCTTCCAGCTCTGCACGTCCTCGGCGGTAAGGGTGTCGAGATTGACGCGCTTGGCCTCGCTGCTCGGTGCCCATTCGACCTGCGGCCACTCGTCGAGCTTGGGAGTCTCGAGGAAGCTCGGGCCCGAACCGTCGAGCGTGAAGTGCGCATGGCGGGTCGCCGCGCAGTTGGGGATCATCGCGATCGGCTTGTTCGCGGCATGGCACGGCCAGTCGAGGATCTTGACGTCAAGCACGGTGGCGAGGCCGCCAAGGCCCTGCGCGCCGATGCCCATGGCATTGACTGCATCGAAGATCTCGATGCGCAGCTTCTCGATGTCGTTCTGCGGGCCGCGAGCCTTGAGCTGGGCCATGTCGATCGGTTCCATCAGGCTCTGCTTGGCCAGCTTCACGCAGTGTTCGGCGGTGCCGCCGATGCCGATGCCGAGCATGCCCGGCGGGCACCAGCCGGCACCCATCTGCGGCAGCATTTCCAGCACCCAGTCGACGATCGAATCGCTGGGATTCATCATCTTGAACTTCGACTTGGCTTCCGAACCGCCGCCCTTGGCCGCGACGTCGACCGAGACCTTGCTTCCCGGAACCATCGAGACGGACAGGACCGACGGGGTGTTGTCCTTGGTATTGCGGCGGGTGAAGGCCGGGTCGGCCAGCACCGAGGCACGCAGCTTGTTTTCCTTGTTGCCGTAAGCGCGGCGCACGCCTTCATCGACCACTTCCTGCAGGCTACGGTCGGATTCGAGACGGCAATTCTGGCCCCACTCGATGAAGACGTTGACGATGCCGGTGTCCTGGCAGATCGGACGATGGCCTTCGGCGCACATGCGGCTGTTGGTCAGGATCTGCGCGATGGCGTCTTTCGCTGCTGCGCCCTGCTCGGCCTCGTAGGCGTCGCCCAGCGCGCGGATGTAGTCCATCGGGTGGTAGTAGCTGATGTACTGAAGGGCATCGGCGACACTGTCGATCAGGTCGTCTTCGCGGATTGTCACCATATCGGCCATGGAATTGCGCTCCCGGTTCGCGGAAATCGTGGATTTGCCGGTCCCCATACGGCGGGACGGGGTGATCGTCAAAGCGCTACGACAACTCGACGAGCGTATTGTCAAAGCGCTTGGCCTCGCAGGCACCTTGTCCTAGAAGGCGCCCCACAAATGCCGAATTTGCAACCCATGCAAATGGCACGCATCGGCCCTGCAAGTATCGAGGGAACAGCACGAAATGACCTTGACCGAGGATCGGTCCGCCCCGTCCGCCCAGAATTCCGTGAGCGCGGCCCGTCGCGCCATGATCACCAGCCAGCTGCGCACCAGCGGGGTCAACGAGCCCTGGGTGCTTGCGGCAATGGCCGGCATCGCCCGCGAGGACTTCGTTCCCGATACCATGCGCGATGCCGCCTATATCGACCGTGCGATCCCGCTCGGCAATGGCCGCTCGCTCGCCGCGCCGCTGGTGCAAGCGAAGATGCTGGCCGAGGCCGAACCCACCGCCCAGGACAAGGCGCTGCTCATCGGCGACGGTGCCGGCTACCTTGCCGCGCTGCTGCGTCCGCTGGTCGGTTCGCTCGACGCCGTCGACCCGGCCGAAGCCGGCGCGATGGCGGGTGAGGGCGGTTATACGCTCGTCGTGATCGACGGTGCGATCGAGGAACTGCCTGTCGGCATCGCCGCCCAGCTTGCCGAAGACGGCCGCATCGTCACCGGCCTCATGGTGCGCGGCGTCTCGCGCCTCGCGTCGGGCCGCAAGGCCGCTGGCGTCGTGTCGCTGCTCCCGCTCGCCGAAATCGGCATTCCTGCGCTCCCCGAACTGGCGGCTCCGAAACGCTGGAGCTTCTGACCATGACCCGGTTCGTGTGGGGGCGTGCCGGGCTACTGTCGGGAATGGCCTGCATCGCCGCGATGCAGGCTCCGTGCGCGCGCGCCGACACGCTGCGCGAGGCCCTCGTCCTTGCCTATCAGACCAACCCGACGCTGCAGGCCGCGCGAGCCCAGCAGCGCGGCGTGGACGAAAACGTGCCCATCGCGAAGGCCTCCGGCCTGCCGAGCGTAAGCACGAGCGGGCGCTACACCGAATTCGTCAAGCAAAGCGCAACTTCCTTCACCGCCCCCGAGCGGTTGGTCAACGCAGGAGCGGACCTCAGCGTCCCGATCTATTCGGGCGGCGCAGTCAAGAATCAGATCAAGGCCGCGAAGATACGCGTCGAAGCCGGGCAGGCCGACTTGCGCGGTACGGAAAGCTCGGTCTTTTCCTCGGTCGTGGCGGCCTACATGGACGTGATCCGCAACGAGGCCATCGTCGGGCTCAACCGCAACCAGGTCGATGTCCTCAAGGTCAACCTCCAGGCGACGAGCGACCGTTTCGAAATCGGCGACGTCACTCGCACCGACGTTGCCCAGTCGCAGTCGCGTCTGGCGCTGGCACAAAGCGATGCCCGCGCGGCCGAGGCGAACTTGGCCGCCGCGCGCGAGACCTACATCCAGCTCATCGGCAAGGCTCCGGAGGCGCTCGAGGCCCCGCCGCCGCTTCCGAACCTGCCGAACACGGCGCAGGAAGCCGTCGACCAGGCCCTCGAAAACAATCCCGACCTGATCGCCGCGCGTGAGCGGACCAAGGCCGCCGAAAAGGACATCGACGTAGCCGGGGCGGGCCGCTTGCCCCAGGTCAGCCTATTTTCCTCGGGCAGCTACAACAATTACCTTGGCACCCTCGGCGGTATCGGCACCGAATCCGTGCCCCAGACCGATACTTCGGCACAGGCCGGTGCCTCGATCTCGATTCCCCTGTTCCAGGGCGGCCTCCCCGCGGCGCGCCGGCGGCAGGCACAGGCATCGGCTTCCTCCGCGCTGGAGAACGAGATCGGCATCGAGCGCCAGGTTATCGCGCAGGTTCGCTCGGCCTATACGTCATGGGTCGCGTCCAACGATCTGATCCGTTCGACCCAGGTCGCGGTCGATGCCGCCAAGCTCAGCCTCGAAGGCGTGCGGGCCGAGAACACGGTCGGCAATCGCACGATCCTGGACATCCTCAATGCCGAGCAGGAACTGCTCAATGCGGAAGTCCAGTTCGTCACCGCCAAGCGCAATGCTTATGTCGCGGGCTTCTCCCTGCTTGCCGCCATGGGCCGTGCCGAAGCGCGCGATCTCAACCTCGATGGCGGCATTCTCTACGATCCCGAACTCAACTATGAGCGGGTGAGGGGCAAGGTCTTCGACTGGGACGACGATCCCGCGCCGGTCGCTCAATCGACACGGACCGTTGACACGCCGCTGCAGGACGGTGAAATTCCACAGAATTAAGCATGTGCGGCGAATCGGGGCCAAAGTGATTCGGCCGCGCATGTGTCTGCCTTGTCACAAGGTATGCGAAGGGGCCTATACGATGCGTCAGAACGGTGAACCCTCGGTCGACGAGATCCTGCAGTCGATCAAGCAGGTAATCGCGCGCGACAATCGCGCGGGCGCCAAGGTCGAGCGCACGCGTCGCGCCACTGCCGGCGTCATCGAGCTTGAGGAAGAAGAGGACGAGGGCCTCGAAGACGTGCTCGAACTGCAGGAAACCGCCGAGCTGGAGCCCGATATGGACAAGGATGACGAAGAACCTTCGCTGATCCAGGACAATGTCCGCGCATCGATGCGCGAATCCCTTGCGGCCCTGGCCATGCTGTCCGAGCCCAGCGCGCCCCCGCAGATCGTGCGCTCGGGCGAAACCTCGCTGGAATCACTTACCCGCGAGCTGCTGCGTCCCGCACTTGCCGAATGGCTCGAGAAGAACCTGCCCCCGCTGGTGGAGCGCATGGTTGCGGCAGAAATCTCGCGGATCGTCGGCAAGAAAGGCTGAGGCCAAAGGTTCGCTGCGGCTTCGCGCGCACTGGACCTGCGCCCTTTCGGTTCCTACTTGGCGGGCATGAGCAAGCACCGCCACGAACTCGACAAGGCCCAAGAAGCCCTCGCCAAGGCAGGCGGCGCTTCCATCGAACGCCACATCTTCATCTGTGCCGAGCCGCAGAAAGGTGAATGCTGCAGTCCTGAAAAGGGGCAAGCCAGCTGGAAGTACCTGAAAAAGCGGCTCAAGCAGCTCGGCCTTGACGGCCCGAAAACGGACAGCGGCGGCGGCGTTGCGCGCACCAAGGCAGACTGCCTGCGCATCTGCTCATCCGGCCCCATCGCGGTCGTATGGCCGGACGGCGTCTGGTATCATTCCTGCAACGAGGACGTCCTGGAACGGATCATCCAGGAGCACCTGATCGGCGGCGCGCCGGTCGAGGACTATCGCCTGCGCCCTGCGGCTAACTGAACGGCCGGGTCAGAGCTCGGTATCGTCATCGAGCGGATCGATAATCGATTCGTCGTGGCCGGTGCCGCTTGAGAGGAACACAAGCCCCATCAGCGCCGATGCCAACAGCATCGTGAAGCCGATGCCAAGCGCGGTCGCGATGTAGAGATGCACCGAAACCATGCCGTTCGACCGGTAGAGCAGGATCACCGAGGCCAGGACGAGGCCGACCGTGATCGTCATCATCCAGCGCATGATACGCCTGAACCGGTTCCAGGCATGGGTTGCATTGACCGGATCTTCGAGGGGGGAGCGTGGTATCATTGCGTCTCATTTGCGCCTTGCGGGCCGCTGTCGCAAGGCCCTCGTGACAGTCAGCGCCATCTGTCAGTCGAAGTGGCTAGTCCCCGAAACCTGTGATATTCTGCGCCTGCAAAGCAAAACAGGGAGAATACGACGATGACGATCGGGCGCATTATCGAAGGCCGCGATACTGTTCTTACCTGCAAGGTCAGCACCACGGTTCGCGAGGCCGTGGAAATATTGGCCGAACGTCGCATCGGCGCCTTGCCGGTTCTGGATGGCGAAGGCCTTGCCGGCATGTTCTCCGAACGCGACGTGATCTACCGCTTGCGCGAATTCGGCCCCGGCGTTCTCGACAAACCGGTAAGCGAAGTCATGACGGCGCCGGCCGTGACCGTGGAATCCGAGACCTCGGTGATGACCGCGCTGGCCATGATGACCCGGCGGCGCATCCGCCACCTCCCGGTCATGGACGGAGCGCGCATGGTCGGCATGGTATCGATCGGCGACCTCGTGAAATACCGCATCGACAAGGTCGAGTCGGAAGCCGCAGCAATGCGCGAATATATCCAGATGGCCTGATCGCCGAAGAAATCGGCCGGTCAGCCACCGTTCCCTGTCTTTCGGCACTGCGTCGCTCCTGCCTCGACGCCTTGCCGCACGGGGCAGGGAAGCCTACATCCGGGATATGGACCAGCAGAACCTCACTCTCAGCCCTTCCGCCGCCGCGCGCGTGGCCACCATTGCCGCCAAACAGGGCAAGGCCGCGATCCTGCGCCTCTCGGTAGAGGGAGGAGGCTGCTCCGGGTTCCAGTACAAGTTCGGCCTTGCCGACGCCCCCGAAAGCGAGGATTCGGTGACCGAAACCGACGGCGTGAAACTGGTGGTCGATCCGGTCAGCCTCGATCTCGTCAGCGGCTGCATCGTGGATTACGTGGAATCTCTGGGCGGGGCAGCTTTCCGGGTGGAAAATCCCAATGCCGCCGCCGGGTGCGGATGCGGGTCCAGCTTCAGCATCTGAGCTTGACGAACCGGCGCCTGACTGCCGAGAAGGCGCCATGAAAATCGCAACCTTCAATATCAACGGCGTCAAGGCGCGCCTGCCCCGTCTGCTCGAATGGCTCGAGGAGACGCGCCCGGCCGTCGCCTGCCTGCAGGAAATCAAGTCTCAGGACGAGGGCTTCCCGATCGCCGAGTTCGAGAAGCTGGGCTACAAAGGCATCTGGCATGGCCAGAAGAGCTTCAACGGCGTCGCCATCCTTGCCGATGGCGAAGCGCCGGTCGAAGTCCAGCGAGGCCTCGACGGGGAGCCCGAGGACGATCACTCACGCTATCTGGAAGCCGATGTCTTCGGTGTCAGGGTCGTGTGCATCTACTTGCCCAACGGCAATCCGGTGCCCGGACCCAAGTTCGATTACAAGCTGCGCTGGATGAAGCGCCTGCGTGAGCGTATGACCGCGATCAGGGCCGAGGAAGTTCCCGCCATCGTCACTGGAGACTTCAACGTCATCCCGCATGACCGCGACGTCTGGTCGCCATCGGCCATGGCCGCCGACGCCCTGATGCAGCCGGAATCGCGCGATGCCTACTTCCGCCTGCTCGGCGACGGCTGGACCGATGCGATCGCCACCCACAATCCGCGCGGCGGCGTCTGGACCTACTGGGATTACCAGGCAGGGGCCTGGCAGCGCGACCATGGCTTTCGCATCGACCATGCCCTGCTTTCGCCCGAGCTGGCCGATCGACTGGTCGCCTGCGGCGTCGACAAGGCGCATCGCGGCCGGGAAAAGGCCAGCGACCATGCACCGGTCTGGGTCGAACTGAGGAAGTGAGGCAAGAGCCCGCCCGTAGGGGCGGGCGGGCCATCAACGATAGAAGATGTGGTTGTCGACCTGGGCGAGGCGCGTGAGGCGCCAGTTCGGCGACACACGGGCGGCGTGGAAGAACAGCGCGCCCTTGGCCGGGCTTTTCCAGCTGCCGTCGATCGCGATGGTGGCGATAGCCAGCGCGCGGCGCCAATCCTTCGATTGTTCGCGAATCTTCGGCATGCGGCTTCCGCGCACGAAGGAGAACTGCGAACGCTGGAACACGACATCGCAGAAGTTATCGGGGAAGCGATCCGATTTGGCGCGATTGATGATCACGCGCCCGACGGCAAGCTGCCCCTCGAGGGACTCGCCGCGCGATTCAAAATAGATCGCACCGGCTAGGCAGCGCAGCTGCTTGCCGATTGCATCGGGCATGCCCTGCTCTGCGACGAGCTGAGCCAAGGTGTCGGCTGCGATGACCTGGTCGTCACCGTCATCGTCCGTAACGATCCCGTCATCTTCGGACGGGAGCGCCTGAACCACCGGTTCGGAGACGAAACTCACCTGGGGTTCCGGTTTTGCCAGGATCGGAACGATGTCCGACGTGGCCGCGCCCGACCCCTGGGCGCTGAATAATGCGGTAAACACCGTTGCGGCCAGCGCCACTGCGCTCGCCCACTGCAATTTGGTTCGCATCAAGCCTTGGTCTAAAGCGGTGGACCCATCTGACACAAGCGGGAACAGAATGCCGTTACCGGCATTGAAATACTGTACCGCGCCTGCCGACGATCCCCCGGCTGCGTGCTAGCTGGTGTGGCCGAAATGCCTCCCGCGCCGCCTTCGCGTTTGCGGCCCCCTTACCTTGCATTCCTTGCAAGTCAACCGGATTCGTTACCCAATTCCGATGAAACGCTCACCATGCGCGATATCAAGCTCGATGACCCAGAGATCGGGGTCCTGATCCGCCCGACGCGCGATGAACTCTGATATTTCCCATGGTTTTTCAATGTCTTGCTTCTTTGAACAAGTCCATTGGCGGGTTCCGTCCAATTGCGGCATGCGCTCGTAAGCGCGTGTATTCGCTCCATTTTCGGTAAGGACGACCATGATCGTTCCGGCGTCGCGTTCACCTTTGTTGAGAACGGTTGCGAAACCTCCTTCGGCCTGGACCCGTCGAAGCAGACTCGAGACTTCGAGGTGTGCAGGCAGGCGCGCTTCCACCGGTCAGCCCTGGGCCGTAAAGGCGGCCGAATATCCGGGAAGGCCGGAAAGCGGGATGCGCGAACGCATGAAGGTGCCGGTTCCGCGTCCGACTTCGTCGCCTTCCTCGTCGATCAGCCGCGATTCCGCCACGAGCACACGACGTCGGCCACTCACCCAGCGCCCCTCGGCGCGAACGGTTCCACCCTTGATCGGCTTGCTGAGCAGCAGGTTGAACGAAGTGGTCAGCAGGAAGCGATCGGTGATGAGCGTGTTCGCTGCGTAGAACGCCGCGTCGTCGAGCATCTTGAAATAGATCGTGCCATGCGCGGCGCCGGCGGCATGAAAGCAATCGGGTCCTACATCGAACGTGATGCACGAAAGTCCTTCGCCGGTGATCTGGAGAGCCGAGCGAAACTTTTCGTTGATGGCCGCGGATGCATAGAGGTTTTCCAGGGCCCGCCAGTGCAGGCTCGCACCGGCCGCATCGGCGTTGTCGGCCTCTGTCATGTCAGGCAGCGTCGCGGTCGATGACGTTGCTCAGGAGGCTGTAGAGGACTTCCGGCCCCGGGGCTTCGAGCAATTCATCGTGCATGCGTTCATCGCGCATCATCCGCGAGATCGCGGCGAGGGCATGGAGATGCGCGGCACCGGCGCCATCCGGCGACAGCAGGCCGAAAACCAGATCGATCGGCATTCCGTCGGCAGAATCGAATTCCACGGGAGATTCGAGCCGCATGAATGCAGCCACCGGACGCTTCAGACCGGAAATGCGGGCATGCGGAATCGCAATACGACGGCCAAAGCCGGTACTGCCCAGTTCCTCGCGTTCGAGCATGCGTGCCAGCACCGCATCGCGCTCAAGGTCATAGACCTGCGCGAAAAGGGCGGCGAGCTCGCTGAGGATAAGATCCTTGCTGTCTGCGGCGGTCGCAACGACGGCCTCAGGCAGAAGAGTAAAAAGACCATTCATTTCAAATCTGATTCTAGTCTTGACCGGTTGCCATTTATTATACGCTCATAACCCCCGGAAAATCCGGGGGTTACGTCCTCTCCTCCGATCAGGAATTCAAACGCCTGGTGACGTCACTGCTCGGCGTCAGTGAGGTTCGACCCAGCCGATCGAACCGTCGCCGCGGCGGTAAACCATATTATGCCGACCAGTACCAGCGTTTTTGAAGAACAAGGCCGTGGTATTGCGCAGGTCGAGCATCATGACCGCATCGGATACCGTTGCCTCTGGAACGTCGACACGAGTCTCGGCGATGACCAGCGGCGCATCGGCCTCGATCTCGTCCTCGTTCTCGACCGGCGTTTCCTCGAAGATGGTATAAGCTGCTTCCTCGGCAGCGATCGCATGGGCGGACTGCTCGTGGCGGTCCTTCAGACGGCGCTTGTAACGGCGCAGCTGCTTGTCGATCTTTTCCGCGGCCTGGTCGAGGGCAACGTGCGCGTCATGGGCAAGACCGGTGGCCTTGAGAACCAGGTTCTGCATGACATGCATGATGATATCGCACCGGAACGCGCCGGCGGGCGCTCGGCCAAAGGTCACGTGCGAGGACAAGGCCCGACTGAAATACTTCTCGATGATCGCCGTAAGACGTTCACCAGCGTGGACCTGAAGGGCCTCGCCAGTATCGACCTGGTGACCGGAGACGCGGATATCCATGGGCGTATTCTCCTCTTGCTAGAGTTCAGGCACCCCAGAGCGGGGTATCGACCGACTTGAGGAATTCCGCATGTGCGGCGAGTTCCTCTTCGGTGGCCGCGTGGGAACGCGGCTGACGGAAAGGTCGATCCCTTCGTGTGAGGATCTTCGTTTCCGTCACGATCTCGGTGATTTCGGCTCCCAGCTCGAGGCCGATCTGGCGGCCTCCGCGAAGCTCGACATAGACCTGTGCCAGCAGTTCCGCGTCAAGCAGGGCGCCATGCTTCGTGCGGTGGCTGCGGTCGATGCCATAGCGTGTGCACAGCGCATCGAGCGAAAGCTTCGCGCCGGGATGGCGAACCTTGGCCAGGGCCACGGTATCGACCATCCGATCGCGGCTGACTTCCGCATGACCGCAGGTCTGCAATTCGAAATTGATGAAGTTGAAGTCGAACCCGGCGTTATGCGCCACCATCGGGCTGTCTTCGATGAAGTCGAGAAACTCGTGCGCCCTTTCGGCAAACAGCGGCTTGTCGGCCAGGAAAGCATCGGAAAGACCGTGGACGGCCTCCGCTTCGGCCGGCATCGACCGCTCGGGATTGAAATAGGCGTGGAAGGTGCGTCCAGTGAGCACTCGGTTGACCATTTCTATGCAACCGATTTCGACCATCCGGTCACCGTTTTTGGGGTCGAACCCCGTCGTTTCGGTATCGAAGATGATCTCTCTCATCACTTCTCATATCTGCCTGCTGAGGCCCGTGTGCAAGGGGCTGACAAAGGAAATTATGCGCTAGCCATCGCAGCAACCAATCGGGCGACCTGTTCGCGCGTTTCGGCAAGGCTTGTACCGGTGTCGATGACATGGTCGGCCCGCGCCCGCTTTTCGCAGTCCGGTACCTGCAGGGACAGGATCTGCTCGAACTTTTCCTCCGTCATGCCCGGCCGCGCCAGGACCCTTTCGCGCTGGGCCCCGGAGGGGGCGGAAACGACGGCCACGGCATCGAGCCCTTGCGCTCCGCCTTTTTCATAAAGGAGGGGGATATCGAATACGATCAGAGGTTTATCTGAGTTTTCCCGGAGGAATTCCTGCCGCATTTCGGCCACGGCAGGATGCACGATGGCTTCGAGCCGGGCGAGCTTTTCCTTGTCCCCGAAGACCGCGGCGCCCAGCTTCGGCCGATCCACGCCTCGCGCGCCGGTGGTTCCGGGAAAGGCTTCCTCGATCGCCGGAAGCAGGCGGCCACCCGGGCCCTGCAGCGCATGCACCGCCGCGTCCGCATCGAACACGGGAACGCCCAGTTCGCGCAGCATCTGTGCCACTGTCGATTTGCCCATGCCGATCGAGCCGGTCAGACCGAGGATCCGGGGTCGAGTCGCAGTCACTTGAGCAGGATCTCCCGAAGCTCGGCATCCGAGTCGCGCAGTGGAAATGTGCCGAAGAACTTCTCGAAGGCGAAAGCAGCCTGGCCGATAAGCATGGACAGGCCGTCCACCGTCTCGAACCCGGCCTCGCGCGCCTCCTTCAGAAAAGAAGTCTCCAGCGGGCTGGTGATAATGTCATAGATCACGCTGCCGGGAGGGACATGACTGAAATCAAATTCCAGCGGTGCCTGACCGGTCATCCCCAAGGGGCTGGCATTGACGACGAGGTCCATGATGCCCTTGCGGTCGTCAAACGCAAAATCGGTCGCCTGGCTGAAATGGGCGAGGTCGATCGCGTGGTGGTCGTCTCCGGTTGCCAGTTCCTCGAGCAGGGCGCGCGCCTTTTCGGGATTGCGACCGGCGAGGACGAGCACGAAGCCCTTGCGGGAAAGCGCGGCAATGATCGCGCGGGCAGCTCCGCCGGTGCCGAGGACACGCGCCATGCGGAATAGGTGCTGCTGATCGAGTCGCTCCCGAAGCGGTTCTAGGAAGCCGGGGACATCGGTATTGTAGCCCACCAGCGTCCCGTCTTCCTCGCGCACGACAGTATTGACCGCACCGATGCTCTGCGCGAGCGGATCGAGCCGGTCGAGCAGCGGAATGATATCCTCCTTGTGCGGCATCGTCACGTTGCAACCGCGCCAACCGGCATCGGCGCGGCGAGCCGCGAGGTAATCCGGCAAGCCGCCGGAAGCGACGCGGCAGGCCTCGTAGCGCGCATCGATCCCTTGCTTGCCAAGCCAGAAATTATGGATCGCCGGGGACTTGGACTGGGCGATGGGATCGCCGATCACTTCGGCATAGGGCTGGGGCCGGGAGGAAAAAGTCATTTCTTCATCACTCCCAGTTCGCGCAGTGCCGCCTGCACCTTGAGCAGCGGCATGCCCAGGATGGTGAAATAGTCGCCATCGACTTTCTCGAACAGCTGCACGCCCCGGCCTTCGAAGCGGAAGACACCGACGCAGCCTGACACTTCGGGCCATTCGGCCTCGAGGTAATCGGCGATGAAGCCATCGGACATGGCGATCACGTGCAGTTCGGCGAGGCCGCCTTCGGCCCAGACCACTTCTCCATCGCGCGCCAGGGCTGCCGCGCTGTGCAGCTTCATGACCTTGCCGGAAAAAAAGCGGAGATGTTCGGTCGCGGCCTCGCGCGTTCCGGGCTTGTCGAACCGGAAACCGTCGCAGGTGACGAGGGAGTCGCTGCCCAGCACCAGCGTACCGGGTGCATTATGCGAAACCGCAAGGGCCTTGGCCCTGGCGAGGGCGAGCGCGACTTCACCAGCCGGAACCGCGCCAAGATCTGCTTCGATCGCACGTTCGTCGACATGTGCCGGCTGCGTGCAGAAGGGAATCTGGGCAGCTTCCAGCATCGCGCGACGCGATGCACTCTTGGATGCGAGAACGATCATTGTCTTTGCTGTGCTTCCCGAAAAGTCAGATCGGCTTGGGTCCGACCGGGCCCTTGATGCCCGAGGCCTTGCGCTCGTTGTACAGGTTGATGATCGCCGCAGCCGTTTCCTCGATCGAACGGCGGGTGACGTCGATGACCGGCCACGAATTATCGGCGAACATGCGGCGCGCGTACTTGACCTCGCTTTCCACCTTTTCCGCCTGCACATAGTCGGTATCGGGCGACTGGCTCAGCGAAAGCAGGCGGTTGCGGCGCACCTGGATGAGGCGCTCCGGCGCCGTCGTCAGACCGACTACCATCGGCCGGCGCAGACCGAAGAGGGCCTGGGGCGGCGGACTTTCCACCACGATGGGGATATTCGCGACCTTGTAGCCGCGGTTGGCGAGATAGATGCTCGTCGGCGTCTTGGACGTGCGCGATACGCCCGCGAGGATGATGTCGGCATCTTCCCAGTCTTCCCATGCGATCCCGTCATCGTGGGCAATCGTGAACTGGATCGCGTCGACGCGCGCGAAGTAGGCTTCGTCGAGGCGGTGCTGGCGGCCGGGACGTCCCTTCGCTTCCTGTCCCAGATGCGCCTCGAGCGCGTCGGTCACGTTGTCGAGCACGGCAAGGGCGGGAAGCCCCAGCGTGTGGCACCGCTCTTCCAGCCTTCCGCGCGTTTCTTCATTCACCAGCGTGAAGAAGACGAGACCGGGATTCGCGGCGATTTCCCCCATGATGCGGTCGAGGTGCTGCTGCGAGCGGACCATTGGCCAGAAATGGCGCAGGACTTCGCTGTCATCGAACTGGGCGAGCGCTGCCTTGGCAATCATTTCCAAGGTTTCGCCAGTGGAATCCGAAAGCAGATGTAGGTGAATTCGCGCCATGAATGCGATCTCGCGAGGTCCTTGTGGCGGCCTGTGGATATGTAGCGGCATAAACCACGGGAGCGATCCGGTGACAACTCGCGACGGCGATTCCGTCCCCATCGTCCAGATTCCACAGGGGGTACTTGTGGACAGTCCGCGGAGTCATTCCACAGGCTGGGGATAAGGCGCAAAACGTTTGATTGACTCTGCAGCGAGGGAGAGTCGCATCGGCCACTTCACCCTGTTCAATCCGGGACAAATCGGGCAAGGGTCGCCCGTCCCCGATATCCACAGGGCCAACAGACTCCATCATCCTTTTATAAAATCTCTTATTTTTTTGATCGGACCCGAAACGCGATGCCAGGCCTCCTTCTGAACACGCTCCGTGGCGAAAATTCCGGCAAACGCCCAATCTGGCTCATGCGGCAGGCTGGACGCTATCTTCCGGAGTATCGGTCCTTGCGTGCAGAGAAGGGCGGATTCCTCGCGCTGGTCTACGACACCGACGCCGCGGCCGAGATTACCCTGCAGCCAATCCGCCGCTTCGGATTCGATGGAGCGATCCTGTTTTCCGACATCCTCATCGTACCTTACGCGATGGGACAGAATCTCGAGTTCCTTGCAGGCGAAGGGCCGAAACTGAGCCCGCGCCTCGTCGATCATATGCTCGATGGACTCACCGCAGTGCCCGAGCGGCTTTCCCCGATTTACGATACCGTCGCCAAGGTTCGGGCCTCGCTCGATGCCGACAAGACGATGTTGGGCTTTGCAGGAAGCCCCTGGACCGTCGCGACGTACATGGTCGCAGGCGAGGGGAGCCGGGACCAGCATGAGACCCGGGCCATGGCCTATCGCGATCCTGCGGCCTTCGAGGCGATCATCGAGGGAATCGTCGACGTGACAGTCGAGTACCTCAGCGGCCAGATCACGGCCGGCGCCGAAGCCATCCAGCTGTTCGATTCATGGTCGGGCAGCCTTGCCCCCGCGCAGTTCGAGAAATGGGTAGTGGCGCCCAATGCGAGCATCGTTGAGCGCATCAGGGCCCTGCACCCGCAGACACCGATCATCGGCTTTCCCAAGGGCGCCGGAGAGAAGCTGGCCGCCTATGCCCGCGAGACCGGAGTCGACGCCGTCGGGATCGACGAGACGATAGACCCGATCTGGGCCGCGCGCGAATTGCCCGAAGGCATGCCCGTGCAGGGCAACCTGGATCCACTGCTGCTGCTTTCGGGCGGTGCGGAGCTCGAGAAACAGGCCCATGCGGTTCTTGATGCCTTCGCCGGGCGTCCCCACGTGTTCAACCTCGGCCACGGGATCGGTCAACATACGCCGATTGCCCATGTCGAGGACCTGCTGCGGGTCGTTCGAGCCTGGCAGCGCCAAGCGTAAGTGTAGAAGGAAGGAGGGCGCGGCCTTCACGCGCCAGAGGTGACTCATGGAGCAGATTTTGCAGACCACCTACCTTTGGCTGAAAGCCGGCCACATCATTTTCGTGATCTTCTGGATGGCCGGGCTCTTCATGCTCCCGCGATACTACGTTTATCATCAGGAGTCGGCACCCGGCTCTGAAGAGGAGGCGAAGTGGGTCGATCGCGAAGCCAAGCTGCGCAAGATCATCCTGACTCCCTCACTGATCATGGTCTGGCTCTTCGGACTGGCGCTGGCCAGCTCGATCGGCGCATGGAGCCAGGGCTGGCTGCATGCCAAACTGCTCTTCGTCGTGGCGCTGAGCGGCTATCACGGCTGGCTTGTCGCTTACGGCAAGAAGCTGGCGCGTGGCGAGCGGAGCCTTACGGGCAAGACGCTGCGTCTGCTGAACGAAATTCCCGGGCTTGCTGCCGCAATCATCGTCGTCCTGGTGGTCGTCAAGCCGTTCTGAATCCTACCTCCGAATGATGGTCCGGCGTGCGGGCGAGGCAGTTTGTCCCGCTTGCACGGCCTGGGAGAAGTGTTCCGTTGACCGGGGGCCGCGCAGGCCTTATCTGGGCAGACCACCGGCATTGGGCTGCGACGCCCGTCCGCAAGCCCGGATCTGCTTTCCCCAAGCCCCTCGATCAGCCGGCCGTATCCAAACTTTTCCATTCGGAAACCAAGCAAGATGCATCTGAAAGAACTGAAGAAAAAGACCCCGGCCGAGCTCGTGGAGATGGCCGAGGAAATGGGAGTAGAAGGCGCTTCGACGATGCGCCGCCAGGACCTGATGTTCGGCATTCTCAAGGAAGTCGCCGAAGACGGTGAGGAAATCATCGGCCAGGGCACGATCGAAGTGCTGACCGACGGTTTCGGATTCCTGCGCAGTCCCGAAGCGAATTATCTCGCCGGTCCCGACGACATCTACGTCTCGCCCAACCAGGTCCGCAAATGGGGCCTGCGCACAGGCGATACCGTGGAAGGCGAGATCCGCGCTCCCAAGGACGGTGAGCGCTACTTCGCCATCACCAAGCTGATGAGCGTCAACTATGACGATCCCGACGTGGTGCGCCACCGCGTCAACTTCGACAACCTGACGCCGCTCTATCCCGACGAACGCCTCAAGCTGGACAGCCTCGACCCTACGGTCAAGGACAAGTCGGCCCGCGTGATCGACCTGATCAGCCCGCAGGGCAAGGGCCAGCGTGCCCTGATCGTCGCGCCGCCACGCACCGGTAAGACCGTGCTGCTGCAGAACATCGCCAAGGCGATCACCGACAACCATCCGGAAGTCTTCCTGCTGGTGCTGCTCGTCGACGAGCGCCCGGAAGAAGTGACCGACATGCAGCGCTCGGTGAAGGGCGAGGTCATCTCCTCGACTTTCGACGAGCCGGCCCAGCGCCATGTGCAGGTCGCGGAAATGGTGATCGAGAAGGCCAAGCGTCTCGTCGAGCACAAGCGCGATGTCGTCATCCTGCTCGACTCGATCACTCGCCTCGGCCGCGCCTACAACACCGTCGTGCCCAGCTCGGGCAAGGTGCTGACCGGCGGTGTCGACGCAAACGCCCTGCAGCGCCCCAAGCGCTTCTTCGGCGCGGCGCGCAACATCGAGGAGGGTGGTTCGCTCTCGATCATCGCCACCGCCCTGATCGATACCGGCAGCCGCATGGACGAAGTCATCTTCGAAGAGTTCAAGGGCACCGGTAACTCGGAAATCGTCCTCGACCGCAAGGTTGCCGACAAGCGCATCTTCCCGGCTCTGGACGTCGGCAAGTCCGGCACCCGCAAGGAAGAGCTGCTGGTTCCCAAGGACCAGCTCTCCAAGATGTGGGTCCTGCGCCGCATCCTGATGCAGATGGGCACGGTCGATGCGATGGAATTCCTTCTCGACAAGATGAAGGATTCCAAGACCAACGAAGACTTCTTCGCGACAATGAACCAGTAAGGCCGTCGAAGGGAGCTTTCCGTGAGTATCCTGATGACTCTTGTTGCCAGCGGTTCGATCGGTGGACCGGCAGAAATCTGGCAGCATATCGTCAACGACTTCTCGAACATCACCGAGGCGGCAGCCCTTGCTGCCTTCGGTCAGGTACTGATGATCGACCTGCTGCTGGCCGGCGACAACGCTATCGTTGTCGGCGCGCTGGCGGCGGGTCTTCCTGCGGCCGATCGCAAGAAGGTGATCCTCATCGGTATCGGTGCCGCACTCGTCCTGCGTATCGCCTTTGCGCTGGCCGTAACCTGGCTGCTCGGCATTGTCGGGCTGATTTTCGCAGGTGGCCTGCTGCTTCTGTGGGTCGCGTGGAAGTTCTGGCGCGAATTGCGGGATGGTGCCGGTGAAAGCGGCGGTTCTCCCGAGATCGAGGGTGACGAGCACAGTGGCTTGCGCTCTGCCAAGAGCTTTGCAGGCGCTGCCTGGGCCGTGGCCATTGCTGACGTATCGATGAGCCTCGACAACGTGCTTGCCGTCGCCGGTGCAGCGCGTGAGCATCCCGGGATACTGATCGTCGGCCTGCTGCTCTCCGTCGTCCTGATGGGCGTCGCAGCCAATATCATCGCCCGCTATATCGAGCGCTACCGTTGGATCGGCTATATCGGCCTTGCGGTGATCCTCTACGTGGCTCTCAAGATGATCTACGAGGGTTGGATCGACCCGCACCTCGGCATCGTCTCTCTCGTCTGAAATCCGCTTTGTCTTAGCCTTCAGGGAAGGAGAACAGTAGACCCCGTGGTCGCGCGGTTCTCCAGGGCCCTGTGGGCTTCGGCCGCATCGGGCAGTGCAAAGTGCGCTCCGATCTGCGGCTTGAGAATGCCGCTGCCGATACGATTGAACAGTTTGGCGGCATTGGTCGCCAACATCTCCGGCGTGGCGATGTAGTCGGCCAGGGTAGGGCGCGTGAGATAGAGCGAGCCGCCTTTCATGAGGTCCAGGACGGCAATCGGCGGTACGGGGCCCGATGCATTCCCATAACTCACCATCATCCCGCGCCGCCGCAGGCAGGCCAGCGAGGCGGACCAACTGGCAGCACCGACACCGTCGTAGACGGCATTGCACATCCGGCCCGATGTCAATTCTCGCACGGCCTCGGGCAATTCAGCGAAGGCGCAAGAGAGATTGTGTTCACTGGGAACACTTGCAGCCTTTTCGGGTGAACCGGCGTGGGCAATCACGGTAACGTTCTTGTCGAGTAGCCAGGGCACCAACAGGGAACCTACGCCGCCCGCAGCCGAGTGGACGAGGACAATGTCTCCTGCCTTCGCCGGAAATGTGTCCTCGGCCAGATAGCAGGCGGTCAAGCCTTTCAGCATCACTGCGGCGGCAATCTGCGGTTCGATGGCCGAGGGCACCGGAATGGCTCTGGAAGCGGGAATGATGCGATGCGTGGCATAGGCACCGCCGTTCTGCGTGCAGCCTATGCGATCGCCGATAGAAAATCCGGAGACCCCGTCACCGAGTGCAATGATCCGTCCGACGCTTTCCGATCCCAGCGTAATCGGCAAGGGATCGTCGTAGAGTCCCTTGCGGTAGTAAGTGTCGATGAAATTGAGGCCGACGGCTTCGGTCTCGATCAGTACTTCCCCGAGACCGGGAGAGGGGACCTCGAAGTCCTCCCGCTCGATGACTTCGGGGCCACCATGGGCGGGTACGATCATCCGGTATCCGGTGGTCATTGTCCTGGTCCTTGGAACGAATTCAGAAAACGCGGCGGAAGGTATCCGCACGGGCCACGCGCCAAGCATGGGCATATTGGGTGGAATCGGGATCTTCGACAAGCTGGCCGGGCTTCACGAAACCGTAAACTTCGTCGAGCGGACCGGCCTTGGCGCTGTCGATGCGCTGGTACATGTCGTGCTGGGTCAGTTCCCAGGGGCTTTCATAGCCCATGGCAACGACGATCTCGCGCAGGGCCTTGAGCGTTTCGCTCTGGAATCGTGCGACGCGCTCCGCCTTGTCGTCGACCACGAGTCCGCGCTGACGCCAGGGAACCTGGGTGGCAACACCGGTCGGGCATTCGCCGGTATGACACTTCATCGATTGCACACAGCCTAGCGAGAACATGAAGGCGCGCGCGGCGTTGCACCAGTCGGCGCCGAGCGCGAAGGACCGGGCCATGCCGGCACCGCTATGCACCTTGCCCGAGGCGCCGACGCGGATGCGATTCTTCAGGTTGGCGCCGACGAGAGCATTGCGCATCAGGATGAGTCCCTCCCGCAGCGGCATGCCCACGTTGTCGGTCAGTTCCTGTGGCGCTGCGCCGGTTCCGCCCTCTGCGCCGTCGACGACGATGAAGTCCGGAGTGATGTCGGTCTCGATCATCGCCTTGACGATGGCCATGACTTCGTGCGGCTGACCGACGCAGAGTTTGAAGCCTGCCGGCTTTCCACCCGATAGCTCGCGCAGTTGCACAACCCATTCAAGCAGCTCGATGGGTGTCGAGAATGTCGAGTGGCCCGCTGGCGAAATGCAGTCCTCGCCGATCTCCACCCTGCGCGCCTCGGCGATTTCTGGAGTCACCTTGGCGCCGGGAAGCATGCCGCCGTGGCCGGGCTTGGCTCCCTGGCTGAGCTTGATCTCGACCATCTTGACCTGATCGTCCTGAGCCTGTTCGGCGAACAGGTCAGGGTTGAACTTGCCGTCCTTGGTACGGCAGCCGAAGTAGCCGCTCCCCAGTTCCCAGATCAGGTCTCCGCCGTGCTTGCGGTGATAGCGGCTGATGGAGCCTTCGCCCGTATCGTGGGCGAATCCGCCCAGCGCTGCGCCCTTGTTGAGGGCCTCGATCGCATTGGCGGATAGCGAGCCGAAACTCATCGCCGAGATGTTGAGCAGGGCGCTGTCATAGGGCTTGGCGCAAGTGCCGGCGCCGATGCGCACGTGCCAGCTCTTGGGTGCATCCTCGTTCGGCGCGATCGAGTGGCCGAGCCATTCATATTCGTCGGAATAGACGTCCAGCTCGGTCCCCATCGGGTGCGTGGAAATATCGCCCTTGGCGCGCGCATAAACGAGGCTGCGCTCGTCTATGGTGAAAGGCCGTCCTTCCCGGTCGCTCTCGACGATATAGGTGCGCAAGTAAGGTCGCAGGTCTTCGAACAGCCAGCGGATACGCGCTATGAGCGGATAGTTTCGCCTCAGGGCATGTCGGTTCTGACTGAAATCCCACAAGGTCAGCAATAGCACTGGCACCATGACTGCCAGGGCCCAGTGCAGGGGGTGAATCAGCCAGCAGGCGGCCGTGAGAACCACGACCGCCAGTGGCACGAAATAGCGAGGTGCCAGGTGCATGCCGAGCTAACGCGCGATCAGCCGATATGCTCCGCGAAGAATGCCGTGGTTCGTTCGTCCGCAAGCGCGGCACCTGCCTCGTCGCGGCGCGAGCCGATTTCTGCGGCGAAGCCATGATCGAGGCCTTCGTAGTCGTGAAGGGTGACCTTGGGGTGATCATCCAGCCCCTCATGAATCACCTTCTGCGCTTCGGGCGGAACGAATCCGTCGGCAGTCGGCATGTGCAACATGAGGGGGCGGGCGATCGCGTGCTTCTCGTTGAGCATCTGGTCGATCATCACGCCATAGTAGCCGACCGAGGCATCGATATCGGTGCGCGCGGCGGTCATGTAGGCAATGCGGCCGCCCATGCAATAACCCACCAGCCCGACCTTGGGGACTCCAGCCTCGCGGCGGATCCAGTGGATCACGGCCTCGATGTCGCGAATGCCGAGGTCGAAATCGTGGTTCGACATGTATGCGATGGCCTGCTGGAATTCCTCAGGCTTGTCGGCATCGAGCTCGACTCCGGGCTTCTGGCGCCAGAAGGTATCGGGCGCGACAGCGAGATAACCCTCGCTGGCCCAGCCGTCGGCCTTCTTGCGAATGCCGGCGTCGACGCCGAAAATCTCCTGCTGGACGATGATGGCGCCGCGGGGTGTTCCCTCGGGCCTGGCCACATAGGCCGGAATCGTGCCGTCGCCATCCAGCGTGGGAATTTCGGTGTTGGTCGTGGTCATGGGACTCTCCTCGTCGGCAGTTCGTTTGAGCGGTTCTTTGGGTGGAGTTAGGCACGGGCAATGGACTTTGCCAAGCGCATGTGTCAGCTAGGGCAAGTAAATTTCAAGCGGGAGACGCGCATGAAGGTCAATGTCGAGGTGGAATGCTCCCCCGAAGAGGCGCGGCGTTTCCTGGGTCTGCCAGATGTCACGAAGGCCAACGAGGTCTACGTCGATGCGATCACCAATGCGATGCAGGGTGTGGGCAGTTTCGATCAACTCAATGAGATGGCCAAGCAGATCGCTCCCATGGGTCAGTTCGGACTCAAGCTGTTTCAGCAGCTGATGGAAAGCGGGGCACAGATGGCGATGAGCGGATCGGGTCAGAACAAGCCCAAGAAGGACGGTTGATCTAGCCTCTTCCCTCGCTCCGTTCGACGGGGCATGGGCCTTTCATGACCGATACGATTTTTGCGCTTTCGAGTGGTTCGCCGCCCGCTGCCATCGGGGTCCTGCGCGTGAGCGGGCCAGAGGCTGGCGCTGCGATGACGGCGCTCGCCGGTTCCATTCCATCGCCGCGCCGCGCCAGCTATCGCAAGCTGCGCGGTGGTGATGGTGCCATCCTCGATCATGCACTGGTGCTCTGGTTCCCCGGCCCCGACACGGCGACGGGCGAGGACCTTGCCGAGTTCCATTTGCACGGGGGCAGGGCAGTGGTGAGCGCCGTCGAATCCGCGCTTGCGCAAATGCCGAAGTTGCGCCGCGCAACTCCCGGTGAGTTCACTCGGCGTGCCTTCGCCAATGGCCGGATCGACCTCGCAGAGGCGGAAGGGCTTGCCGACCTGCTCTCGGCCGAGACCGAACTGCAACGCCGCAGCGCCCTGGCCATGGCCGACGGTGCCTTCTCCCGACAGGTCGAAATCTGGCGGGACAGGGTCCTCGCAGCTTCGGCTGCCGTCGAGGCAGTTCTAGATTTCGGTGATGAGGACGATGTCGCCGACTTGCCCGAGGACTTCCTCAAAGGCCTTGCGAAGTTCCACGTGGAACTTTCGCAGTGGCTGGAGCGCCCACGTGCCGAACGGCTGAAGGAGGGTTTCCGCGTCGTACTCGCCGGACCGCCCAACGCGGGCAAGAGCACATTGTTCAATGCGCTTGTCGAAGACGAGGCGGCGATCACTGCGCCGCTCGCCGGTACGACCCGCGATGTGCTCACGCGAGCGGTCGCCATTGGCGGGATGCCCTTCGTGTTTGCGGATACAGCCGGCCTGCGCGACGAGACGGGGGACGAGATCGAAGCGATCGGTATAGCCCGTGCCCGGGCGGCTCTGGATGGTGCTGATCTCATACTCTGGTTGGGGCCGGAAGGAGAAGGGCCTCGCGGTGCCTGGGAGATCGCCGCGCAGAGCGACCGTGTGGATCTCGACGGAAAGACTGAACCGCGTCATCGGGTTTCGGCAGTGACGGGTTCTGGCCTGGATGATCTTCGACGGGACCTGATCCTGACCGCGCAAGGGATGATGCCCCGGCCCGGTGATGCAGCGCTCAATCGCCGGCAGCATCTGCTCGTCGGCGAAGCGGCGTCCGCAGTTGCCACTGCGGTTCGCGAGACCGATCCTCTTCTTGTGGCGGAAGCCTTGCGGCTGGCCCGGGTTGCATTCGATGCTCTGGTTGGCCGTACGACGACCGAGGATATGCTCGATGCGTTGTTCGGTCGCTTTTGCATTGGCAAATAGCGCATGTTTCACGTGGAACAGTGCAAGTCGCTTTGACGCGAATCCCGCATTCGAGTAAGCGGCATCACCATGCATACATTTGATGTGATCGTGATTGGCGGCGGCCACGCCGGCTGTGAGGCGGCTGCAGTTGCCGGACGCATGGGCGCGCGCGTCGCCCTCGTCAGTTTCGATCTCGACGCCGTCGGTGCGATGAGTTGCAACCCTGCGATCGGCGGGCTTGGCAAGGGGCACCTCGTTCGTGAGGTCGATGCCTTCGATGGCCTGATTGCTCGCGCAGCCGATGCGGCCGCGATCCATTATCGCATGCTCAATCGCTCCAAGGGCAGTGCTGTGCAGGGACCCCGCATCCAGGCTGACCGGCGCCTGTTCAAAGCGGCGATCCATCGTCTGCTCAAGGAGCAGGGCGATCTGACTCTGGTTGCGGGCGAGGCGGCGGCGCTGGTCTTCGACGGGGAGCGTGTGGTCGGCATCGATCTTGCCGGTGGTGAGCGGCTCATGGCGCGAGCCATCATCCTGTGCACCGGGACCTTCCTGGGCGGGACCCTGTTCCGGGGGGAGGAGCGTATTGTCGGTGGGCGCATCGGCGAGGCCTCGGCCCAGAAGCTGGCAGCGCAGATGCGCGGTGCTCAGCTGCCCATGGCACGGCTCAAGACCGGGACGCCGCCCCGGCTCGATGGCCGCACGATTGATTGGGCTCGTCTCGATGAGCAGCCCTCGGACGGTGAGTTCTGGACGATGTCGGCGATGGGTGCGCGTCGCCTTAACCCGCAGGTGTTCTGTGCGATTACCCGTACCAACCTTCGCAGCCATGATGTCATTCGCGCGAATCTCCATCGCTCGCCTCTCTTCTCGGGTGCGATAGGGGCCCTGGGGCCGCGCTACTGTCCCTCCATCGAGGACAAGATTCATCGCTTTGCCGATCGCGATGGCCATCAGATTTTCCTCGAGCCGGAAGGGCTGGGGACGCACCTCGTCTATCCCAATGGGATCAGCACCTCGCTTCCGGCGGACGTGCAGCTTGAAATGTTGCGCACGATGGAAGGCCTCGAGACGGTAGAGATGGTCGTGCCCGGCTATGCCGTGGAGTACGATCACATCGATCCACGCGCCCTGCGTTCAAGCCTCGAGTTGCGCGAGATGCCCGGGCTCTATTGCGCTGGCCAGATCAACGGGACGACTGGATACGAGGAAGCGGCTGCCCAGGGACTTGTGGCGGGCATGCATGCTGCCGCGGCTGTTCTTGGAAAAGAGGCCCCGGCCATTGATCGGGCCAACAGCTACATGGCGGTGATGATCGACGACCTGACCTTGCATGGTGTCAGCGAACCTTACCGCATGCTCACTGCGCGCGCGGAGTATCGTCTGCGTCTGCGTGCGAACAATGCTTCGACGCGTCTGACGCCGCTCGGTCTTGCCGTCGGTGCCGTCGGTGAAGCACGTCGCGCCTGGTTCGCGCGCCGCGAGCAGGCGAGGGCGGCCCTCAACGGTGCGATGGACCAGAAGCCTTCGGCTTCCGAATTGGTAGCGGCGGGACTTCCCGTTCGCAGCGATGCCGGACGCATGCCGATCCGGGAGTGGTTGCGTTTCGATGGTGTGGAAATCACCGGTTTGACCGAATGGGTCGGCCCCGCGCTGTTGGATGACCAGTCGCTTCTTGAGGAAGTCACGGAAGACGCTGCCTATGCTCCCTATCTCGAACGGCAGGAGCGGGAACTGCGCGAGCTGCGGGCGAGCGATGCCCTGCCACTCTCCGAAGATTTTCCTTATGCCGAGATCCCGGGTCTCTCTCGCGAGATGGTCGAGCGCCTGACGCGGGCCCGACCGGAGAGCTTGGCGGCGGCCGGTCGCATACCCGGAATTACCCCTGCAGCCCTGGCTGCTTTGCTTGTTCATGCCCGTCGGGAGGCTGCTTGATTACCACGGAAGATGAAGCGCGCGCCTGGTTGCGAGCGCTGCCCGAATGTGACGATGCGGCCATGACCCGGCTCGAGAGGCTGGTGGATTTGCTGGTCGAGGAGAATCAGCGGCAGAACCTCGTTTCAGCGGCAAGCCTCGATCAGGTCTGGCTTCGCCACATTGTCGATAGCGCGCAATTGTTGCCGCATGTTCCACGTGAAACATCGCTGTCATGGATGGACCTGGGAACAGGGGCGGGGTTCCCCGGTCTCGTCATCGCAGCACTTCGGCCCGAACTTGAAGTGCTGATGGTCGAATCGCGCACGCGCCGAATCGAATGGCTCGACCGCGCGCGAATCGCCATGGGTCTGGAGCGCTCAAGGATCGTCGGTCAGCGTCTCGAAATGGTCGAGACATGTCAGGTGGGGGTCATTTCCGCGCGTGCATTTGCACCGTTGGACCGACTTCTGACATTATCCGCGCGATTTTCCACAAGTGACACGATCTGGCTGTTGCCCAAAGGGCGGTCTGCACAGCAAGAATTGGATGACCTTCGCAAGTGGCGGCATGTGTTCCACGTGGAACAGTCTCTTACGGACCCGCAGGCAGGCATTATTGTCGGCAACTTGACCGGCAGGAAGGGTAAGACCAAGTGATCCGTATCGCGATTGCCAACCAGAAGGGCGGCGTCGGCAAGACGACCACAGCGATCAATGTCTCGACTGCGCTCGCGGCCACGGGTTGGAAGACCCTGCTTATCGACCTCGATCCCCAGGGCAATGCATCGACCGGAGTCGGCATTTCGGCATCCGAGCGCGATGCATCGACCTACGATGTGCTGGTCGATCAGGCACCGGTCGAGAATTGCGTCATCCCGACGCGTATTCCCGGACTCGATCTTCTGCCCGCCACAGTCGACCTGTCCGGGGCCGAAGTAGAACTGGTCGGCGCCGAGGATCGTGCTCACCGTCTCCAGCACGCGCTTCGCAAGGATATCGGCTACGATGTCTGCCTGATTGACTGTCCGCCCTCGCTGGGGCTGCTGACGCTCAATGCGCTGACTGCTGCCGATACCTTGCTGGTACCGCTGCAATGCGAATTCTTCGCGCTCGAGGGGTTGAGCCAGCTGCTCCAGACGGTGGAGCGGGTTCAGCAGCGCTTCAATCCAGACCTCGGCATCATCGGCATCGCGCTCACCATGTTCGATCGGCGCAATCGCCTCACCGAGCAGGTCTCTGACGATGTGCGCTCGTGCCTTGGCCAACTGGTGTTCGAGACTACGATCCCGCGCAACGTCCGTCTGTCCGAAGCGCCCAGCCATGGCGTTCCTGCATTGATTTACGATCACGCCTGTGCCGGCAGTCGCGCCTACATGGCGCTGGCCCGGGAACTGATCACCCGACTGCCCGAGAAGAGGAAAGCGGCATGAGCGAAGATTCTGTTGTCCGTATCAGTGCTCCCCAGGGATTGAGCTCCGTGGGGGCCAAGCCGATGAAGCAGAAGCCCAAGGGTCTGGGACGCGGCCTCGGTGCCTTGCTGGGTGAGACACGCCGCGAGGAACCGCTCGCACATTCGGATGAAGCGGGCGGATCGGCGGCGGACGCACCGCGCGTCGGTGGTCTCGCCACGCTTTCGATATCCGATATCACCCCGCACCCGGATCAGCCGCGCCGCATTTTCGAGGAAGAGGCGCTCGAAGAACTGGCTGCATCGATTGCCCAGCGCGGGGTGATCCAACCGATCATCGTGCGGCCTATGGCCAATGGCCGCTACCAGCTCGTCGCCGGTGAACGTCGCTGGCGCGCGGCGCAGAAGGCACAGTTGCACGAGATCCCCGCGCTGATTCGCGATCTGAGCGAACGCGAAGTCATGGCCTTGGCGCTGATCGAGAACCTCCAGCGCGAAGACCTGAACCCGATCGAAGAGGCGCGGGCCTATAATCGGCTTTCCGAGATGGAAGGCATGACCCAGGCCGAGATCGCCCGCATGGTCGACAAGAGCCGCAGTCATGTCGCCAATTTCCAGCGCCTGCTCGCGCTGCCGGACGATGTGATCGTGATGGTCGAGAAGGGCGATCTTTCGATGGGGCATGCGCGCGCCCTGATCGGTTGTGAGGGAGCGGCCGAGATCGCCGAAGCGGCGATCGCCAAACAGATGTCGGTCCGCGAGATAGAGAAGCTGGTGCGCAAGAAGGCGCGCGGGGATGCGGCGCCGCGCCGGGTTCGCACGGCCCGCAGCGCTTCGGAAGATGCCGACATTGCGGCCGTCCAGAATCACCTCGAGGAATTTCTCGGTCTGCCGGTGAAGATCAATGCAGATGCCGATCCCAAGTCGGGTACGGTGACGATCAAGTACGCAACGCTCGATCAGCTCGATCTGATCTGCCAGCGATTGACCGGCGGGTCGATCTGAGGTGGGGCAGCCGCGTGGGGCCGCCCTGTGTGGAAGGCTATCAAGTTACTGAAATTCATGTTGAAAAGGCGGGTTCGGAAGATTTTCGGTCCCGCCTTTTTCTTGCGACTGCGCTTACTTGATCGGAACCCGTTTGTCGGGAACAACCTTGATACGTTTGTCCGGCGCAGGCCGTGGGATGTAGCGCTTGCGGGGCGCGGGGCGTTCCGGGACATCTTCGTAGACATATTCGACTGTCTCGGTGCATTCCGGTTCGGGTAGCGACATGGGCGCGACGTAAGTTGCGGACGCATAGCCGGGTGCATAGCTGCTACCCCGGGTGTACCAGGCGTAGTAGTCGTCCAGATAGCCCTCGCACTCGTCACGGTAGCGGCCGGCATCCTCGGCCTTGTCGATTGCGGCGCCGACAGCAGCGCCCACGACTGCACCGGCAATCGTCCCGACGGTGCGGTTTCCGCGACCGGCAATGCGATTGCCAGCCAGTCCGCCGACTGCTCCGCCAATCAACGCGCCGCCCAGGCCGGAGTCTCGATGGGCGACCCGGGTGCGGCAATCGGCGAGCCATGCATCGCGCGCCGCGGGATCGAAAGCGTAGCGCCTCTCGGCTTGATGCATGGGGATCGCCGCTGCCATGCCGTCATCGTAAACTTCGTCAGGTTGGGCGAGGGCAGGTTGAATCGAAAGTACCAGTGCCGTGCCTACGGCGGCGAGGAGTTGCAGTCGCATCGGGATGCCCTTTCGCGAGGACCGGAAGGATGGCCCTGTTAGTTAACGCGAAATTTAGCATCGTCTTGCCTGTAAAACCAAGGGTCTGGGCATACCTCCTTCGATCATGTCCCGTTTCGATGCACCGGATAGCGGTTCAGATCACCTTTGCTGCGATCCGGGCGAGGCGCTCAAGTCCGGCGGCATCCACTTGGTCGAAACGGCTCGGGATCGGGCTGTCGAGATCGATCACGGCAATGACATTGCCTTCGACGATGACGGGCACCACCAGTTCTGACCGGGTTTCGGCATCGCAGGCGATATGACCGGGGAAGGCGTGGACATCGGTCACGACTTGCGTTTGTCCGCTTGCCGCAGCGGTGCCGCAGACCCCTTGGCCGAATGGAATGCGGATGCAGGCGGGTTTGCCCATGAACGGGCCGAGGACGAGTTCGTCACCCACGCTGCGGTAGAATCCGGCCCAGTTGAGGTCGGGCAGGAATTGCCAGATCGCGGCGGCCAGATTGGCCATGTTGGCAATGGAATCGCTCTCGCCTTCGACGAGCGCCTGTGCTGCCTGGGCGAGGGCATCGTACAGTTCGGGCTTGTCTAGGGCGCTATCGGTCTGGAAATCGAACATGGCCCTTCCGTTAGCTCAACACGAGGTTGCCGCATAGCCGGCAGCAGCCTATCTCGCAGAACATGCGCTCCTTTCTCATAAAGGCCCTCGTGGTCCTCGCCGTGCTCCTTGTCGTCCTTGTCGGGGCGATAGCCTGGGCGCAGTACTCAAATAGCTCGGATCTGCCCAGCGATGCGACAGCAGGCACGGACCCGAAGTTGGTCGATCCCGATCCGCAGTGGATCCCCAGCGTCAGCCTGCCCAAGACCATCGGCTGGGCAGAGGGTGAAAAGCCGATCGCGGCCAAGGGCTTGTCGGTCAGCCGGTTTGCCGACAAGCTGGACCATCCGCGCACGATGATCACGCTGCCTAACGGTGACGTTCTAGTAGCGGAGACCAATGCGCCTGCCGGCAACAAGCCGGGCGGCATCACCGGTGCCGTGATGACCTGGATGATGGACCGCGTCGGTGCGGGCGTGCCTTCGCCCGACAAGATCGTCCTGCTGCGCGACGAGGATGGCGACGGCAAGGCAGATCAGCGTTTCGACTTCCGTACGGCAGACATGCATTCGCCTTCCGGCATGGCCTACGGCAACGGCAAGCTCTACATCGCAGATCATGACGCTGTGCTGGAATTTTCCTTTGAAGCGGGTGCCACCAGGCTGGAAGGCACGCCGAAGAAGCTGATGGACCTGCCGCCGGCCGGCAATCACTGGATGCGCAACCTGCTGCTCAGCGAGGATGGCCTGCACCTCTATGTTGCGGTCGGTTCGGCCACGAACATCGCCGATAACGGGATGGAGGAGGAAGCTGGACGCGCTGCGATCTGGGAGATCGACACCGATACCGGGCATCGCCGCCAGTTCGCCGCCGGCATGCGCAATCCCAATGGCATGGCCTGGAACCCCTCGACCGAGGAAATGTGGGCCACGGTGCAGGAGCGTGACATGCTCGGGCCGGACCTCGTTCCCGACTACTTCACGAACGTCCCCGTCGGCGTCCAGTACGGTTGGCCCTGGATCTACTGGAAGAACGTCTACGACGACCGTGTGAGCTGGCCTATGCAGTACGGCATGGGCGACTATACCCGTAAGCCCGAGTATGCGATGGGCGCCCATACGGCCGTGTTGGGCATGGTCTTCGCCAATGGCGGCAACATCATGGGGCCGGACTTCGCGAACGGCGCTTTTATCGCCCGCCACGGTTCATGGAATCGCCGCCCCGCAGTCGGCTACGACGTCGTTTTCATTCCCTTCGATGCCAACGGCAATCCCAAGGACGTGAAGCCGGTGCGGGTCCTGACCGGCTTCCTCGACAAGGAAGGTTCGACTCATGGCCGTCCGACCTGGGTAACCTGGGACAAGACCGGCGCGCTGCTGGTGAGCGATGATACCGCAGGTGTAATCTGGCGGGTGATGGCGCCGGGCGCAAAGCCTTCCGAAGGGATCAAGCGCGTCGAAACAGACCACCTCGAGCCGCAGACCGATCTCAAGGATCCTACCCAGCTTACCCCCGAGGCGCTGCTCGGGGGAATGATGGACAACTGAAAGCGAACGCTCAGAGAGCCTTGCCGGCGCGTCCGGCAAGCTCGTTGACATATTGCCAGGCGACGCGGCCAGAACGGGCTCCGCGACGGCGCGACCACTCGAGCGCGTCGCCCGAATCCCACTGCAGTCCGAATTCATCGGCATAGCCGCCGATGATCGCGAGATAGGCGTCCTGATCGCATTTGTGGAAGCCGATCGATAGGCCGAATCGGTCGGCCAGAGCGAGGCGATCGTCCACGGCGTCGCGCGGATTGATCGGGTCGTCCTGCTCGGACATCGTGCGCGCGACGATGGCGCGGCGATTGGACGTGACCGCGAGGCGGACATTGGCCGGGCGTGCCTCCACCCCGCCTTCCAGCCAGGAGCGCAGCAGTCGGGGCCCGCTGGTTTCGCTTTCTTCGAAGCCGAGATCGTCGACGAAGACGAGGAACTGGCGATCGATCTTGCCTAGCGTCGAAAACAGTCCTGTAACCCCTGAAAGGGCCTCCTGCGCCACCTGGACGAGGGCGATGCGGCCTGGATGATCCTGTTGTGCGGCCCGGATCGCGGCGCGCAGCACGGCTGACTTGCCCATGCCGCGCGATCCCCACAGGAGCATGTCGTGCGATGCGAAGCCGGCAGCCAGACGCGTGACATTGGTGACGACCCGCTGCTTCTGATCGTCGATTCCGCGCAGGAGATCGAGGGCAGGGGCCTCGAGCGTATCGACGGCGCGTGCCGCCTGCCCAGTCCAGACATAGGCGGGATGGGCCAGCCAGTCGGTTTCGGGGGCGGGCGGCGGGGCAATGCGCTCCAGTGCGTCGGCGATACGGACAAGCAGGTCGGTTTGCGTCATGACGTCATTTCTTTGCTTCGTTTGCGAGAGCAGCGCACCACATGGTGCGCTTTTCCTTGGCATTTTGCACAACCGCCTATAGCGGCGGTCCATGGCCCAATCCAGCGAGCATAGTCCGGCAGGTCGGCCTGCCCTGCTGTCTTCAGATCCGCATGGTATTGCCGAGGCGGCATGCCTGCTGCGCGAGGGGGGCCTTGTCGCGCTGCCGACCGAGACGGTCTACGGGCTCGCGGCCCGCGCAGACCGCGATGAAGCAGTGGCCTCGATCTATTGCGCCAAGGGACGGCCCAGCTTCAACCCGTTGATCGTGCACGTCGCGGATCTGGACTCGGCCCGGCGACTGGCCGTGTTCGACGAGCGTGCCCTGTTGCTGGCCGAGCGATTCTGGCCGGGCGCCCTGACCATGGTGCTGCCGGTGCAGGACGACGCGCCGCTTGCCGCTGCCGTGACCGCCGGCCTGCCGACCGTTGCGCTGCGCTGTCCGGCGCATCCCGTCATGCGTTCGGTGATTGCAGAGACTCGCCTCCCGCTTGCCGCGCCTTCGGCCAATCGCAGTGGCGGGGTCAGCCCGACGACACCTTCTCACGTGGTGGAATCGTTGGGGGGCAGGATCGATGCCGTTCTCGATGGCGGAGCGTGCGAGGCCGGGCTCGAATCGACGATCATCGCCTTGCGCGAAGGTGGGCGTTGGCAGGTACTGCGTCCCGGTCCGATCCCGGAGTCGGAGATTTTCGCCGTCCTGGGTTCGAACAGTGACGTCGTGACGTCACATGCAATCGAGGCGCCAGGGCAGCTGGCCAGCCATTATGCGCCGGGCAAGCCAGTGCGGCTCGACGCGCAAGCCGCCGAAGCGGATGAGTTCCATATCGGTTTCGCGGATGTTCCAGGTGAGGTCACGCTATCGGCCGCGGGCGATCTCCTGGAGGCCGCATCGCGGCTTTATGCGTTGCTGCATGAGGGTGCCGCTGCGCCGCAGCCGAGAATTGCCGTGGCGCCGATACCCGAGGATGGAATAGGCAAGGCCATCAACGATCGCCTGCGCCGGGCCGCTGCCTGACGGCCCCTGTTGCGGGAATCAGCGGCGTTCGACCGGGACTGTCGGGAGTATCTGCTGGATCTCCGCATAGTCGTCACGCGCCTTGAGACACGAGCGGCTATCGCCCTCGTTGCATTCGCGCAAGTGGCGATCGTATTCGCGTTGCAGGCTTCCGAGGCGTTCCTCACGCCTGCGTAGTTCGCGGCCGCGTTTCTCGTCGGCTTCGGACTGACTGGTCGTCATCATGTCCACTCCCTTGCCGGCAACGCGTACGGGGGCGGTTGCCACTTTGGCGACGGTGGACACGCACCCGCCCAGCAGCGGGGCCGTGGCAAGGGTGAGCAGGGCAGAGGGCATGAGGCGCAAGGTCATCGGCGCGGAACCTGTCATGTTCTGCATGTCATCGCAATGAACGCCGCGCGACAAGCGACAGAAATTGCGCCGCGCAACTTTGGAAGGGGGAGGGGTGACCGCGCGACCCGTCATGCGAAAAGGGCCGCCTCCTTGCGGAAGCGGCCCCTTCGTCAGTGTCGAACCACCCGCTCAGGCGGTTTCGGCGCTCTCGTAGTACTTCGGAGCGTACTCGTTGAGGATCGCGAGGATCTTCTGCAGAGCGGCCGGCTCGTCAGTCTTTTCCATGGCCGCGAGTTCGCGGGCCAGACGCGAGGACGCAGCCTCGAAGATCTGACGTTCGGAATAGCTCTGCTCCGGCTGGTCGTCGGCGCGGAACAGGTCGCGCGTGACTTCCGCGATAGAGACGAGATCGCCCGAGTTGATCTTGGCTTCGTATTCCTGGGCACGCCGCGACCACATGGTGCGCTTCACCTTGGGCTTGCCCTTGAGGGTATCGAGTGCTTCGCGCAGGGTCTTGTCCGAAGACAGCTTGCGCATGCCGATCGATTCAACCTTGTTCACGGGAACACGCAGCGTCATGCGTTCCTTTTCGAAACGCAGCACATAAAGCTCGAGCTGCATTCCGGCAATTTCCTGCTTTTGCAACTCGATCACACGGCCTACGCCGTGCTTTGGATAAACGACGTAATCTCCAACATCGAAGGCATCGGCCTTGGTTGCCATGTATCGTCCTTTCACCTGCAGGTCCGAGCGCCATACCTTTGTCGGGAGATAACCGGGGGTGCGACTTGGAAGCGTGTCAGCCGCCTCCGCCGCCCGGTCAGATTACTCCCCCAACCGCTTGCTCTCGAATCCCTGCCTCGCACTGAAACGCCTGCCAAACGGGCAGACGGCCCGGGCAGTTGGGCTATTATATAGCATACATGTGACAAAATTGCCAGAGGGGCGCGAACCATTAGGTTCAGCGAGCCCCCGGCATGCCGATGAACGACGTATCCTCAGGCGGATACGTCTGTTTCCGGGGGCGAACCCCCGGAAAGATCGGGCCTCAGTCGCCCTCGCCGGGCTCGGGCGAGAAGAACTTCTCGAACTTGCCTTCCACGCCCTTGTACTCGTCGGCATCTTCCGGCGAATCTTTCTTGGACGTGAGATTCGGCCATTCGGCCGAGTACTTCGTGTTCAGTTCCATCCACTGCTCGAGACCGCTTTCGGTGTCGGGAAGGATGGCTTCGGCTGGGCATTCCGGTTCGCAGACGCCGCAGTCGATGCATTCACTGGGATTGATGACGAGCATGTTCTCGCCTTCGTAGAAGCAGTCCACAGGGCAGACTTCCACGCAGTCCATGTACTTGCACTTGATGCAGGCGTCGGTGACGACATAGGTCATGGAGGCGGTATCCTCTTCATCAGGCCTCGTTACGGAAGGCCGCTGCTATGGGATTATCTGCCCCGCCGTCAAGCACTCTGTAACAGGCTTGCGCTTCCGGGGCGGGGCCGCGGCGGATCGGCAGGGTCACGATCTCGATCACCCGCACCCCGGAAGGGGTCGCAAGGGTGAGCACATCGCCCGTCGAAACCTTCTGGTGCGCGCGCTCCACGCGCCTGCCGTTAAGGCGCATATGGCCCTCTTCGGCCATTGTCTGGGCGATGGTGCGGGTCTTGGCGAGACGCAGGAACCAGATCAGCTTGTCGATCCTCATGCGGTGGCCTCCATCTCCCCGAATCCCCTCTAGTTGCGCACCATATCCGCAAGAATGGAAAAGGCATTGTCCTTGCGCACCGGCTGAGGTCTTGTTTCCTCGACGTGACGGCGCGGCGGACGCCAGCGCCAGCGCACCGGCGCCGGCGGGCCATGGGCGCCTTCGGCCAGCTGGCGGGGCATGATCGGCTGGAAGCCTGCAAGCCGAAGCAGCCGGGCATAACTTTCGGTGGTCAGGCCCATCGACACCGCCTTGGCCGGGTCGAGCGCGAAGCTGCGTCCGCTTCCCGCGGGCTTACCGCCGCCGCGCGCCTCGTGGGCTTCGCGCAGGAGCTTTTCGGCCATGTCGAGACGTACGAGTTGTTTGCCCAGGCTGCGATAGCCCGGCGTGCGCTGGCGGCGCTTGGCGGGCAGGGCGGGTGGCATCGCGTCCTCGGGAGCCCCATCGCGCGGGGACTTGCCGAAGACCTGCGCGAGTTCGCGCCACAGCACGATCGGGCCCGGGCGAAGCATCGCAGGTACGAAAACATCGAGCGCACCCACGCGCACGCCGAGCCGCGAGAGCATCGTGCGGCGCTGCTTGTCGAGCTTGTCGACGCCCGAATCCTCGCGTGACGTCATGCCGCCGGCTTCGACCAGTGCAATCAGCAGGGCCCTGAGATCGGGGCCGGCTTCCTCGGAACGGCTGGCTTCATCGAGCTTGAGCAATGGAGCCAGCGGTTGCAGCGCATTGTCGAGCCATGCCTCAAGCGCCGCCACAAGCACCTTGCGCGCGGGTCCGGGTACCGCATCGAGTGTGCGGTCGGGGACCAGGACAGGCGACAGGAGCGAGCGGCCCGGGGCGAGAGTGCCAAGCGATTCCCCGTCCCATTTGAGTTTGCCGCGATCAAGCGTGATGGCCGCGCTTCCCGCGTGAATCGCCTCGGTCAATTCGTCGGCGCGCTTCTGCAGCAAGGCGGTGAGGTGCTTTTCCGCGGCGGCGAGCAGCAGCTTGCGGTCGGACAGGCGGGCGCCGGGATCGACATGGAAGGCGAATCCGCGCAGCGAGCCGATGTGTTCGCCTTCGACGAGTACTTCCTCGTCTTCCATGCGCACAGAGAGCAGCCCGGCATCGGGCCCCAGTTTCTTCATGAGTACGGCAGTCCGTCGGTTGATGAATCGTTCGGTAAGTTTGCCATGGAGGGCATCGGACAGACGCGCCTCCACCGCGCGGGCCCTTGCGGCCATTTCGTCGCGCGCGAGAACCCAGTCGGGGCGCTGCGCGATATAGGCCCAGGACCGGATCGCGGCGATGCGGCCCTGCAGGGTGTCGATGTCGCCGCCGGTGCGGTCGAGCTGGGCAATGGCATTGGCGACGTAGTCGGCGCCCAGTTCGCCGTGGCGCAGATCCTGCCACAGGCGGGCGACGAAGCGTGAATGGGTCTCTGCCCCTTGCTGGCGAAAATCGGGCAGGCGGCACACGTCCCAGAATCGCTGCACCATCGCCGCGCCGCGAACCGAATCGGCGACTTGTGGGTCTTCGGACAGGCGCTTGAGGACGGAAAGGTCGATGGCCTCGGGCGCCGGAACCAGCTCGGGCAGGTCGGGCGGGGTCTCCAGGTCGCCGATCAGGGTGGCGATACTGTCAAAACGCGGCTCCGCATCGCGCCAGAACAGTTTCGTCAGCGGCGGGAAGCGGTGTTCTTCGATGGCGAAGATTTCTTCGGGATCGAATTCGGAATCGTGCGTGCCCGAACCGGTGAGGGTGCCGAACGTGCCGTCCTTCTGGTGACGCCCGGCGCGTCCTGCGATCTGCGCCATTTCCGACGTGGTGAGGCGGCGATGGCGGACGCCGTCGAACTTGGAAAGCCCGGCGAAAGCGACATGCTCGACGTCGAGGTTGAGCCCCATGCCGATGGCGTCGGTGGCGACAAGGTAATCCACTTCGCCAGACTGGTAGAGCGCGACTTGCGCGTTGCGCGTCTGCGGGCTGAGCGCGCCCATGACGACGGCCGCCCCGCCCCGGAAGCGCCGCAGCATTTCGGCGATCGCATAGACCTGCTCGGTCGAGAAGGCGACGATGGCGCTGCGCGGCGGAATGCGGCTGAGTTTCTTCGCGCCGGCATGGCTGAGCGTGGAGAAGCGGGGCCGGGTGACGATCTCGGCGCGCGGTACGAGCGCCCTGACCATCGGTTCGAGTGTCGAGGAACCGAGGATCATCGTCTCCTCGCGGCCGCGGGCATGGAGCAGGCGGTCCGTGAAGACGTGGCCGCGTTCGCGGTCCGCCCCCAGTTGCGCTTCGTCGATGGCGACGAAGGCAAGGCTGCGATCGAGCACCGGCATCGCCTCGGCCGTGCACAGCAGGTAGCGAGCGTGCTTCGGCTCGATCCGTTCCTCGCCGGTGATCAGGGCGACGTTCTGTTCACCCTTGATGGCGCAGACCCGGCCGTAAACCTCACGCGCCAGCAGGCGCAGCGGAAAGCCGATCGCGCCGCTGGAATGGGCGCACATCCGCTCGATGGCGAGGTGAGTCTTGCCGGTGTTGGTCGGCCCGAGCACGGCCTTCACCCCTGAAGGAGCGTCACCGCGCGCCGTTACATTCCGGTCCTGAACCATTTCACCAGCGAATGTGGCATCGCCGCTGGCCGCGTACAAGGGTCGACTCGTCCTGTATGGGGGTGGAAATCCACAGAGTTAGGGGGGTCTTAACCTTGAGCAGGCATGGTTTTTGCAGAAAGTGCCCGGGGTGGGCGCCAGGTTCGGCTTGAGCCTGTGGGTTGCGATGAGGAAGGGGCCTTTGTTCAAGGCGCTTGACGAGAACGGCGGAAATTCGGCCGAAGGGGACTATGCAGGCGGTGCGGCATCGGCTGCCTCGCTCTCGCATGCCCAGGTTTTGCCCGAGAGCGCCGAGCCTGCAACTCCGACTCCTTCCGGCGAAACCGCTTCAGACGGTCCGGGCCTGCAAGAGCGCATTCAGGCGTGGAAGCAGGATATCGAATCGTGGTGCGAAAAGGTCGAGCTTGCGCCCGATCTTGCCACCGACATCGGCAGTCCGCGCTGGTATCGCGGTCTTGCTACGCTCTTCGGCCTGAGCGCAGCCGCCATTGCCCTTTCACCGAGCTTTTCGTCAGTAGAGGCGGCGACGCCGATGCCGGTCAACGACCGGGTTCGCGACGAATTCCGCAGCCAGACCATCGCGCCGCTTGCCTTCGGTGCCGACAGCGGCCGCCACATGGGGGCAAGTCCGCTGGTCCGCCCCCTGGCGAAAGTGCCCGAACGGCCAATGATCCAACTGGTCTCCACACTGGGGCAGGGCGACAGCTTCCGCCGCATGCTGGAGCGGGCGGGTGTCGGCAACACCGACATTTCTCAGGTTTCCGATCTCATTTCCGGTGCGGTGCCGCTGTCCGACATCGCTTCGGGTACACAGTTCGACATCACTCTGGGCAAGCGCCCGACCGAAGGCGCCTCGCGCCCGCTGGACGAAATGGCCTTTCGCGCGCGTTTCGACCTCGATCTCTCGGTCGAACGCCATGACGGTGCGCTGGCTCTGGTGCGCCATCCCATTGCCGTCGATACGACCCCATTGCGCATTCGCGGCACCGTCGGGTCGAGCCTCTATCGATCGGCGCGCAATGCCGGGGCACCGGTCGCCGCGATCCAGAGCTACCTGCGTGCTGTCGACAAGTATCTCTCGCTCGAAAACGACATTTCGGCGAATGACGAATTCGACCTGATCCTCTCCTACAAGCGTTCGGCCAAGGGCGAACGCCAAGTGGGCGAGCTGCTCTATGCGGGTGTCGAACGCGACGGGAAACCGCGCCTCCAGCTCATGCGTTGGGGCAAGGACGGGCAGATGTTCTCCGCCTCTGGCCTTGCCGAGACGCGCAGTGCGCCGATCGGGATGCCGGTCGCGGGACGGATCACCTCACGCTACGGTATGCGCCGTCACCCGATCCTCGGCTACACGCGCATGCATGCGGGCGTCGATTTCGGCGCCGCCTACGGCTCGCCGATCTATGCCGTGAGCGATGGTACGGTCACCTATGCAGGGCGCCATGGCGGCCACGGCAATTATGTGCGGATCAACCACGGCGGCGGCCTCGGCACCGGCTATGGCCACATGAGCCGCATCGCGGTAAAGAACGGTACCCACGTAAAAGCAGGGCAGGTGATCGGTTACGTTGGGTCCACCGGTCTGTCGACTGGGCCGCACCTGCATTTCGAAGCCTATCGCGGCGGCAGGACCGTCGATCCCCTGTCGATCCGTCTCGTCACCCGCCCCCAAATCGACGGCAAGGAACGCGATGAGTTCAGGCATCGCATGAAGGCGCTGCTGATGGTTGAACCCGGCGCGGCGCTCGACAGCTTCGCAAAGCCCGAAGCGGAGCAGGCTGCGGACACCCGCGAGATCGACCGGCTTGAGCCGAAGAAGGTCGGCTGATCGCACTGCGCCGGTGCTGCGGGACATTTTGCCCAGATTGAACCTTCGGGCATTTTCCGGCAATCACCGGTGATGACTGGATCCTATCCCCACACCCGACTTCGCCGCACCCGCGCCACGGCCTGGAGCCGTGCGATGCACCGCGAGAACGTACTCACTCCGGCCGACCTGATCTGGCCGCTCTTCGTGACCGAAGGGCAGGGCGTGGAAGAACCGATCGCCTCGCTGCCCGGCGTGTCGCGCTGGTCGGTGGACGGCATTGTCGAGCGGGCCAGGGAAGCGGCGGACCTGGGCATTCCCTGCCTTGCCCTGTTCCCCAATACCCAGCGCGAGCGTCGCAGCGACGATGGCAAGGAAGCGCTCAATCCCGACAACCTCATGTGCCGCGCGCTGCGGGCTGTGCGCGATGCGCTGGGCGACCGGGTCGGCCTTCTCACCGACGTTGCGCTCGATCCCTATACCAGCCACGGCCAGGATGGTCTCGTCGATGCAAACGGCTATGTCCTCAACGACGCGACCGTCGAGGTCCTGGTCGGCCAGTCGCTCAACCAGGCGTCGGCCGGGGCGGACATCATTGCGCCGTCGGACATGATGGACGGACGCATCGGCGCGATCCGCGATGCGCTGGAGGACGAAGGGCACGCCAACGTGCAGATCATGTCCTACGCAGCGAAATATGCTTCGGCCTTCTATGGTCCGTTCCGCGATGCAGTGGGTTCGCGCGGCCTGCTCAAGGGCGACAAGAAGACCTACCAGATGGACCCGGCCAACGGCGAGGAAGCGTTGCGCGAGGTCGAACTGGACCTGGCCGAAGGCGCCGACAGCGTGATGGTAAAGCCGGGGCTGCCTTATCTCGATATCGTGCGCCGGGTGAAGGAGGCATTCGAAGTCCCCGTCTTTGCCTACCAGGTCTCGGGCGAGTACGCGATGATCGAGGCCAGCGCGGCAGCCGGGGCGGGCGACCGCGACGCGCTGGTGCTGGAGACGCTCATGGCTTTCAAGCGTGCCGGCTGCTCGGGCGTGCTGACCTATCACGCCGCCCATGCGGCGCGATTGCTCCATGGCTGACTTTCGCCTCGAGACCGGGCGCCTCGTCCTGCGTTCCTGGACGAGACCCGATCTCGCGCGCTTTGCGCAGGTCACCAATACGCCTGCGGTGATGCGCTGGCTGGGAGGACTGCTGTCCGATGAGCGGCTCGAACAGCTTTATGACGCGGTGATCGGCTGCGAAGATGAGCATGGTCACTGCTTCTGGCTGGTCGAGCGCAAGGCCGATGGGGGCCATCTGTCCGGAGAGCTTCTGGGCTTTTGCGGCCTCAAGCGTGGTAATGCTCCCGAGAGTACGTTCCCCGGCGGCTTCGAGATCGGCTGGCGTCTGCGCGAGGAGGCATGGGGCAAGGGCTATGCCAAGGAAGCGGCCATTGCCTCGCTCGATGCCGGCTTCGAGCGCTTCGGCGCGCAGGAGATCGTGGCGATCACGGTCAGCGAAAACACGGCGAGCTGGGGGCTGATGGAACGCCTGGGGATGCGCCGCCGCACCGACCTCGATTATGTCGACAGCCGGTTCGACCCGCCCCTTTGCGATACGCTTGCCTGGTCGATCACTTCCGGGGAGTGGCGCGCGCGCCACGATTGAGACGCAGGCCATGGGCAGGTCCGACCGCGCGCTCTTCATCCTGACGATCCTTGTCGGCAGTTTCCTGCTGTTCATGGTCGAGCCGATGGTCGCACGCATGGCCCTGCCGCGGCTGGGCGGTGCGCCCAATGTCTGGAACAGCGCGATGCTGGTCTATCAGGCGCTCCTTCTTGCCGGATACGGCTATGCGCACTGGCTTTCGCGAAAGCCCTTGTGGCGGCAGGCTGTCATCCACCTGATCGCCCTGTGCATCGCCGCCACGACCCTGCCGATCGCGCTGGCGCAAGTGGCTTCGCCCGCGCCCGGCTGGGAGGCGATCTGGGTGCCCTGGCTGCTCCTGCTGACGGTCGGCCCGGTATTTTTCCTCATCGCCGCACAGGCGCCGCTGATGCAGCGCTGGTTCGCTGCCGATTCCCGCGCCGGGCAGCCCTGGGCGCTCTACGCCGCGTCGAATCTCGGCAGCTTCGCCGGACTGGTCGCCTATCCGCTCGTGGTCGAACCCTTGCTGGCGCTGCACGGCCAGAGCCTCGTCTGGGCCATGGGATATGGCCTGCTGATCCTCCTGGTCGCTGCCTGCGCATGGTCCCGCCGCAAGACTGTCGACGCCGCAAGACCGAGCGCACCGCTGCTGCGCGCAAGCGAGGTGACGTCATGGCGTCGCAAGCTGCACTGGCTTGCTCTGGCGGCGATCCCCTCGGGACTGATGCTCTCGACGACGACCCATCTGACCACAGACATCTTCGCGTCACCGCTGCTTTGGGTGATTCCGCTTGGGCTCTACCTGCTCAGTTTCGTCGTCGCCTTTGCCGATCGCCGCGCTCTCGCTGGCGTCCTGACATTCGTCGCGCCTGTCGTCCTGCTTTTCGCCGGAAGCTACGCGATGCTGGCCGACGGGTCGGGGGCGCTGCTGCTGGCAGGCGGGAGCTGCGTGCTGCTCTTTGTGGTTTCGGTCGCGCTCCACGCCCGGCTCTATGACTTGCGCCCGGATGCAGGGCACCTGACCGGCTTCTACCTGATCATGTCGGCCGGCGGGGCCTTGGGCGGCCTGTTCACGGCTCTTGTCGCGCCGCTCGTATTCGACTGGTCCTGGGAACATCCCCTGCTGATTCTCGGTGCGGCCCTGCTTGTCCCGCTCGATGAAATCCTGCGCTGGCGCCGCGTGGAAGGCCTCGACCAGAGGCTGGCCCGGATCGCGCTCGTGCTTCTCCTGCTGCTGGCGCTGTTCCTTTCGGTCCAGCTCTTCGATCTCTTTACCGAACCCGGCACGAAGATGACCGCGATGCTGCTGACGGTCTTCCTCACCGGGACCGGCGTGATGGTCATGGGTTGGCGCTGGGCTTTCGTGGCAGTGCTGCTGCTGGCGATGCTCGGGCAGGGCGGCCTGCTCACGATCATGTCGAGCTACGAGGGCCAGCGTACGCGCAGTTACTTCGGCATCTATACCGTGCGCGACTATCGTTCCTCTGGCCTTCGCATACTGAGCCACGGCACGACGCTGCATGGCCAGCAGTCGCTCGAACCGGACAAGCGGCGCATGCCCCTGACCTATTACGGACCAAGGTCCGGCGTCGGCCTGGCGCTGGCATCGGCGGATCGGCTGGAGGGTGAATCGGCGCGGATCGGGGTCGTCGGCCTCGGCACCGGGTCGCTGGCCTGTTACGCCAAGCCGGGCCAGGACTGGACCTTCTTCGAGATCGATCCCGTCATCCTGCACTATTCGACCTCGGGCAAGTTCACCTACCTGCGCGACTGCGCGCCGCGGGCGCGGGTGATCCTGGGCGATGCCCGGCTGGAGCTGGAAGCGGTGCCGCCGCGCCGGTTCGACATGCTGGTGATCGATGCCTTTTCGTCCGATGCCATCCCGCTTCACCTGCTTACCCAAGAGGCCCTGCAGGTGTACTTGCGCGCGTTGAGCGAGCGCGGGGTCCTGCTCATGCATATCTCGAACCGCTACGTGGAACTGGAGCCGGTCATCGCGGCCCTGGCCCGCAGCGAAGGGCTGACCGCGCGTGTGCGCCAGGACTGGCCGGAGAACCTCGACCTCTATACGCCGTCGCACTGGATCGCCCTTTCGCGCGACAGCTCTTCAATCAACGAGCTTGCGAAGATGCATCCTGATAGCCCATGGAGTCGGCTTCAAGCACCGGCACAGAGGCCCTGGACGGACGACCATGCCTCTATCCTGCCGTTCATCCGCTGGTCCAGGCTGATAGGATACCCATGATCGAGAACCGCAACGACATCACCGTCGCCGCCATCCACGGCAAGGCTCCGAAGATCCACTCCAGCGCCTTCATCGCGCCGGGCTGCCGGATCGTCGGCGATGTCGAAATCGGCCCCGACGTGAGCATCTGGTACAATTGCGTGATCCGCGCGGACGTGAACCGCATCGTCATCGGCGCGCGCACCAATATCCAGGATGGTACCGTCGTTCATTGCGACAGCCCCAAGGCGGGGCGACCCGAAGGCTATCCGACGCTGATCGGAGAGGACGTGCTGATCGGCCACATGGCGATGGTCCATGGCTGCACGCTGGAAGACAGCGCCTTCGTCGGCCTTGGCGCGATCGTGATGGACGGCAGCCATATCGAGACCGACGGCATGCTCGCCGCCGGGGCGCAGTTGACCGGCAAGCGCATCGGCGCCCGCCAGCTTTGGATTGGGCGTCCGGCCAAGTTCATGCGCGATCTGTCTGATGAGGCGATTGCCGCTAACCGCAAGAGCGTCGCCGGTTATGTGATCAATGGCCGCAACCACGCCGAGGCGCTCGGCGTCGCGGGCTGATGGCAAGGCCCAGGCCGGCACTCCCCGATGCACAGGCGCTTCGGGCGCTGGTCGATGCGGAGAATCGCCTGGCGGTCCGTGTTACTCCCGGCGCAAAGGTCGAAGGGTTGGAAATCGCGGCGGGCAGGCTGCTCGCCAAGGTTCGGGCCAAGCCGCAGGACGGCAAGGCCAACGATGCCGTGCGCGAACTGCTTGCGGGCGCCCTTGGCCTGGCCCCGTCGCGGCTGGAGTTGTTGCGCGGCGCAACTTCTCGCGAGAAGCAGTTCAGGATTCGCGACTGACGCGGGCGATTCGCCAACCCGCAACCGAGAGCAACCCTGCGGCGAGTACGGCGAGGGGCAGGCAGGCTGCACCGACCCGCAGGAACATCGTCGCGCCGAGCGCCGCGCCGCCGGCCAGTGCCAGCCAAAGGGCGAGGAAGCCGGCAATGCCGTTCGCTCCGCGTCCGGTTAGCATGCCGCCCAGGCCCTGACCGATGCGGACCAGCGCTCCGGTGAGGTAAGTCAGCGCCACGGGCGTCTCGTTGCGCTGCATCGTGTTGTTAAGCGCGCCCATGGCGAAGACGAGCATGGCCATCATCGCTTCGAGATATTCCGACAGTGCCAGAAGCGCGGCCAATGCGAGGAGCGCGGTAACGAGCGAGAGGACGGCGGGCTTGCGCCATCGGCCCGCCTTGTGTGCGACTATATTGCCCATCGCCACGCCCAGTACGAACCCGAGGATCAGCAGCGCCGGGACAAGCGCGCGGTGCGGTCCTTCGGCAATGAGGTCGGTGGCCAGGCGCGTCGTGTTGCCTGACATGAACGATACGAAATAGCGATCTGCCGACAGAAACCCCACGGCATCGACGTATCCGGCGAGCGCGGCAAGCGCGGTAGCGAGGGCCTGTCGCGGTGGGTCTAGCGAGTTCACCTGCGCAACCTATCGCGTGCCTGTCCGTCTGGCGAGTGTGATCTGAAAGGAGGCGATGTGCGCAGGCGCGACCCCCAGATTCGGCTCAGCGCCCCATGCCGCGCGCGAGATTGCCGAGAACTTCGCCCATCGCCTTGGCCATGTCCGCCGGTTCGGGTGCGACATCGCAGACGGCCCGGTTCATTGCATCGGCCCATTGCTCGGCAACGCCCCTGTTGATGGCGAAGGGTTTGTGCACGCTCATCATGCAGCGTCCGGGGACGGCCTCGAACCAGTCGCGCGGGCCGCCGGCCCAACCGGCAAGGAACTGGGGCAGGGCCTTGCGCATCGGGCCAAGGTCCTCGGCATGCATCGCGCGCAGCTCGGCATATTGCGGGTCTTCGTCCATCAGGTCGTAGAAGCGGTTGCAGATGGCTTCGAACACCGCCGCGCCGCCGAGGCGATAGAATGGGGTATCGGGAGTTTGGGATTCATCGACGACGGGGGCTTGGCTCGACACTGACATCTTCTCCGCAAGTGGGGGCTATCCTCGTCGCATAGCCGATGCGTTTCACGTGGAACTTGATCGCGGTCAAACCGTGGAGGATCGTCTCGCAGACCGGGACTGGACGAAATGAGGGGCGCACAGAAAAGGGGCGGAGACCTCTCGGCGCCCGCCCCTTCATATCGCTTGTGCCGTGCGGCCTCAGTCGTCGGTGTTCTCTTCCGGCTGGGGCCCGGTCTTGCGGACCGGCTTCTTGGCAGGTGCCTTCTTCTTCCTGGACTTCGTTTCCTTCGGCGGTGCAGGCGTCAGCTCGAAGTTGAGCGCATCTTCCTTCACCGAGACGTGGACCTCGCCGCCATGGGCGAGCTTGCCGAAGAGCAGCTCCTCCGCCAGCGGCTGCTTGACCCGCTCCTGGATGACCCGTGCCATCGGGCGGGCACCATAGAGGCGGTCGTAGCCGCGGTGGCCGAGCCATTCGCGCGCATCGGAGTCGAACTGGATGTGGACGTTCTGGTCGGCCAGCTGCAGTTCGAGCTGGAGGATGAACTTGTCCACGACCCGGCTGATCGTCTCCTTGGCCAGATAGGCAAAGGGCACGATGGCATCGAGACGGTTGCGGAACTCGGGGCTGAACATCTGCTTTACGGCTTCCTCGCCGGCGTCGGCCTTGGAGGTGTCGCCGAAACCGATGCCCTGCTTCGCCATGTCCGAAGCGCCCGCATTGGTCGTCATGATCAGGACGACGTTGCGGAAGTCGACGGTCTTGCCGTGGTGGTCGGTCAGCTTGCCGTTGTCCATTACCTGCAGGAGGATGTTGAACAGGTCGGGGTGGGCCTTCTCGATTTCGTCGAGCAGCAGGACGCAGTGCGGCTGCTGGTCGATGGCATCGGTGAGCAGACCGCCCTGGTCGAACCCGACATAGCCCGGAGGCGCGCCGATCAGGCGACTGACCGAATGACGCTCCATGTACTCGGACATGTCGAAGCGCTGCATCGGAATGCCCATGATCGTGGCAAGCTGCTTGGCAACTTCGGTCTTGCCCACGCCGGTCGGGCCGGAGAACAGGAACGAACCGATCGGCTTGTCCGGATCGCGCAGGCCGGCGCGGCTCAGCTTCATGGCGGTCGACAGGACTTCGATCGCCTTGTCCTGGCCGAACACCACGCGCTTCAGGTCGCGCTCGAGATTCTCGAGCGCTTTCTTGTCGTCCGAAGAGACCGACTTGGGCGGGATGCGGGCCATCGTTGCGATGACCTGCTCGATCTCGCGGGCGGTGATCGTCTTCTTGCGGCGGCTGGGCGGCACGAGCATCTGCATCGCGCCGACTTCGTCGATCACGTCGATCGCCTTGTCGGGCAGCTTGCGGTCATTGATGTAGCGGGCCGAAAGCTCCACCGCGGTCTTGATCGCGTCGGGCGTGTAGCGCACGCCGTGGTGATCCTCGAACGCCGTGCGAAGGCCCTTGAGGATCTTGACGGTGTCCTCGACCGTGGGCTCGTTCACATCGATCTTCTGGAACCGGCGCAGCAGTGCGCGGTCCTTTTCGAAGTGGTTGCGGAACTCCTTGTAGGTGGTCGAACCGATGCAGCGGATCGTACCGCCCGAAAGTGCCGGCTTGAGCAGATTCGAGGCGTCCATCGCGCCGCCGCTGGTGGCGCCGGCGCCGATCACCGTGTGGATCTCGTCGATGAACAGGATCGCGTGCGGCATCTTTTCGAGCTCGGCGACCACCTGCTTGAGGCGTTCCTCGAAGTCGCCGCGATAGCGCGTGCCGGCGAGCAGCGAGCCCATGTCGAGCGAATAGATCACCGCTTCGGAAAGGACTTCAGGCACTTCGCCTTCGACGATCTTGCGCGCCAGGCCTTCCGCGATAGCGGTCTTGCCGACGCCGGGATCGCCCACGTAGAGCGGGTTGTTCTTGGAACGGCGGCACAGGATCTGGATCGTGCGATCCACTTCCGGGCCGCGCCCGATCAGCGGGTCGACCTTACCCGCTAGCGCCTTCTCGTTGAGGTTGACGCAGAACTGGTCGAGCGCGGAGTCCTTCTTGTTGGCGGCCTTGGTCTCGGCCTTCTCCTCCGGAGTCGGCGTCTGTTCCTCCGATCCCTTGGGGCTGCGGTCCTCGATTCGCTTGCCGCCCTTGCCGATGCCGTGGCTGATGTAGCTGACTGCGTCGAGACGGCTCATGTCCTGCTGCTGCAGGAAATAGACCGCGTAGGAATCGCGTTCTGAGAAAAGTGCGACAAGGACGTTGGCGCCTGTCACCGTGTCCTTGCCCGACGACTGTACGTGCAGGATCGCGCGCTGGATCACCCGCTGGAACCCGGCGGTCGGGGCCGGGTCGCCCTTTTCCTCGGTTTTCAGCGACTGGTATTCCTGGTCGAGGTACTGCCGCACGACATCGCCCAGATCGCCGAGATCCACGCCACAAGCCTGCATGACCTGGGCCGCGTCCGGATCGTCGATCAGCGCGAGCAGCAAGTGCTCGAGAGTCGCATATTCGTGGCTCCGCTCGGACGCGTGTGACAGCGCGGAGTGCAGGGTCTTTTCTAGGCTTTGCGCGAAACTGGGCATCTAGGACACTTTCATTGCGAAGTGGGACTCTCCTTGCAGGGGAGTTTTTGGACGAAAACTGGTTTCAGGTTCCATATAGGAACACTCAGGGCGCTTGCGAGGTTCACGTTGGGAACCTGCCGCCATCACGATGTCCTTGGCCTGAACAGGGACTCGGCCGCCTGCATGTGCGCCGAGGCTTTCTGGCGGTGCGCCTTTATGCGGTCGATCTCTTCGTGGAGAAGCGCGACACGTGCATCGAGTTCGTCCAGCGAATAGCGATCCAGGCTTTCGCTGGCGAGGAGGCTGGCAGCGCCGAGGTTGTCCCCGGACGACCGCCGCCGCGGTCGATCATCATCGTCCATTGCACTGCAGCATCGGACGGGAATTTCTCCATGTCAATGCATCAAAGTGGTTTCCTTGTGGCCAGTGACTGTGCCAACTAGTCAGCCATGTCAGTTAAACTGCCCAAGATCATGACCGCCATGGGATTTCTCGAACCGGGAGGTCCCGAGGTGCTGCAGCCGCAGGAGCTATCCGTGCCTGTTCCGGGCCCGGGAGAAGTCCTCGTCCAGGTTGCCTTCGCAGGCGTCAACCGACCCGATGTCGTGCAGCGGCAGGGACATTATCCTCCGCCACCGGGCGCCTCGCCGATTCCGGGCCTGGAGGTTTCCGGCACGGTCGTTGCGGTCGGGGAAGGGGTCGTGGAAATCGGCGAGGGGGACCGGGTCTGCGCGCTCGTTTCCGGCGGCGGCTATGCCGAGTTCTGCATCGCCCGCGCCGGACACTGCCTGCCCGTGCCGGCCAGCCTGCCGCTCGACCAGGCTGCGGCCTTGCCCGAGACTCTGTTCACCGTCTGGCACAACGTGTTCGAGCGCGGATACGCCTGCGAGGGGGAAACCCTGCTCGTCCATGGCGGCACCAGCGGCATCGGGACGATGGCGACGATGCTCGGCAAGCTCTTCGGCCTGACCGTCATCGTCACCTGCGGATCGGCGGAGAAATGCGCCGAGGCGCTCAAGATCGGCGCCGATCACGCGATCGACTACAAGGCGTCGGACTTCGTCGCCGAGGTCGCGCGGATCACTGACGGCAAGGGCGTGAATCTCGTGCTCGACATGGTTGCCGGCGATTATGTCGCGCGCAATCTCAAGTGCCTTGCCCCGGACGGGCGGCATGTGACGATCGCGGTTCAGGGCGGGGTCAAGGCCGAGATCAACATGGGCTTCGTCATGCGCAACCGCTACACCCTGACGGGTTCGACGCTGCGGCCGCGGTCCGACACGTTCAAGGAGCTGCTGGCCCAGGAAATCCTGTCGAACGTCTGGTCGCTGGTGGCTGACGGGTCCTTGCGGCCGATCATGGACAGGCAGTTTCCGCTGGCCCAAGCTGCCAAGGCCCATGCCCACATGGAATCGGGAGACCATATCGGGAAGATCGTCCTCGCTGCGTGACGTCATGACATCGCGCAGTGGGCAGCGCCGCTTCTCGTAGACAGGAAGGAGGCGGGATTGAGCGGTAATCTGATCCTTCACGAGGATCCGCGCAGCGGCAACTGCTACAAGATCCGCCTTACTGCGGCCATGCTCGGCGTGCCGCTGGAGCGGCGCCTCTACGACATCATGAACGGCGAAACCCGCACGCCGGAGTTTCTGGCGAACGTCAATGCCAATGGCCGGATTCCAGTTCTCCAGGTCGGCGACAGGTTCCTGCCGGAAAGCAATGCGGCCTGCTGGTACTTGGCCGAGGGCTCAAGCCTCGTGCCCGCAGACCGGTTCGAACGGGCTGACATGCTGCGCTGGATGTTCTTCGAGCAATATACTCACGAACCCAATATCGCGACCCTGCGCTTCTGGTTCTGCTTCGTCGGCGAGGCCAATCTCACACCCATGCAGCGCGACCAGATCATGGCGAAGCGGGCAGGGGGCGAGGCGGCCCTTTCGGTGATGGAACAGCACCTCGGCGTGCACGACTGGTTTGTCGGCAGCAGCGCGAGTCTCGCCGACGTTTCGCTCTATGCCTATACCCACGTCTGCGAGGCAGGCGGCTTTCGCCTGCACGATTATCCGGCAATCTGCCGTTGGCTCGAACGCATCTCTGGGCTTCCCGGTTACGTTCGGATGGATTAACTTCTGACAAGGTCGACGCCGGCTTGATCGGACCGCCTTGCCGACCCCGCTTGCAAGCCTTGAGCCGAGAATGCGCGATTCTCGGGCATCGTGCTTGCCGAATCCGGAACTTTCACCTAAATCGGGTCCGGAACGGCCGCTCCGCGAAGGGGCGGCCCTTATTATTTGCGCTACTTGCCAAAGTTCGTCGGAGATCCAGAACAATGAGCCAGCCGACACCGCTCATGCCGCATGCGACCGCCTCGTGGCTGGTCGATAATACTGCCCTGACTTTCGAGCAGATCGCTGAATTCTGCGGCCTGCACATGCTCGAAGTGCAGGCGATGGCCGATGACCTGGCCTCCAGCAAGTACACCGGGCGCGACCCCGTTCGCGCTGGTGAGCTGACCATGGACGAGATCGAAAAGGGTCAGCAGGACCCTGAGTACAAGCTCAAGATGCACAAGGTGCCCGTCACCGTAAGCCGCACCAAGGGCCCGCGTTACACCCCGGTTTCGAAGCGCCAGGACAAGCCGGACGGTATCGCCTGGATCCTGCGCAATCATCCCGAGGTGTCGGACGCGCAGATCGGCAAGCTGATCGGCACGACGCGCAACACCATCGCCGCGATCCGCGACCGTTCGCACTGGAACATCGCCAACATCACGCCGAAGGACCCGGTCACGCTGGGCCTGTGCTCGCAGCGAGAGCTTGACGCGATTGTAGCCAAGGCGGCCAAGAAGGCCGGCATCGAGGAAGAGGTCGCCGGCGACGAGCGTCTGGTCGACGATCGCGAGGCGCTGATCGAGGAACTGCGCGCCGAGCGCGAGGCCGCCACCAAGGCCGCCAGCGAAGCCGCGCAGGAAGCCGAAGCCGCTGCTTGGCTCGAGGCCAAGCGCGCCGCCGAAGCGGAAAACGGCGAATAAGCCCAGTTCTCCCCAAGGGGATGAGAATACGAGCAGCGGGGATGACTGGCCGGTCGTCCCCGCTGCATTCGTTTGCATAGCCTGAAGTGCCCTTGTCGCGGGACCGGCGACGCTTCACACTCCGATCATGGATGAGAGGATCGGCCCCAAGGTCTGGCAGGAACGCTACGCGCACCCGTGCGACTGGCAACAGGACTTCGCCCCGCTTGCGATGCCGCAGATGTTTGCCGCCAGCGTCGCCGCTTATGGCGAACGCGTCCTCGCCGACTTTCTCGGTCGCGAATTCACATATCGGCAGATCGACGCGGAGGCCCGCCGCTTCGCCCGAGGGCTGCAGTCGCTCGGCCTCGGCAAGGGCGATCGGATTGGGCTCTTCCTGCCCAACGTGCCCTGTTACCTTTCAGCCTATTTCGGCGCCTTCATGGCCGGCGTCACGGTCGTCAACTTCTCGCCGCTGTACACCGCTACCGAACTGGAGGCGCAAGTTGCCGATTCCGGGACGCGCCTGCTGGTGACGCTGGACGTTCCGGCTCTCCTGCCGACGGCTTGCAAGGTGCACCGCGAATCGGCGCTTGAATGGCTGGTGGTCGCCCGTCTTTCCAGCATGCTGCCGTTCTGGAAGAGCCTGGGCCTGCGTCTGTTACGCCGCAAGGACATCGCTGCAATCCCGCGCGAAGACTGCGTGTTCGAATTCACCGACCTGCTGCACCATGGCGAACCCGCGCCGGTCGAGATCGACCCGATGACCGACCTGGCGATGCTGCAATATACCGGGGGCACGACCGGAACGCCCAAGGGCGCGATGCTCACCCACCAGAATCTGACTGCGAACGCCCGGCAGATCGAGGAAATCGATCCCCACGCCCATGCGCGCGACGTGATCGTGGGCGTCCTTCCGTTTTTCCATGTCTTTGCCAATGCGACGGTGCTCAATCGTACGGTCTACGATGGCGGAACCATCGCGATGCTGCCGCGCTTCGATGCCGGCCAATGCCTCGCGACCCTGCAGCGGGTCAGGGCGACGGCGATGCCGGGCGTGCCGACGATGTACCAGGCGCTGCTCGACCACCCGGACATGGCCCGCACCGATTTCTCCAGCCTGTTTACCTGCATTTCCGGGGGGGCGCCGCTTCCGGCTCCGGTCAAGGCGCGCTTTGAGAGGGCGAGCGGTGCGACCCTTGTCGAAGGCTACGGGTTGACCGAGGCCGCCGGGGTTGTCGCCACCAATCCTTTCGACGGGCCGGAACGACCGGGCACCATCGGCCACCCCATGCCCGGCACGGACCTGCGGCTGCTCGACAAGGACGATCCCACGCGAGCGGCAGCCCCAGGCGAGCCGGGCGAACTGGCGATCGACGGACCGCAGGTCATGATCGGCTACTGGAACCGACCGGAGGCTGCGGCCGGGGTTTTCGTCGAACTGGACGGCAAGCGCTGGCTGCGCACCGGTGACATCGCGACGATCGATGAGGATGGCTACGTTCACCTGATCGACCGCAGCAAGGACATGATCGCCGTCGGCGGCTTCAAGGTCTTTCCCAGCCAGGTGGAGGAAGTCCTCCTCGCCAACCCAGCCGTGCGCGAGGCCATGGTGCTGGGTGTGCCCGACGATTATCACGGCGAAGTCCCGCGCGCCTATGTGGTCCCCGAAAGGGGTGAGGCTGCAAGTGCCGAAGACATCGCCGCCTGGCTCAACGAGCGGGTCGGCAAGCATGAGCGCGTCGACAAGGTGGTGCTGCGCGATTCGCTGCCCAAGACGATGGTCGGCAAACTCGACCGCAAGGCGCTGCGTGCCGAGGTGATGGGCCAATAGAAAGGGCAGGCGCTCGTGTTGGAGCGGCCTGCCTCACATAATGGAATTGCGGTTATTCGGCCGCTTCGAGCGCGACTTGCGCTTCGTTGGCAGAGCCGAAAGCGGGGGGCATGTGGCCGCCGCTCGGGCTCAGGCGGCCATCGAGGCGGGCGCCCTGCTCGATGGTGAGGGCATCGTAGGCCACGTCACCATCGATCTTCGCGGTCCTGAGAATGACGACCTCGCGTGCGGCGATGGTTCCGCGTACGGTACCGGCGATGCGGACCGTTTCCGCTTTCACGGCGCCGACGATTTCACTCGCCTCGCCCTGAACCAGGGCATTGCAGATGATGTCGCCTTCGATCCGACCGTCGATGTGCAGGTCCGCCGAAGCCTCGACATTACCGACGATACTGGTGTCGGCGCCCAGCATCGAGAACGTCGAACCGTTCGACGGACGCGGGCCTGCATTCGACTTGGCCATATTATGAGCGGGCTTCTTGCTGAACATTGGTGGCAGCCTCGAGGAACGGGCGCGGATTGACCGGCCGGCCGTTGACACGGACTTCGAAGTGGAGGTGCGATCCGGTCGAGCGACCGGTGCTGCCCATGGCGGCGATGACGGTGCCGGCATCGACCTTCTGGCCAACCTTGGCCTTGAAGGCCGAAAGGTGGCCGTAGCGGGTCATCAGGCCATTGCCGTGGCTGATTTCGATGCAGTTGCCGTAGCCCTGGCGGCGACCGACGAAGGTGATCTTGCCCTTGGCAGCGGCGTAGATCGGCGATCCCTTCGGGCCGGGGAAGTCGAGGCCGGCGTGGAACGCTGCACCGCCGGTGAACGGGTCGGAGCGGTAGCCATAGCTCGACGAAACGTAGGCGACCTTGGCCGGCTTCACCTGCGGGATGGATGCAAGGCCGTTTTCCAGCGCGTCCATGCGGGCAAGGCTGACGCCCAGGCGTTTGAAGCGCGGGTCCAGCGATCCGTCCTTGCCGGTGGCGAGGCGCAGCAGCGGACCACCTTCGGCGCGGCGCGAGCCGGCGATGATCGTGTTGGGATTGAGACCGAGCTTGCGAATGGCCTTGGAGGCCGATTCGGCGCGGCGGTCGGCATAACGGGTCAGGCGTTCGACGAAGGCAAGCTGCTCGGCTTCGATATCAGCCAGTTGCGAAGCCTCGGGCAGGACGGCGCTGACCTTGGAGACGGCCTTCGCGGTTTCCTGCGTGCTGTCGGAAATGGTTTCGCCATCGGCTTTGTCTTTGGCGTCTTCGGGCAGGTCGCCGATGTGCGCTTCGACCATCTGTTCGATGAACTTCTGGCGGCGTGAAAGGTCGGAGGTCACTTCATCGATGCCGTCGCGATACTTCGCGACTCGGTTCTCGGCCGTGGCGACCTTGGCTTCGCGGTCGAGCAGTTGCGCCTGCTCGCTCGTCGCGGACCAGCGTTCGAACGCCACTGCGCCCATCGAGCCGCACCAGGCCGTTGCCAGTAACACTGCGCCGCCCACAGCGCTGAGCTGCATTGCGGAGGAAATGCGGATAAAACGGACCTGTCCGTCAGACCGCATGATAAACTCGCGATCCGGAAATTTGGCCCTGAGGCGCGAAAGCCACGCCCCGGCTGATGTGAAGTTCAAGACGACCCCGCTCGCTAAACTATTGTTTTCCCAGTCCCGGTGCCGGCAGGTAGCAGGGGAGGGGTCAAAATGCGAATCGACTGGCCTTAAAGGGCTGCGGAATCGGGGTGAGTCGAGCGTTCAGTGCGATGACTTGATGGAACCCACCTTTGGTCCTTCGCCCTCAATTGCGCGGTTCTTGTCAAGAATGGTTGCGCTGTTTCCGCAATCGGTTAACCACTGATCCGAGTCGCACCGATCTGGTTAGTAATCCGGATCGGTGACAGGCGGCCGCTTCGGTGCTAGTTCGCGCCCATGACCGTAGAGACCACGATAGCCGGTACGACCGATACCGAATCGCCCGAAATGCTTGTTGCGCGCATTGCCCGTGACGGACGCGCTGCCCAGCGCGTCCTTGCCCGGCTCAGCGATGCCAGGAAGGCCGAGGCCCTGCGCGCCGCGGCTGCAGCTCTGCGGGAAGCGGAAGAGCCAATCCTCGAGGCAAACGCTCTCGACATCGCTGCAGGTGAAGCCAAGGGCCTGACCGGTGCCCTGCTCGACCGCCTGCGTCTCGACCCGGCGCGTCTCGAAGGCATTGCCCATGGCCTCGAGCAGGTCGCCGCCTTGCCCGATCCCGTCGGGCAGGTCATCGAACGGACCGAGCGGCCCAACGGCCTGCAGCTCAGCCGCGTGCGTATCCCGATCGGCCTGATCGGTATCATCTACGAAAGCCGTCCCAACGTGACCGCCGATGCCGCGGCCCTGTGCCTGCGCTCCGGCAATGCCGTGCTGCTGCGCGGCGGCAGCGAGGCGCTCCATTCCAACCGAGCGATCCAGGCCGCGATGGCCAAGGGGCTGGAGAGTGTCGGCATACCTGCGGCGGCGATCCAACTCGTACCGACGCAGGACCGTGCGGTCGTCGGTGCCATGCTGACAGCGGCCGGCCTGATCGACATGATCGTGCCGCGCGGGGGCAAGAGCCTCGTCGCGCGGGTCCAGGCCGACGCCCGCGTGCCGGTGCTCGCCCACCTCGACGGCATCTGCCACACGTACGTCCACGCCGCTGCCGATCCGGAAATGGCCCGCAGCGTCGCGCTCAACGCCAAGATGCGGCGGACCGGTATCTGCGGGGCGATGGAGACCCTGCTGCTCGATACGCAGTTCCCCGGTTCGCGCGACGTCGTGACGTCATTGCTCGATTCCGGCTGCGAACTGCGCGGCGATGCGCGCGCGCGCGCGCTCGATCCGCGGATCCTGCCCGCGACCGAGGAAGACTGGGATACCGAGTATCTCGACGCGGTGCTCTCGGTTGCCGTCGTCGACGGCCTCGATGCTGCGCTCGATCACATCGCGGCGCATTCCTCGCATCACACCGATGCGATCATCACTGCCGACGAGGAGGTGGCCGAGCGGTTCCTTACTGAAGTTGACAGCGCCATCGTCATGGTCAATGCCTCGAGCCAGTTCGCCGACGGCGGCGAGTTCGGTCTCGGCGCAGAGATCGGCATTGCCACCGGCCGCCTCCATGCGCGCGGTCCGGTCGCGCTCGAAGGGCTGACGACCTACAAGTGGCAGGTGCGCGGGACCGGGCAGGCCCGGCCCTGAGTGCGACGCCCCTGAATGAGACGAACCTGAGCGAGACCGCCCTGAGCAGCGCAATCCTGGCGCGACGCAGGGGGCCGGTCACCGGTCTGCTGGGCGGCAGTTTCAATCCCGCGCATGGCGGTCATCGGCGCATCAGCCTCTTCGCAATGGACGCGCTGGGGCTGGACGAGGTCTGGTGGCTGGTCTCTCCGGGCAATCCGCTCAAGCCGACGGCGGGCATGGCGCCGCTGGCGGCGCGTGTCGCCTCGGCCCGGCGGCAGGCGCGCAGATCGCGAATCCGCGTGACCGCGATCGAGCGGGAACTGGGGACTCGCTACACCGTCGACTCGCTCCGCAAGCTGCTCCAGCGCTATCCGAAACGCCGGTTCGTCTGGCTCATGGGTGCCGACAATCTCGCCCAGCTGCACCGCTGGAAGGACTGGCGCAATCTCGCCCGACTCATGCCGATTGCGGTAATTGCGCGTCCGGGGTATGATGGCCCCGCCTTCGCGAGCCCCGCGATGGCCTGGCTGGGGAAGTTCCGGAGACCCCAATCCAGTCTCAGAGGTCCGGAAAGGTGGAGCGCGCCTGCGCTGGTGACATTGCGATTCGACCCCGATACGCGGTCGGCAACGGCGATACGCCGGGCCGATCCGGACTGGGCCCGGAAGCCGTCGAACGGACTTTCGCGCAACGGTCGCTATCGGGACGGTGTCACGCACCGCCCGATTCCCGGAGATGCAGCGTGACTGGGCATTGCCCTTTTCTGCTGCGAATCCATCCCCTCGAAAACCTGATTGTCTGCGGCGGGATGTTTGCCATCGCGCCGGGACGGTCATTGAAAGGAGCAGTACCGAACTAGATGCCACAGGCACAGATACAGCCGGCTACAACCGGCGCAACGCCCCCGGCCATGGTCGACAGCGACGACCCGCAATTGGCCTTGGTCCTGCAGTCTCTGGATGACGACCAGGCGCAGGACCTTGTTACGATCGATCTCGAAGGCAAGTCGAGCATCGCCGACTACATGGTGATCGCTTCCGGCCGGTCGACGAGACAAGTGGCCGCGATGGCCCAGAAACTCGGCGAACGCCTCAAACAGGGCGGCTTCGGCAATCCTCGCGTCGAGGGCCTGCCGGCAGCCGACTGGGTACTTGTCGACGCGGGCGGCGTGATCGTCCATCTCTTCCGTCCGGAAGTTCGCAGCTTCTACAACCTCGAACGGATGTGGGGCTTCGATGGTCCCTCGGGTGCGGCTTGAGGGTCGATTCGGTCCGTTGAAGACGGTCTGAGAGGATAGACCCGGCCCGTAAGAACAACCGGCCGGGCTCGCGAAAGGAACTTGAGACGCGCCAACGTCCCTTGGGACAGGGCGCGCCGACGCCATGCTTTTGCATATCATCGCCCGCGGCAAGATCGCCCGCTCGCCGGAAGCCGAGCTGCTCGATCGCTATGCCAAGCGGATCACCTGGCCTTTCAAGCACAGCGAATTGCCCGACACCGGCGGCAAGGTTCCGCCCCCGGTGCAGACCCCCGTGCGCGAGGTTCTGCTCGACGAGCGGGGCAAGGTGATGTCGTCCGAAGAATTTGCCGCGCTGCTCGGTCGATGGCGTGACGAAGGCGTGCGGGAATGCCGTTTCCTGATCGGCGCCGCAGACGGGCATGGCGACGAGGCGAGGGCCCGGGCGGACCACTTGCTGTGCTTCGGCAAGATGACCTGGCCGCATCTTATGGCCCGGGCGATGCTGGCCGAACAGCTCTGGCGGGCGACCGCGATTCTCGCCGGGCACCCCTATCACCGCTCGGGGTGAGGACCATCAGCCCCTGCGTTTGTGCCCCTTGCGGGCGATGAGCAGGAAGACAATCGGGACCGTCAGCCCAAGCGAAAAGCCGATTGCCGCGCCCCAGATGGAACCGGTGTTGCCTCCGAGCATGGCCCCGAGAATGGCGCCGGCAACGAACAGCAGGACGGGCAGCAGGCAGCCGATAGCGAACATAAGCCGGCTATGGCGCCTCAGGCCGAAAACCGCCGGGCGCGATCCGCGAGTCGGGACACGGCATCGCGGTGAATCGCAGACGAGGTGACGAGCACGCCGAAAGCGCGCGGGTCGTGCTTGTTGTAATTGAGCGCCTTGCCGAAAGCGTCGGTGACCGTCGCGCCGGCCTCGCGGGCGATGAGACCGGCGGCGGCGATGTCCCATTCGTAGCCCCAGCGCAGCGAGGCGAGCAGATCGGCCTCGTCAGCGGCAACCATCGCCATGCGCAGGGCGATCGAGTTGGGCTGTTCTACGAGCGTCAGATCGGCGTCTTCGCAGGCCAGCTTCTTGGCCGGAACCCGTGCGCCGGGAAGGGAATCGCGCTCGCTTGCGGCGAGTCGCGTGCCGTTGCGCCAGCTGCCCTTGCCGGCTTCGGCATGCCAGAACTCGCCGCCTTCATCGCGGCGGCGGGCAGGGGCGTAGAGATAGCCGAAGAGCGGACGGCGCGTGTTGACGAGCGCGACCGAGACGGCCCAGCCGGTCCGTCCGGCGATGAAATCGCGCGTTCCGTCGATCGGATCGACCAGCCACACCAGCTGGTCCTGCAGGCGATCGGGCGCGTCCGCCGTTTCCTCGGAGAGCCATCCAGCGGACGGGAGCAGGGCAGATAACTCCTTCTTGAGAAAGGCGTCGACCGCCAAATCGGCGTCGCAGACCGGACTTCCCGGCGTCTTTTCCCAGTGCTTGAGCGCATGCCCGTCACCCGGCCAGCCGGCCAGGGCGAGGCGTCCTGCCTCACGCACGATCGATTCGAGTTTGCTGCGGTCAATCATCGTCAAGCAATCGGTTGGCGGGAATCAAGTTTCCCGAGTGTGTTGCGTCCCACCTATGAAATTGCGCAGGGATCGGGACTTTTCAAGCGCGCAGGGATGTGCTTATGCGGCCCGGCAAAATACGGGGCTCCCCGCGCCTTCCCTAGGACACTCCAGCAGAAAGCGATTCTTCATATGAACATTCACGAATATCAGGCGAAGGAACTGCTTGCGAAGTATGGCGTGGGCATTCCCGCCGGCATCGCCGCTCTCACGGTCGAAGAAGCGGTTGCCGCCGCCAAGCAGCTGCCTGGTCCGCTTTATGTCGTGAAGGCCCAGATCCACGCCGGTGGGCGCGGCAAGGGCAAGTTCAAGGAACTCGGCCCCGACGCGAAGGGCGGCGTTCGCCTTGCCAAGTCGATCGAGGAAGTCGAAGCCTTCGCCAAGGAAATGCTCGGCAACACCCTCGTCACCGTGCAGACCGGTGAAGCTGGCAAGCAGGTCAATCGTCTCTACGTGACCGACGGCGTCGACATCGCCAAGGAATACTACTTCTCGATGCTCGTCGACCGCGCCTCGGGCCGCGTCGCGATGATCGCCTCGACCGAAGGCGGCATGGACATCGAGGAAGTCGCGCACTCGACTCCCGAAAAGATCACCACCGTCACGATCGACCCCGCCGAAGGCTTCCAGCCGCACCACGGCCGCGCGGTAGCCTATGCGCTCAAGCTGGACGGTGACCTCAACAAGCAGGCCCAGAAGATCGCCAAGCAGATCTACGAGGCCTTCATGGCGCTCGATTGCGACATGCTAGAGATCAATCCGCTGGTCGAAACCAAGGACGGCCAGCTGCTCGTCCTCGACACCAAGATGAGCTTCGACTCGAACGCCCTCTACCGTCACCCCGACGTCTTCGCCCTGCGCGACGAGACCGAAGAAGACCCGGCCGAGATCGAAGCGAGCAAGTACGACCTCGCCTACATCAAGCTCGACGGCGACATCGGCTGCATGGTCAACGGCGCGGGCCTTGCCATGGCGACGATGGACATCATCAAGCTCAACGGCTCGTTCCCGGCCAACTTCCTCGACGTGGGCGGCGGCGCCACCACCGAGAAGGTGACTGCGGCATTCAAGATCATTCTCAAGGACCCCAACGTGAAGGGCATCCTCGTGAACATCTTCGGCGGCATCATGAAGTGCGACGTCATCGCGGAAGGCATCGTCGCTGCGGCCAAGGAAGTGAACCTGGGCGTGCCGCTCGTGGTTCGCCTCGAAGGCACCAACGTCCAGCAGGGTAAGGACATCCTGGCCAACTCGGGCCTGCCGATCGTCCCCGCCAACGACCTGGGCGATGCAGCCAAGAAGATCGTCGCGGAAGTGAAGAGTGCCGCCTGATAGTTCCCGGCGAACTATCGCATGACGAATGATTTGACGGCGGGGGTTTCGCGACCCCCGCCGTTTCTGCATCTGGCGTTACCGGCTCATCTTGAATGGCATCGCATTCACGTGCTCTCGAACCTCTGTCGTTTCGAGGGGCTTGACGCGAGGTTCGGGGGGCGCAATAGCGGGCTCGGTATAGTTTAATTGCGCGGTTAAATTTGCCGTCCCGACCTTAGAGAGGACCGAATCGCATGAAAATCATCGTCCCGGTAAAGCGGGTGATCGACTACAACGTAAAGCCGCGGGTGAAGTCCGACGGCACCGGCGTTGATCTTGCCAACGTCAAGATGAGCATGAACCCCTTCGACGAAATCGCCGTCGAGGAAGCCATCCGTCTGAAGGAAGCCGGCAAGGCCGAAGAGATCGTTGCGGTCTCGGTCGGCCCGGCCAAGGCACAGGAAACGCTGCGCACGGCGCTCGCCATGGGTGCGGACCGCGCGATCCTGGTGGAAACCGACGCCGAAGTCGAACCGCTGGCCGTTGCCAAGATCCTGAAAGCGATCGTCGCTGAAGAGAACCCCGGCCTCGTCATCCTCGGCAAGCAGGCCATCGACGACGATAGCAACCAGACCGGCCAGATGCTCGCTGCGCTGCTGGGCCGCCCGCAGGGCACTTTCGCCAGCAAGGTCGAGATCGACGGCGACAGCGTGGCTGTGACCCGTGAAGTCGACGGCGGTCTGGAGACCGTGAGGCTCGCCCTGCCGGCCATCGTCACCACCGACCTGCGCCTCAACGAACCGCGCTACGCTTCGTTGCCGAACATCATGAAGGCGAAGAAGAAGCCGCTCGATAGCAAGTCGCCGGCCGACTACGGCGTCGAGATCGCTCCGCGGCTCAAGACCCTCAAGGTCTCCGAACCGCCGGTACGCCAGGCGGGCATCAAGGTGCCCGACGTCGATGCGCTGGTTGCCAAGCTCAAGGAAATGGGAGTCGCCTGATCATGAAGACGCTTGTTTGGGTCGAACACGACAACGCGTCGCTCAAGGATGCGACGCTCGCCACTGTCACCGCGGCTGCCAAGCTGGGTGAAGTCCACCTCCTTGTCGCCGGTTCGGGCTGCCGCGCCGTCGCCGAAGCGGCCGCGCAGATCGCTGGTGTGGGCAAGGTCCACCTCGCCGACAATGCGGCCTACGAGCATGGCCTCGCCGAGAACGTCGCGCCGCTGATCGCCGATCTCATGGCCGATCACGACGCCTTCCTCGCCCCGGCGACCACCACCGGCAAGAACGTGGCGCCGCGCGTCGCCGCCCTGCTCGATGTGATGCAGGTTTCGGACATCCTCTCGGTCGAAGGCGAGAAGACCTTCACCCGTCCGATCTATGCCGGCAACGCGATTGCGACGGTCGAAAGCACCGATGCCAAGCTGGTCATCACCGTGCGCGGTACCGCCTTCGGGAAGGCCGCAGCCACCGGCGGTTCGGCTGCTATCGAAGACGTCGCCGGGCCTGGCGATGCGGGTCTGTCGAGCTTTGTCGGCGCCGAGCTGGCAAAGTCGGAACGTCCTGAACTGACCAGCGCGAAGATCATTGTCTCGGGTGGCCGCGCGCTCAAGGATGCGGCGACTTTCGAGGAATACATCATGCCGCTCGCCGACAAGCTCGGCGCAGGCGTGGGTGCTTCGCGCGCTGCAGTCGATGCCGGCTATGTGCCCAATGACTACCAGGTCGGCCAGACCGGCAAGATCGTGGCGCCGGAAGTCTACATCGCCGTCGGCATCTCGGGCGCAATCCAGCACCTGGCCGGCATGAAGGATTCCAAGACCATCATCGCCATCAACAAGGACGAGGATGCACCGATCTTCCAGGTCGCCGACATCGGCCTCGTTGCCGACCTGTTCAAGGCCGTGCCGGAGCTCACCGAAAAGCTGTGAGAACCTACCTCCTGCAATGATTGCAGAAACCCCGGAAGGCTCGCTTCCGGGGTTTTTGTTTGCCTGCTCAAGAGTGCCGGATCAGGCAGGCAGGCGCTCGAAGAGGTTGAGTACCGTCCTGTCGTCTTCCGCCAAGTGCTGCCCGCACGGCTTGAAGCCGAGGCGGGCGGCAAGGCGTTCGGAAGGGGTGTTGCCTTCCTCGATCATGCAGGCGATCCGGCGCTTGCCGTGGACCCGGTCGAACCAGGCCAGAACTGCAGCCATGACTTCGCCGGCGAGGCCTTCGCCCCAATGGTCCTGCCGCACGATCCAGCCGGCTTCGGGCACATCGTCCATGCCCTTGCCGAAGCCGCGCCATGAATGGAAAATGCCGCAATTGGCGATGAGGTCGGCCTCGCCGCGCTTGCGGACGTAGAACGTGCCGTAGCCGTAGAGCGCCCAGCTTCCGGTGTTGCGGCTGAGCCTTTCGAACTGCGAGAAGTGATCTGCGCGCGCCGGGCCAAGGTAGCGGGTCATGTCCTTGCCTTCGAGCAGGCGCACCAGCCCCTCGAGATCGCCCGGCCCGGGTTGCCACAATTCGTAGCGCCGGGTGGTCAGAAGGGGTTTCCCTGCGTTCACAGCCATCGCTCCACGGTGTGGATTGCCATGCCGACGAGCCCGCCGACAAGGGTGCCGTTGATGCGGATGAACTGCAGGTCCCGGCCCACGGCCCCTTCTATGCGGTCCGAAACGGTCTTGGCATCCCACCGCTTCACGGTTTCGGATACGAGTCGTACGATCTCCGAGCCATAGCGCGAGGCCACGCCGACCAGCGTCCTGCGGGCGAACCGATTGACGAGAGCCTGGAGGCGCCGGTCCTCGGCGAGGGCAAGGCCAAGCTGGGAAATCGAATCGCCTAGGCTGCCCGAAAGCGCCTTGTCCGGATTACGGACCGCGCGCAGCAGCGCCTCGCGGGCGCGTTCCCACATGGCATCGAGCCAGGCCGCCATGGCCGGGTTCTCGATCAGCTCGCTCTTGATACGCTCCACCTTGGCGCGCACTGCCGGATCGTGGCGCAGATCGTCGGCAAGGCGCGTGAGCGACTCGTCGATCCTGGCGCGCAAAGGATGGTCCGGCTGCACGATCACTTCGGCCAGCAGGCGGTAGGCGCCGTCGAGCACACCATTGGCAAGGCGTTCGTCCAGCCCGGTCCAGCGCATGATCGCGTTGGCGCGCTGGTGAATCATGTCGCGGATCATCGGCTCGTTTGCCTCGATGGCCTCGCCGATCTTGCGCAGGACCGACGCCAGTACCGGCAGGTGGCGCTTGTCGGCAATGGCGTTGGCGAGGATCTGGCCGAGCAGGGGGGCGAGATCGATGCGGGAGAGCTGCTTGCGCAGGCCGGCCTTGATCATGCCGCCCATCTGGTCGGGGTCGAGCGACTCCAGGATGTCGGCGAAGAGGCCCGCGGCGCCGGCCCGCAGGCGCGACTGCTCGTCGCGACGCGGATCTGCGAGGAAGGCCCCGGCACTTGCTGCGAGGTTGAAGCCGTGCAGGCGGCGGGCCACCACCTGCGGCGTCAGGAAGTTGTCGCGCAGAAAGGTCGCCATCGAATCGGCGATACGGTCCTTGTTGACCGGTATGATCGCGGTGTGCGGGATCGGCAGCCCCAGCGGTCGGCGAAACAGTGCGGTGACGGCGAACCAGTCGGCGAGCCCGCCGACCATCGCGGCCTCGGTGAAGGCGATCGCATATCCCAGCATCGGGTCCCAGGTCGGATAGAGGACAGCAAGACGCCGCAGGGCCATGAAGGACAGGGCCATCAGCAAGAGCAGCCCTGTCGCGAAAAGGCGCATGCGCCTTGCGCGATCCTGCCTCGGTATCTCCTGCGTCACCACTCCAGTCTTACGCGCCGCGCTCTGCAAGGTTCCCCGCTTCCCTGCCCAGGCCGACTATTCCGCGGGGACGGACGCGCCGCCCTTGTCGTCGGGATGGCCGGTTCCATGCGCATGATGCGGTTCGAACGTGAGCAGGGACTTGCGCAGACGCGGTCCGATCCGCTTTTCGAAGCCGTCGGCAAGGCTGAACGCAGCCGGGACGATGATCAGCGTCAGGAATGTCGAAAGCAGCAGGCCCCCGATCACGGTGATGCCCATGGGCGCACGCCACGCACCGTCACCCGAAAGCGAGGCGGCGGTAGGTACCATGCCGGCGGTCATGGCTACTGTGGTCATGATGATTGGCTGGGCACGCTTGTGGCCTGCGTCCATGATCGCGTGGAGCTTGTCGACGCCGCTCGCCATTTCCTCGATCGCGAAGTCGATCAGCAGGATCGAGTTCTTGGCGACGATGCCCAGTAGCATGAGGATACCGATATAGACCGGCATAGACACCGGCTGGCCGACGATGGTGAGGGCGATCATGCCGCCAAGCGGGGCAAGCAACAGCGAGGCCATGTTCACCAGCGGCGAAACGAAGCGCTTGTAGAGCAGCACCAGCACCGCGAAGACTAGGAAGATGCCGCTGATGACGGCGATGATGAAGCTGGTGACCATTTCCTGCTGCCACTTGTCCTCGCCTACCGGCGCGTTCGAAACGCCAGCCGGGAGGTTCTGCATGATCGGCAGCTTCTGGATCTGCTCCATCACCGGCCCCTTGACCTGGCCCTGGCCGAGGTCGGCGCCGACGAAGACGCGGCGGGACTGGTTGTAGCGCTGGATCTGGGTGGGCCCGGCGCCGAAGCGGATCTCCGCCACGCGCTTGAGCGGGACCGAGCCGCCGCTTGCAGTCGGTACCGGCATGTTCTCGATCGTCGAGAGATCGCGGCGCGAGGAGCGCGGCATGATCACGCGGATCGGGATCTGGCGGTCGCTCAGGGAGAACTTGGCGGCGTTCTGGTCGATTTCGCCCAAGGTGGCGATGCGGATCGCCTGGCTCAGCGCCGTTGTCGTCACGCCCAGTTGTGCGGCCAGGTCCAGCCGCGGGACGACGACCAGTTCCGGACGCTTGAGGTCTGCGGCGATGCGCGGAGCGACGACGCCTTTGACCCCGCGCATTTCCTCGACGAGCTTCTGCGCAGTGGCATTGAGGAGTTCGGAATCGCTGCCCGACAGCATGACCGAGATGTCACGCCCGGTGCCGAAGCCTCCTGCCTGGCTGGCGAAGGTCACGCGCGCATCGGCTATTTTCTGGAGCTGGGGCGCCATGCGCTGCTCGAACTGCTTGCTGGTCGTCTCGCGCTCCTTGGCAGGCTTGAGAGAGACGTAGAGCGTGGCCGCCGCCTCGCGCGAGGTTTCGAGCACGCGTTCGACTTCGGGCTGCCTTTCCAGCAGGCCGGTGACCTGGTCGGATACGGCGGCGGTCTGCTCGATGGTCGTGCCCGGGACCATCTCGATGTTGACCTGGCTGGTGTCGTTGTTCTCGTTGGGCTGGAACTGCTGCTGCGAACCGACGAGCAGTGCGGCCGTGACAACGAGTGCATAGATGCCAGCGCAGAAGGCGTAGAAACGGTGGTCGCGCGAACGGGCGGCCAGGCGCTCCGACAGGTACCGATACCAGCGGCCGAAATGCCCGAGCGCCGCCGCAGCGCCATGCAGGAAGCGGCCTGCGAAGAACGCGATGATCGGCACGGCGATCGGCGCGATCAGCGCGGCGAAGATCACCGCGCCATTCTTGAGCCCGACCGAAGCGAGTACTTCGTGGAGTCCGTAATAGATGAGGGCGGCGGCACCGGCGCCCAGGGCGATGATGAGCGTGATGGCGAGCGCGCCCACAGGGTAATACCACAGTTGCGCGGGGACATCTGCGATCTGCGCACGCCGGCGCTTGGCCTCTCTGGTGTCGAGGGTCCAGGCCAGAACCTTCATGTAGAGGTCCATGGCGCGGCCTTCGCCGTGTTCGGCGTGGCCATGGGCCTTGAGGAAATAGGCCGCGACCATCGGCGTGATGAGGCGCGCGACGGCAAGGCTCATCAGCACCGCAACGACGACGGTCAGGCCGAAAGCCTTGAAGAACTGGCCGGGAATGCCGGGCATGAGCCCGACGGGCAGGAACACCGCGACGATCGAGAAGGTGGTGGCGACGACCGCGAGGCCGATTTCGTCGGCGGCATCGATCGAGGCCTGGTAGGCCGACTTGCCCATGCGCATGTGCCGCACGATGTTCTCGATCTCGACTATCGCGTCGTCGACCAGCACGCCTGCGACGAGGCTGAGGGCCAGCAGGGACAGGAAGTTGAGCGTGAAGCCCATCATGTCCATGAACCAGAAGGTCGGGATCGCCGAAAGCGGGATCGCGATGGCGGAAATGAAGGTCGCCCGCCAGTCGCGCAGGAACAGGTAGACGATGACGATCGCCAGCACCGCGCCTTCGACCAGCGCTTCCATCGAGCTGGTGTACTGGTCCTTGGTGTAGTCCACCTGCGAGAACAGCTGCGTGATGTGAACGCGCGGATTGTCCTGCTTGATCTGTTCCAGCGCCTGGACCGCCGCATCGTAGACGGTGACGTCCGAAGCGCCGAGCGCGCGTTCGAAGCCGAAGGTCACCACTTCGCGGCCGTGCAGCTTGGCGATGCGGGTCTGTTCCGAGTACCCGTCATAGACATTGGCGACGTCGGACAGCTTGATCGAGCGGCCGTTACCGAGGTTGATGCGGGTCTGCGAGAGGTCGAAGGCGGTGTCGGCATTGCCCAGGACGCGGACCGACTGGCGTGAACCGGCGATCTCGGCCTGGCCGCCGGCCGCGTCCGTGTTGACCGCGCGCAGTGCGTTGTTGACGTCGCGGGCGGTCACGCCGAGCGAAGCCATCTTGTCGGGATCGATCACCACCCGGATTTCGCGGTCGACGCCGCCCTGGCGCGAGACCGAGGCCAGTCCCTCGATCGACAGCAGCTTCTTGGCGATGGTGTCGTCGATGAACCAGCTGAGCTGCTCCATCGTCATGTCATCGGCACTGACCGCGAAGAGCGCGAGGTTGCCCCCGCCGCCCGCTTCGACCTTGGCGACCTGCGGTTCGAGGATGCCGTCGGGCAAGTCGCTGCGGATCTGGTCGACCGCGTTCTTGACCTGGTTGGTTGCGACGTCCGGATCGGTGCCGATCGAGAACATCACGAATGTGGAGGAATTGCCCTCCGACGCAGTCGACTGGATTTCCTCAACGCCCGGGACCGAACGTGTTGCCGCCTCGATCTTCTGGGTGATCTGGGTTTCGATTTCACTTGGCGCTGCGCCGGGCTGCGAGACCGAAACGTGGACGCCCGGAAATTCGACGTCCGGCATGTTGTTCACGTCCATGCGCGAGAACGAGACCATGCCGGCGATCATCACGCCGATGAAGAAGACGATGGGGACGATCGGATTGCGGATCGACCATGCCGAGATGTTGCGCAGGCTCATGCGTCCGGATCAGTTCTTCTCGGTGACAAGTTTGGTCTGGACCTTGTCACCGTTGTTGAGGAACCCGCCGGCGCGCAGCACGACTTTCTCCGTGCCGTTGAGGCCCGACCTGATGGCAATGCCGTCGGCCGTGACGAGTCCGGTCTTCACGTCGCGGCGCTGGACCGTGTTGTCCTTGCCCACGACATAGACGAACGCACCCTTGTCATCGTTCTGGATCGCCGATTCCGGCAGCATCGGCGCGACGACCGCGCCGGTCTCGATGGTTGCCGAGGCGAATCCGCCGGGACGCAGTTCCTTGGCATAGGACAGCGCGATGCGCGCGGTGCCTTGGCGGTTGTCGGGATCGATGACGGGAGAGATCTGCCAGACCTGTCCGGTGAAGGTCTTGTTCGAGCCCACCGGGATGACTTGCGCGGTCACGCCCACGCTCAGCTTGGCGAGATCGTCTTCGCTCAGATCGGCGAGCAGCTCCATCTCGCCGCCCTTGGCCAGTCGGAACAGCACGCCGGTGCCGCCGCCGACGACCTGCCCGGGCTCGGCATTGCGCTCGAGCACAAGGCCCGCTGCGGGGGCGACGATGTTGAGGCGTGCGGCCTGGGCCTTGAGCTGGCCGAGCGTGGCCTGCGCCACGCGCACGCGGGCATTGGCGGAATTGCGTTCGGCAGTCAGGCGATCGACGTCGGCCTTGGAGATGAAGCCGCGGTCGACGAGCTTGAGGGCGCGATCCAGATTGGACTGGGCCAGTTGGGCATCGGCGCGGGCGACGTCGACCTGTGCGGCCTGGCTGGCGATCTGCTGGCTCTGGACGGAACGATCGACGACGGCGAGGACCTGGCCCTGTTCGACCCAGTCGCCCGGCTCCACGAGGACCTGGCGGATCTCGCCGCCTTCGCCGACCGAGCCGACCGGCATTTCGCGGCGCGCGGCAAGCGTGCCGGTGGCACTGATCTCACCCTGCACCGTGGTCTTTCCCGGGACGACCACGGTGACGACGGGAGTCTGGATGTCGGACTCGTCGGCGAGGTCGTTGCCGCCGCGCAAGTGGGTTAGCGCCCAGATTCCGATCATCAGGACAAGCGCAATGGCGGAAGCGACCCAGATACGGCGGCGCAGGACGCGGTCCTGCTCGTCGGCGCCAGACATCAACTCGCCAGCAGCGAGCGCGTCATCTTCCGGCACGGATTCAATCTTGGTGTCGTAATTCATCGGTTCACCGCAATAACTCCTCTCCGAACACTTCCGTCCGGTGCGGAGTGATTTGCCGCCATTGGTCCCGGATACGACGATCCGGGCCGCACTTGCGGCAGAATTTCATGCGTGCCGACATATACGTGCGCCGACCGACTGGCAACTTGCAGTCGGTTCACGACATATATCGTCCGACGAGCGTCGAGAGCTTAATGCGTTGCGATGGAAGCGGAAATTGGCTCGGCGGAATCAAAAACGGCGGTAAACAGACCGTTTACCGCCGTTTCGATTGGTTTCAGCCACGCTGAAAGCCGTGCCTCAATACTTCTGCTGACGCTCGTAGAGGTCGCGGTAGTGTTGAATTCTTGTCACACGAAGGCCCTGCATGCCCGAGCGGTCCACCGCCCGTTGCCAGGATGCGAACTCTTCCAGCGTGAGCTGATAACGTTCGCAGACCTCGTCGATCGTCAGCAGGCCGCCATTGACGGCAGCGACGACCTCGGCCTTGCGGCGCACGACCCAGCGCGTCGTGTTTGGGGGCGGCAGCGACTCAATCGTCAGCGGCTCACCAAGCGGCCCGATCACCTGGGCTGGGCGAATCTTCTGGTTCTCGATCATCGTTACCCTCGTCCGCCGGTATTGTTGTCGCCGGCAACTGGTGCGACCTTGGCCCCGTCAGGCTTGCCATTGGCTGAAACTTCAAGGTTAACAGGCCTTGAGCGTAGCCCGTAAGTATTCAGCAACGATGCAGCTTCACCTGCAAAACTGCCGCGAGTCCGCAAGCGGACCGGTGTGCCTTCACCGTTCAGGATCGTCCGCACTTCATGGGCCGCGAACAGACGTGTTCGCAGGTCGTTCCAGTCGGGAGCCGATGGGAACCCCGTGAACTCCTCGCTCGTGCGACCCAGCGCATGCCCTGCTGTGCAGGTTTCATGATCAAAGGCGATGTTCATGGAACTGCCATACGCTAGACATGGTGAAAGGAGGGTAAAGATGCCTCTGCGCAGTTACCTCCCGTTTCCGGTCCAGCGGTTTCGAATTCGCGCTGAAAGGTAGGAAATCCGCGCATACCCCTGTATGGGGCCACGCATGAACGCGACTCCCGATATTGCCGGACTGCTCGACAGGCTCGATCCGTCCGTCCTGTTCCAGCTGCCCGAACCGCTTTCCGAGCGCCGTATCGTCGTGGCGATGTCTGGCGGCGTGGACAGTTCGGTCGTGGCCGCGCTGGCGGCTGCGACGGGCGCGGAGACCATCGGCGTCACCCTGCAGCTTTACGATTACGGCGCGGCGACCGGGCGCAAGGGCGCCTGCTGCGCCGGCGACGATATCCGCGATGCGCGCGCGGTGGCAGACCGGCTGGGCATAGCCCACTATGTCTTCGACCATGAGAGCAGCTTTCGCGAGGAAGTGGTCGAGCGCTTCGCCGACGATTACCTTGCGGGGCGGACCCCGATCCCCTGCATCCGCTGCAACATGGGCCCCAAGTTCACCGACCTGCTGACGATGGCGCGCGAATTGGGCGCCGATTGTCTGGCGACCGGGCACTACGTCCAGCGCGTCCTCGGCCCGGCCGGGTCCGAGCTGCACCGCGCAGTCGATCCGGCACGCGACCAGAGCTATTTTCTTTACGGTACGACCGAGGCACAGCTCGACTTCCTGCGCTTTCCTCTGGGCGGCTTGCCGAAGACAGAGACGCGCCGGCTGGCCGAGGCGGCGGGCCTGCGCGTGGCGGCCAAGCCGGACAGCCAGGACATCTGCTTCGTTCCCGACGGCGACTACGCCAGGATCGTGCGCCAGGTGCGTCCCGAGGGCGAAGCGCCGGGCGAGATCGTACACGCAACCAGCGGCGAAGTGCTGGGCGAGCATCGCGGGATCATTCACTATACCGTCGGCCAGCGCCGGGGGCTCGAGATCGGCGGCCAGCCCGAGCCGCTCTATGTCGTGCGCCTCGATGCCGAGACGCGCCGGGTCCTGGTCGGCCCGCGCCGGCTGCTCGGCGTTGCTGCGGCGCGGATTTCGGAGACCAACCGCATCGGACCGCTGCCCGACACGCCGCTGACCGACGCGCCGCTGACCGCTAAAGTCCGCTCGCTGGCCAAGCCGGTTCCGGTTACGCTGGAAGGTCCGCTGGGCGAAGGCGCGGGCACCGTGATCCGTTTCGCCAGCCCGGAATATGGCGTCGCCCCCGGGCAGGCCGCGGTGATCTATTGCGGAGAGCGCGTCGTCGGTGGCGGCTGGATCGAGGAAACCGAGGCGGCCGAAGTCATTCCGGCCTGACCTGCAGACGGCCTAGTCGTCCCACGGTTCCAGCTGGCAGCCGCGTTCTTGGCTATAGGTTGCCCTCGAACTTGCCAGCAGCGGGACTCTGGCGGTCAGTGACTTGGTCTCGGCATCGTCGGAGAGGAACATCAGGCTGGCGGTGCGTCCCAGACCCGCAGCGGCAATATCGCCCTTGCAGCTGTTCAGGTCGCGATTCGAGACGAAGCGGCATACGCAGCCGACGCGCGCGCCATAGGCCGCGCTGACCCGCGCCTGCGCACCCAGACTGTTCCACGAAAATGCGATGGCGGTCCCCGCAACGGCCAGCACCAGCAGCACGAGATTGCGCTTCCAGCGCGCAGGCTGCCTGTCACCAGTCGTATTTACCTTGGCTGTTGCCATCCGCTCGCGCCTCGCACACTACACCGCGCATCATGACGGTGCGCCGCCTTCCCCATATCCTCGCCTTCCTTGCCCTGCCAACCCTGTGGGGATGTAGTAACAGTGGAGCAGATGCGCCGCCGCCGGCCAGCGCCGAGGCGCTGGCCGCGATCAAGAACGAAGGCGGGGCGCCCCGCGATGCCCTTGGCCGCGCGATCGACCGCCTGTTCGACAACCAGGCGGTCGGGCGGACCGATGCGCTCGTGATCATGAAACGCGGCGCCGTGATTGCCGAGCGCTATGGGCAAGGCGTTTCTGCCAGGACGCCGCTGCAGGGCTGGGCCATGGGCCAGTGCGTGACGGCGCTGATGATCGGCCAGCTCGTCAGTGACGGACGCCTGCGGCTGAACGAATCGGCCCCGGTCCCTGCATGGCAGCGCCCGGGCGATCCGCGCGGCGAAATCACTCTCAAGCAGCTGTTGCAGATGCGTTCGGGCCTGCGCCACAGCGAAACCGGCGATGCCGGGCAAGGCGACGTCGCGCGCCAGTCGGATCGCATCCGGATGCTGTTCCTCGATGGCCGCGACGACATGGCGGCCTATGCCGAAGCGCAGCCGCTCGAAGCGCCGGCCGGACAGGTCTTCGAGAATTCCTCCGCGAGCGCGGTGATCCTGTCCGACCTCGCCGCGCGGGTGCTCTCGCCCGACAGCGATCCGGGCCGCCGGCGCCGGGCCGTCGAGGAATACCTCGACAACCGCGTGCTCGACCCGCTCGGGCTAAAGACCATGCGCGTCGAATATGACCGGGCGGGCACGATGATCGGTGCGGCCATGGTCGATGCCTCGGCGCGCGATTGGGCCAACCTGGGCGAGTTCCTGCGCCACAACGGTTCGGTAAAGGGCGCACAGATCCTGCCGCGCCGCTGGGTGCAGTTCATGCTGGCGCCGAGCCCGCGCAATCCGGGCTATGGCGCCGGGGTCTGGCTCAACCGGGCCGAACCGGGCGAGAACGCAAGGCTCTATCCCGGCACAGCCAAGTCCGACGTCTTCGCTTGCCTTGGCGAACATGGCCAGTACGTCATCGGTTCGCCGAGCCAGCTGCTGACGGTGGTGCGGCTGGGAGCCAGCGACGTGCAGCAGGAACAGGCGCTGCATTACGAATTGGGCGCTCTGCTGGCATTGTTCCCCTCGAACTGAGGCAGGCCGCCTATTTCGAGGCTTCGACCCGGATCGGGGGCAGGACGTCCTTGCCCGCAGCGCCCACTTCATCGACAAGGCCGTCGGGATCGGTGTGGATCAGGATCTCCACATCGGGGAATTCGGCGTGAATGGTCGCCTCGATGTCGTCCATCACGCGGTGGGCCTGGCGCACGGTCATGTTGGCATCGACCCAGACGTGAAACTGCACGAAGTGCTTGTTGCCCGAAACGCGCGTGCGCAGGTCATGGACCCCGCTGATATCGGGATTGTGGGCAATCAGCTCCAGCACGCGCTGCTTCTTTTCCTCGGGCCATTCGTGGTCCATCAGCTGGTTGAGGACGGCCTTCGAAGCGTTCCAGGCGCCCCACCCCAGCCAGAGGGCGATGCCCAGGCCGAACACCGGGTCAGCGCCGCGCAGTCCCGCGTACTGGTCGAGCACGAGCGCTGCGATCACCGCGACGTTGAGGAGCAGGTCCGACTGGTAGTGGACGCTGTCGGTATGGATCGCGAGGCTCTTGGTCTTTCGGATCACGTAGCGTTGCCAGGAAAGCAGCGCGAAAGTGACGACGATCGCTACCGCCGAGACGCCGATGCCCATGTCGGCCGCTTCGACCCGCCCGCCGGACAGGAATTCCTCGATCGCGCGGGCGGCGATGCCCAGCGCCGAGATCGAGATCAGCAGGATCTGGAACAGGGCGGCTATGGCTTCGGCCTTGCCGTGGCCGAAGCGGTGTTTGTCGTCCGCCGGCTGCGAGGCGATCCACACGCCCAGCAGCGTGGCCATGCTGGCTACGAGGTCGAGCGTCGTATCGGCAAGGCTGCCGAGCATCGCGATCGAACCGGTTGACCAGGCGGCCCATGACTTGAGTGCCAGCAGGAACAGGGCCGCACTGATGCTGGCAAGAGCGGCGCTGCGGTTCAGACCGGCCGATTCGTGATCGTGATTCAGGCTCAAGTGCTGGACCTCACGGGTAGAGCAGGGTGCTGGACCATGCCGAGGCATGGCCGTCCGTCGTTACTTTGCGCACGAAACGGCGGCGCTCGTGCAGGCGATAGGGGCGATCATGCCAGAATTCGATGGCGCTGGGCACCACCCGGAAACCGCCCCAGTGCGGCGGGCGGTCGACTTCGCCATGCGCGAACCTGTCGCGCGCGGCTTCGTAGCGGGCCAGGAAGGTCTCGCGGCTGTCGAGCGGGGCCGACTGGTCGGACGCAACCGCGCCCAGTTGGGAATCGCGCGCGCGCGAGTGGAAATAGGCGTCGGCCTCGGCATCGCTGACCGGCTGGAGCCGGCCTTCGATGCGGATCTGGCGGCGCAGGCTCTTCCAGTGGAACAGCAGCGCGACGTTGGGGTTGGCGGCGATCTCCTGGCCCTTGCGGCTGTGGCCGTTGGTGTAGAACACGAAGCCATCCGGGCCGTAGCCCTTGAGCAGGACCATGCGCACCGACGGCAGGCCCTCGGGGGTCGCAGTAGCCAGCGCCATGGCATTGGAATCGTTGGGCTCGGCTTCGCGGGCCTCGTCGTACCACGCCGTGAACAGCGCAAAGGGGTCGCCGTGGGGGATGACCTCGCGGGCCTGTTCAGCTTCCATGGAAATATCCTGTCGGGTTGAATTCATCGAATGCGGCTGCGTCGATTGCGACCGGGCTTGTCCCGGCCCCCGCGCGTGTGAAGCAAGCGCGGCCATCCTGCCTTGATCGGGGACAATCGGGGCGCGCAATGCATACCATGGGAATGCCAATAGCGGCCTGTCCCCCCGTGGGAAAGTCGCCAGAGACGCAACCGTTCACACAGCGCTTGCCGTAATCCAATTGGACACCTAGCTAAATGTCACCATGGCAGCAGATCCTTATACCATTCTAGGCGTTTCGCGCGGGGCGAGCGAGAAGGACATCAAGTCCGCATATCGCAAGCTTGCGAAGGAGTTTCATCCCGACGCCAACAAGGACAATCCGAAGGCCGCTGACCGCTTCAGCCAGGTCACCGCGGCTTATGACCTGCTTTCCGACAAGGCCAAGCGCGCGCAGTTCGATCGCGGTGAGATCGATGCCGACGGCAATCCGACGATGGGCGGCTTCGGCGGCCCGGGCGGTGGTTTCGGCGGCGGACCGGGCGGCCAGCGCGGTTTCGGCGGAGGCTTCGGCAGCAACGACGGCATTGACCTCGAAGACCTGTTCGGCGGGATCTTCGGCGGTGGCGGCCCACGCGGCGGCGCCGGCGGTATGGGCGGTATGGGCGGCATGGGAGGAATGGGCGGAGGTCGCGGGCGGGCGCCGCGCGGTGCCAACGTGTCCTACCGGCTTTCCGTCTCGCTGACCGACGCGGCCGAACGCAAGGACCAGCGCATTACCCTTTCCGATGGCAAGACCATCGACCTCAAGCTGCCCGCCGGAGTCGAGGAAGGCACGCAGATGCGCCTTGCCGGCAAGGGCGAGCAGGGGCCGGGTGGCCCCGGCGATGCGACCGTGACGGTGCATATCCAGCATCACCCGTTCTTCCGCCGCGACGGCGACGACTTGCGGATCGATCTGCCGATCACGCTCGACGAGGCCATCGCCGGAGCCAAGGTCAAGGCACCGACGGCATCGGGCGCGGTCATGCTCTCGATTCCGCCCGGGGTCAGCTCCGGCAAGGTCCTGCGTCTCAAGGGCAAGGGTTTCAGCCGCAAGGACGGTTCGCGCGGGGATCAGCTCATCACGCTCGAGATCGTACTGCCGGAAAACGACAGTGACCTTGCCAAGCGGCTGGAGGGCTGGCGCGACACCCGTGACGTGCGCGGCAAACTTGGCGTGTGACGGCCCAGGACCTATGACTGCCCGGTGCAGGTCGAACAGCCTATAGAACAGGATGACCCGCTGGACCGGGTCATGGCGGACCTCTCGCCAGAGTCCCGGCGGCGCGAGGCGCTGCGGCGCCGTGACCGGATCAAGGATGAGCTGCGGCGCCGGGCCGGGCCGGGCTCGCGCTTTTTCGCCGTCCTGCGCAGGGTTTTGTCGGGGGCGTGGCACGACGGCTTCATCCACGCCGGCAACCTTGCCTATATGACCCTGCTGGCGCTGTTTCCCTTCTTCATCGCCCTGGCCGCCATTTTCTCGGCGCTTGGCGAGCAGGCCCGGCTCGACGCTTCGATCGATGCCCTGCTGATCGCGGTGCCGCCGCGCGTGGCCGAAGTGATCGACCCGGTCGCGCGCGACGTCGTGGCGGCCCGGCACGGCTGGCTGCTCTGGGTCGGCGGGCTGTTCGGCCTGTGGACCGCGACCAGCTTGATCGAGACGATCCGCGACATTCTCCACCGCGCCTACGGCATGGCAAAGGACAGGGCCTTCTGGCGCTATCGCCTGTTTTCCACCGGTCTGATTTTCGGATCGGTGATCCTGCTGCTGGTTTCGCTGTCATCGCAGGTCCTGATCGGGGCGATCGAGGAAGTCCTGCTTGTGCTATTTCCCCGCCTCGATTCGGTGATCGACCAGATCATGGTCTCGCGCACGATCTCGACTGCCACGCTATTCGGTTCAATTTACACGCTTTTCTACCTGCTGACGCCGCGGGCCTACCAGCGCGGGATCTATCCCAAGTGGCCCGGCGCCGCGCTCGTTACCATCTGGTGGCTGCTGGTCGTCTGGTTGCTCCCGCAGGTGTTGCGCAATTTCTTCGTTTACGATCTGACGTACGGAAGTCTCGCCGGAGTGATGATCGCGCTTTTCTTTTTCTGGCTTGTCGGACTAGGGATGGTCGTGGGCGCCGAACTCAATGCGGCGCTCGCGGAATCGCCGGAAGAGCGCGAATTGCTCAGGCGGGCGCGGGCGTCCTCGGCCCAGGACGATAACGAAGTACAGGATGAACACGAATGACCGGTCTGATGCAGGGGAAACGCGGCCTGATCATGGGCCTAGCCAATGACAAGTCGCTGGCCTGGGGCATTGCCAGGAAGCTGCATGAACACGGCGCCGAGCTGGCCTTCTCCTATCAGGGGGAAGCACTCGCCAAGCGCGTGAAGCCTCTGGCTGAAAGCCTTGGCAGCGATTTTCTCGTCGAATGCGACGTGGCGAACATGGAAGCGGTCGATGTGTGCTTCGACCAGATCCGTGAGCGCTGGGACACGATTGACTTCATCGTCCACGCCATTGGCTTTTCGGACAAGAGCGAGCTGCGCGGCAAGTACGTCGATACCAGCCTCGAAAACTTCCTGATGACGATGAACATTTCCGCCTACAGCCTCGTCGCGGTGACGAAGCGGGCGATGGAAATGATGCCGAATGGCGGCTCGATCCTGACGCTGACCTATTACGGCGCGGAAAAGGTCGTGCCGCACTACAACGTCATGGGCGTGGCCAAGGCCGCTCTCGAGACTTCGGTACAGTACCTTGCCAACGATCTCGGCCCGCAGAACATCCGCGTCAATGCGATCTCGGCCGGTCCGATCAAGACGTTGGCTGCCAGCGGCATCGGCGATTTCCGCTACATTCTAAGGTGGAACGAGCTGAACTCGCCGCTGCGCCGTAACGTCACGATCGAGGACGTCGGCGGTTCGGGCCTCTATTTCCTCTCGGACCTCTCCTCGGGCGTGACCGGCGAGACGCACCATGTCGATGCCGGCTACCACGTCGTGGGCATGAAGCAGGAAGATGCTCCCGACATTGCCCTGACCTGAGTTTCGGGCAAGATCGGAACGCGAACCGAAGAGTAAAAAGGCCGGGAGCGATCCCGGCCTTTTTCATGTTCGACGCCGCAGCCCGCCGCGAAGGGCGGACCGGCCGCGTTTACTTGTCTTCGGATTCATCAACCGGCGTGGCAATGGTCGCGGTGCCGCTCTTGTCTTCGGCGGCGTCGGTTTCTGCCTGCTGGCGCTGCTTCTGCTCGAGATAGGCCTTTTCGGCCGCCTCGACCCGCTTCTGCTGCGCGGCCGCTTCGGCATCGATGGTCGAGAGCCGCTTGGCGCGTTCTTGTGCGATCAGTTCGCTGAATTTCACGTCGGAGGCGTTGGCCTTCTCGGCATAGGCCTGGTCGATCAGCTTCTGGGTGCAGCCTAGCGCGCCGCCGCCGCCGACCGGAGAGCAGCTCATCGTGCCGAACGCGCCGACCGTTTCGTAGGCTTCCACCCGGTTGGTCCAGGCTTCGGACTTGGGCGAATCCACACCGCGCAGAGGTTCGGGAATGCGGTAGCGTTCCGCTTCGGCCTTGCGCGCGCAGACGGTGATCTCGTTGCCCGACGATTCGGGGCAGGGATCGTCGCCGAAGACGATGACCTGGTTGACCTTCTCGCCATCGTCCTCTTGCGCGGTGGCAGGAGCGGCTGCGAAAGTCAGGCCCGCGGAAAGGGCGGCGAGGGCTGCGGCGGCAGTCAGGAGGCGGGCCATCGGTTATGCTCCATGCATCGGATTGATCGTTATCGGTCAGGATATAGGCCAGACCGGCCTTGAACGGTAGGTGAAGCCAGGAAGAAAGCCCTAACGCGTATCAATTTCTCCTGCGAAGCGTCAGATGCGCTCGGACAGCTTGATGGCCGCGCGGCAGCCCAGCCGGATGGCGTTGAACAACAGGGGATAGGCGGGCGCCTGCTCGGCCCCGGCGGCCAGTGCGGCGTCGCGATGCTCGCGCTCGTCATCGCGGAATTCGCGGATCGTCTCTCGCAGTTCAGTGTCGTCGTCGCCTTCCAGCTCTTCGAGTTGCTGAGTGTAGTGGCGGTCGATCTCGGTTTCGATCGCGGCGGTGCAGGCCATCGCGGCCTTGGGGCCCAGCAGTGCGGTTGCCGCGCCCAGCGCATAACCGGCGACGGACCACACCGGCTGGAGCAGGGTGGGGCGCACGCCTCGCTCGGCGATCATCGCATCGAAGCGGGCGCGGTGATCGGCTTCCTGCTCGGCCATGCCGGCGATCTCGCTCGAATGCTCGGCGCGGGTACCCATGACCGCGAGCTGGCCTGCGTAGATGCGCGTGGCGCCATATTCGCCGGCCTGATCGACCCTGAGGATCCGGGCGTTGCGTTCCGATTTCGCGTCCATGCCTGTGTCCAAACCTTGTGCCTTATACCTTTTCGGGCGCCGTAAGCTGCACTTTGCCGTTCATCGCGATCAGCGCGAAGACAAGCAGGGCCCCGCCGGTGGAAATGAGGAAATTCCAGCCCGCCAGCGAAATGCCCCACAGGTCCCAGGGCGCCACGTCGCAGCGGATCACCGGGGCCTTCATGATCGCGGCAAGGGGATCGCCGCCGCCGTCGAACACGCTGGCGGTGCAGGCGGTGACGCCATGCCACCAGCCATATTCGACTCCGGCGTGAAAGCCGCCGATCAGGCCTGAAACGAGCACTGCCAGCGCGGCGATCGCCACCAGCGGCGCGACCGGTCGCCAGAAAAAGGCAAGCAGGGCGAACGGTATCGCGATCATGTGCGGATAGCGTTGCCACCAGCACATCTCGCAAGGGTAGAGGCCGAAGCCGTACTGGCTGAGGTAGGCGCCGCCCAGCAAAGCCAGCGGAATGGCGAGCGCAAGCAGGCGGGCGGCGCGCAAGGGCGTGGCGACGGCGACGGTCATATGTTCAGCTTTCCCGTGTCCGGCCCGCTCAGTTCTTCTTGTCGGATGGCGCATTGGTTGCGAGCGCCGGCTTGCCGGCGGTGCGCTGCAGCGTCGCGATCGCGTAGTGAAGCTGGAAGTCGTCGATGCCCTTTTCCTTCAGCTCCTCGGCCGAAACCTTGAAGCGCGGATCGTCCATCTTGTCGTTCTCGAGGTCCTTGTCCTCAAGCGCGGCCTCGTTGATCAGGTGGCCGCGCAGGTCGGACTCGCGCACAGCCCGTTCGGCGCGAGCCCTTGCATCGGGATCTGACATCTGCGGCACCTTGATGTCGGGCACGATGCCGCCTTCCTGCACCGAGTGGCCCGAAGGCGTGAAGTAGCGCGCCGTCGTCAGCTTGACTGCGCTGTTCTTGTCGAGCTGGATGAACGACTGGACCGACCCCTTGCCGAAGGTGCGCTCGCCCATCACCACAGCGCGGTGCTGGTCCTGCAGCGCGCCGGCCACGATTTCCGAGGCCGAGGCGGAGCCCGCGTCGACCAGGACGATCACCGGCATGCCCTTGACGACGTCGCCGCGGAACATGGTTTCGGCGCGATAATACTGGTTCTCGCTGGCGATGCGGCCGCGCTGCGAGACGATCACGCCCTTGTCGAGGAACAGGTCCGAGAGCGCCACGGCTTCGTCGAGCGAACCGCCCGGGTTGGAGCGCAGGTCGAGCACCAGGCCGTCGAGCTTGCCGCCCGCCGTTGCCGCCTGCTTCTTGAGGTCGGCGATCGCCTTGTTCACGTCGTTGCCGACATCGCGCGAGAATTCGTTGACCGAGATGACGCCGATGTCGTCCTTGAGCTCCCAGGTCACCGGCTCGAGCTCGATGACGCCGCGAGTCACGGTGACGTCGAAGGGTTCGTTGCGCCCGGGGCGATAGATCGTCAGGCGGATCGAAGTGCCGGCCGGGCCGCGCATCTTGGACACGGCCTCGTCGAGGTCGCGCTCGTAGTAGAGCACGCCGTCGAGGTGGGTGATGTAGTCGCCCGCCTTCACTCCGGCCTTTTCCGCCGGGCTGCCCTTGAACGGCGAGACCACCTTGACCGCGCCGTCATCCTCCACGACCGAAAGGCCGAGGCCGGAATAGTTGCCGTCGATCATCGTCTCGAGCCGCTGCAGCGAAGGGCCGTCGAGATAGTTGGAGTGCGGATCGAGGCTGGCGAGCATGCCGTCGATGGCGCCCTTGAGCAGCTTGTCGTCGTCGACCGGGTCGACATAGTTCTGCTTCACCAGTTCGTAGATGGTGAACAGCTTGTCGAAACCCGGATTCACGCGGCTGTCTACGGCCGACAGGCCGGACGTTGCCACCGGCAGGACCGCTACGGCGGAAACCAGCATGGTCGCGCGCAGGATGGATCTGATCTTCATCGGGCTTGACTGCCTCTCGTTCGTCACGCCGGCCGCAGCCGGTCTTGGCACATGATCGCGCATATTACCGGGCCTTTGCGCCAATTGCCAGCGATGCGGCCTTGGCCTTCGGCGCGGTGTGAAGCAGCGATCCTCGTCACTGCACTATAGCGAGCGGATATATTGCAGGGGATTAACGGGTTCGCCCTCGCGCCGCAGTTCGACGAGGACTTGCGGCTGGCCGGGCCCTGTCATGCCCAGCGGCGATCCGGCCACCACCCGTTCGCCGACATCGACGTCAAGGCGGGCGAGGCCGGTGACCAGCGAGGTCCAGCCGCCGCTGTGTTCGATGATGACGATGCGGTCGTAGCCGCGGTAGGGCCCGGCATAGGCTATGCGTCCCGGCGCGGGGGCGACGGCCTGGGCATTGGCCCGGGTCGCCAGGGTGATGCCGCGCGAACGGTTGAGCCCGGGAGCATCCTCTCCGAATCCGGTCACGACGCGGCCGGTGACGGGAAGCATGTAGGTGGGAAGACCCTCGGGCGGGGTGACGAACTGCGAGGAGGCGATCACTTGCGCTTCCTCGGGGCGCGGCGGACGCATGATCGGTCCGGGCAGTGCGGCCAGCTCTTGGCGCAGTTCGCCTTGCCGGCCCATCTCGTCGACGAGATCGCTCAGGTCGCGGGCCTTTTCGGCCAGGGCCAGGGCGCGTTCGCTTTCGCGCGCGGCGACGCCGGTAGCCTCGCGGCTGGCCAGCCGCTGGCGTGCTTCCAGGGTTGCCAGTTCGCCGCGCCGTCGGCGCATTTCGGCCTCGGCCATCTTCAGGTCGTTGGCCGCGGCCTGGGCATTGCGCTCCAGCGCCCGGCCACGCTCGATCTCGCTGCGCAATGAGGCAGTACGGCGCTGCACTTCGGGCAACATCGTATCGAGCAGGGCGCGAAGGTAAACGGCATCGCGCACCGATCCCGGGCGCAGCAGGGCGAGCAGGGGCGGGCGGCGCGACAGGCGCTGCAGTGCACCGGTCAGCCCGGCCAGCGGTGCCTGCCGCTCGGCCAGACGCGCGCGCAGCTCGGCTCTCTGCGAGGCGACCAGCCGGACTTTCGCCGTCTGTACCGCAATGGCGGCTTCGGTCTGCTGGATGCGGGCGGCGACCGCAGCGGCCTCGCGCGCGGTCTTCTCGGCCTGCTGGGTTACCTGCCGCGCCTGCTTTTCGAGCTTTTCGGCGCGCTCGCGAGCGGCATCGCCCTCGCGGCGCGCGGCCAGCATGTCTTCCTGCGCCCGGGTGGCGTCGACCGCGGGATTGAGCACCGCGAATGCACCCACCTGGCTCAGCCCGCGGCCTGCCACCATGGCGGCGCACAGCCCCAGGCCGGCAGCGGAAACGAGCAGGATCTTGCGCGAAGCGGGCGTCACACCCGGTTAACTAGAGCGCCCATGCGCAAAAGGAAATGATCGGCGCAAGGCCGAGCTGGGGAAGATTCACGCGGGCTGCCCATCGTGCAGTGGGTGCCAACGAAGAAGGGGCCGGCGTTCCCACGCGCCGACCCCTCTACCGATCCCGTCTACGGGGTGTGCACTCAGCGTGCGGCGGCGGCCTCGTCGGTCGTCACCGGGGTGATCTTGATTTCCACGCGGCGGTTGAGCGCGCGGCCCTCGGCGGTCGAATTGTCGGCTACCGGGTAGTTCTCGCCCATGCCCTGGGTCTGGATGCGAGCCGACGACACGCCGCGCGAAATCAGGTAGCGCCCGACGGAATCGGCACGGCGCTTGGACAGGTCCATGTTGTACGCGTCCGAGCCGGTTGAATCGGTGTGGCCGTACACGTCGATCAGGCTGTTGGGATACTGGATCATGCTCTGCGCGACCTTGTCGAGCGTTGCTTGAAACGAGGGGCTGATCGCGGTGGAATCCACGGCGAAAGTCACGTCGGGCAGGTTGACGAGAATACCGTCGCCTTCCTGGCTGACGTCGACGCCGGAACCGGCGGTCTGTTCCTTCAGTTCCTTGATCTGCTTGTCCATCTGGTAGCCGACCACGCCACCGGCGACGCCGCCGATGCCCGCGCCGACGATGCGCGCGGTCTTGCCGCCGATCACGCTGCCCAGAAGATAGCCGAGCCCGGCGCCGCCCACGCCGCCGATGGCCGTGCGCGAGACCTTGCGTTCGCCGGTGTTCGGATCGGTGACGCAGCCGGACACTGCGATCAGCGAAATGGCGGCGGCTGTTGCCGTGAACAGGCGAGTTCGTTTCATGGTCTTGGCCCTTCCTCTGTATATCTCTGTCTGCGCATTCATCTGTGTGATAGTGAACATGAATGGCAAATTGATGATGTCGGCCAAACGCTTGTTGCCCGCCTATGTTCCAGAGGCACGTTCGCTTGTGAGCATTTGTTGCCGCTTCACGCAGCGCTTCGCTATTGCGGAAATCTCTGCTAGCGCAGGGACATTGTGACGCCCTTTCCCTGGACCGACCTCCTCATCATCGCCGGCCTGATCCTGATCAATGGCCTGTTTTCCATGTCCGAACTGGCGATCGTGTCCGCTCGGCCGGCCCGTCTCAAGGTATCCGCGGACAAGGGCAGCAGGGCTGCGCAGACTGCGCTCGATCTTGCTTCGGACCCGGGCAAGTTTCTCTCCACGGTGCAGATCGGCATCACCCTGATCGGCATCATTGCGGGCGCCTATTCGGGGGCAAGCCTGGGCGAGCCGGTGGGCGAGAGGCTGGCGATGCTGGGCGTTCCGGGCCATCTCTCGGGCCAGATCGGTTTCGCGCTCGTCATTATCGCGACGACTTACGGCAGCCTCGTGATCGGCGAACTGGTGCCCAAGCAACTGGCCCTGCGCGCCGCGGAGCCGGTGGCGATCATCATGGCCCGGCCGATGGCATTGCTGGCGCAGATCATGGCGCCTTTCGTCTGGCTGCTCGACAAGTCCTCGGGCCTTATCCTGCGCCTGCTGGCGGTGCGCCGCGGCGGGGAAGAGCAGCTGACCGCCGAGGAACTGCACATGATCTTCGCCGAGGCGACCCGTTCGGGCGCGATCGACGAGGACGAGCGGGCAATGATGGCAGGGGTCATGAAGCTGGCCGACCGGCCGGTGCGCGAACTGATGACCCCGCGTAACCAGATCGACTGGATCGACGTCGATTCCACCAGCGAGGAACTGCGCGCGCGGATTGCCGGATCGCCGCACTCGCTGCTGCCCGTGGCGGATGAGGACGTGCCCGACAAGGTGCTGGGCATCCTCAAGGTCCGCGAGGTTCTGGCCGCGCTCGTCGAGGGGCGCGAGGTCGATATCCGCGCCATGATGAAGAAGGCCGAGGTCATTCCCGACCAGCTCGATGCTATGGATGCGCTGCGCAAGCTGCAGGTGGCGGAAGTCTCGATGGCGGTGGTCCATGACGAGTACGGCCATCTCGAAGGCGTGGTGACGCCCTCGGACATGCTTGCGGCACTTGCCGGCAACTTCGTCAGCCACCAGGACGAAGGCGACGAGCCGATGGTCATCGAACGCGCCGACGGTTCGCTGCTCGTCTCCGGCTCGATGCCGGCCGACGCCTTTGCCGAGCGGCTGGACATAGATCTGTCCCACGACCGCGAATATGCGACCGTGGCCGGCTTCGTGCTTGCGGTTCTCAAGAAAGTCCCCCGCGAGGGCGAAGTCTTCACCGAACAGGGTTGGCGCTTCGAGGTCGTCGACATGGACGGCCTGCGCATCGACAAGCTCCTGGTCGAGATGGAGGCGGTCGACGGCGGGGATGACGGGGTTTCCGGCGACGGCTGACGCTCGGCCGGGCCTTGGATGCCTTCGCCGGAGCACAATCGGCCATCCGCAAACAAAAAGGCCGGAGCAATCGCCCCGGCCCTTTCGCGATCTGTCGTGGCAAATCAGCCGCCGATGGCGGTCTGCGCGTCGCGTCCGTCGCCTTCGGGGGCGGAAAGGATCTGGCGGGTGACCTGGCCCTTGGCGACCGTGTAGGTCGAGGGATCGCCAACCGTCGAGCGGATCGCCGGGTCGGGCGTGCCGGCCATGCCCAGCGTGGTCTTCTCGATCTCGCTGCGGGCCTGCGGGCCGCCGAACATCGCGTCGAGCGTCTGCTGCTGCAGGGTGCCGTCGGTCGGGCGCGGCTGGCCTTCCTTGGGCGGGCTCAGCGAGAAATCGGGCGGTACGACCAGCGGCGACTGGCGCTGCACCGCGAATTCGTCGGGACGATTGCGATTGAACAGGCCGGTGCTGCCGCAGCCGGACAGGAACACGGCGCCTGCAGTGACGAGAACGAGGGCGCCAGTTTTCATCTTGGGCATCAAATCAACTCTCCGGGGCCGTTTCGACCGTTGAATCAGGCTTCTCGCGCGAAAGCAGGGATCGGGCAAGGATAATCAGGACGCCGATGGTAATCGCGGCATCGGCGATATTGAAGATCAGGAAGGGGCGAAATTCCCCAAAATGCAAGTCGGCATAGTCGATCACGTAGCCGAGCAGGAAGCGGTCGCGGATATTGCCGAGCGCACCGCCGAGCACGAGGGCCAGGGCGGCGATGTCGGCCATCTTGCGCTCGCGCAGCAGCCAGACGAACACGAAAGTCGCGATTGCCGCGGTCATCGCCACGAGCGCCCAGCGGCCCTCGGTCGACCCGGCAGTGAACAGGCCCAGCGAGACGCCGAAGTTCTGTGTCCAGTTGAGGTCGAAGAACGGCAACAGTTCGATGACCCGCACTTCGCGCAGGTTGAGGCCGTTCACCACCCATGACTTGAAGCCCTGGTCGATGAGGAAGACCACGGCCGCGATCAGCAGGCCCAGCAGCCGGTTGCGCATGGGACTGCTCACACAGGGGTTTCCATCGCGCCGACGACATCGTCGCAGCGATCGCACAGCGCGCCGTCCTCGGACACTTCCGGAAGGTGGCGCCAGCAGCGGCCGCACTTGTGGTGGGAGGTCGGGGACGCGGACACTGCTTCGCCTTGCCCCCGGGTCACTGTCGCTGTGATGAACAACTCGGCGAAGTCCGCTTCGGGAGCCGATGCCGGTACAGTCACTTCGGCGGCAAGGCTGGAGCCGACGATCTTCTCGCGGCGCAGCGGCTCGATCGCTTCGGTGACCTTCTCGCGCAGGTCGCGCAGGGCATCCCAGCGCGCCAGGTCGGCCTCGACCTCGGGCACCTTGGGCCATTCCAGCAGGTGGACGCTGTCGCCATCGGGATAGCGCGTGCCCCAGACTTCCTCGGCGGTGAAGACGATCACCGGCGCGGCATAGCGGATCAGCGCATGGAACAGCGTGTCGAGGACGGTGCGATAGGCGCGCCGCTTCGGATCCGTCGGCGCATCGCAGTAGAGGCAGTCCTTGCGGATGTCGAAGAAGAAGGCCGACAGATCCTCGTTGCAGAAGTCGATCAGCGATCGCACGTACTCGTTGAAGTCGTAGTCGCGGACCGCTTCGTGCAGCTTCCTGTCGAGCTTGCCGAGCAGGGCGAGCACATAGCGCTCCAGTTCCGGCATTTCGGCAACCGGCAGGCGTTCGGCTTCGTCGAAGTCGGCGAGCGCGCCCAGCATGTAGCGGAACGTGTTGCGCAGGCGGCGGTACTGGTCGGCCACGCCCTTGAGGATCTCGTCGCCGATGCGGTGGTCTTCGGTGAAGTCGACCGAAAGCGCCCAGAGCCGGATGATGTCGGCGCCGTACTGCTCCATGACCTTGAGCGGGCTGACCGTGTTGCCCAGCGACTTGGACATCTTCATGCCCTTGGCGTCCATCGTGAAGCCGTGGGTGAGGATGGCCTTGTAGGGCGCATGGCCGCGCGTCGCGCAGGCTTCGAGCAGCGAGGACTGAAACCAGCCGCGATGCTGGTCCGATCCTTCGAGGTAGAGATCGGCGATCGGGCCGACGTGATCCTCGTGCGGGGCCAGTTCGGGCCACTTGCCGCTTTCGAGGACGAAGGCGTGGGTCGAGCCGGAATCGAACCAGACGTCGAGAATGTCGGTGACCCGCTCGTAGTCGTCGGCCTCGTAGTCCGGGCCGAGGAATTCCTGCGCGCGCGCTTCGCTCCAGGCATCAACACCCGATTCGCGGATCGCGTTGATGATGCGGGCGTTGACTTCGGCGTCTACGAGGTATTCGCCGGTCTCGCGGTTGACGAACAGTGTGATCGGCACGCCCCAGGCGCGCTGGCGCGATAGGACCCAGTCGGGGCGGCCTTCGACCATCGAACCGATGCGGTTGCGGCCCTTTTCGGGAACGAAGCGGGTAGCGGCGATTGCCTGCACGGCGGCCTGGCGCAGCGTCGGGGCGGCGCCCTCGCTCTCGTCCAGTTGGTCGACCGCGCCGCCTTCGCCTTCCCAGCGCTGCTCAGCGCGGGTGGTGGCGGGCAGGTGGCCCAGCGCCTTGTCCATCGGCACGAACCACTGCGGCGTGCAGCGGAAGATCACCTTGGCCTTGGACCGCCACGAGTGCGGATAGGAGTGGCTGTAGTCCGCGCTGGCCGCCAGCAGGCCGCCGGCTTCGCGAAGGTCGCTGCAGATCGGGCCGTCGGGCGCGTTGAACTTCGGGTTGATGACCGAACCCTGGCCGCCGAGCCAACCCCAGTCCTCACGATAGCGACCGTCGCCCTCGACCGCGAACTTGGGGCTGATCCCGTTCGCCTTGCACAGGTCGAAGTCGTCCTCGCCGTGGTCGGGCGCCATGTGGACGAAGCCGGTGCCGCTTTCGGTGGTAACGAAGCTGGAGCCGTCAAGCAGCGGGCGCGGTTCGGCGAAGAAGCCGCCCAGCGCGTGCATCGGATGGCGCGCCCTGGTGCCCGCAAGCGAGGCGCCCTTGATGAAGAAGTGCAGCTTGTGGCCTTCGGCGCCGATACGCTTGAGGAAGTTCTCGACGAGCGGTTCGGCGACCATGTAGCGCGCGCCGCCCTCGACCTCGATCATGTGGTAATCGATGTGCTTGCCATAGGCGATCGCCTGGTTGACCGGGATCGTCCAGGGCGTGGTCGTCCAGATCACCACCGAGGCGCCGAGCAGGTCCTCGTCCTCGGCTTCGACGATCTCGAAGGCGACGTCGATCTGGGTGGAGACGATGTCCTCGTACTCGACCTCGGCCTCGGCCAGCGCGGTCTTTTCGACCGGGCTCCACATCACCGGCTTGGCGCCGCGGTAGAGCATGTCGTTCTCGGCGAACTTGAGCAGTTCGGTGACGATGGTCGCCTCGGCGGCGAAGTCCATCGTCAGGTAGGGCTTGTCCCAGTGGCCGTTGACGCCCAGCCGCTTGAGCTGTTCGCGCTGCACGTCGACCCAGCTCTGTGCATAGGCGCGGCATTCGGCGCGGAATTCCTCGGCCGGGACTTCGTCCTTGTTCTTCTTCTTCTTGCGGTACTGCTCCTCGACCTTCCATTCGATCGGCAGGCCATGGCAGTCCCAGCCCGGAACGTAGGGCGCGTCCTTGCCCAGCAGCGTCTGGGTGCGCGCGACCATGTCCTTGAGGATGTGGTTGAGCGCATGGCCGATGTGCATGTCGCCATTGGCGTAGGGCGGGCCGTCATGAAGGATGAACTTGTCGCGGCCCGAGCGGGCCTCGCGCGTTCTTGCGTAAATGTCCTGTTCCTGCCAGCGCGCCAGAATGCCCGGCTCCTTCTGGGGGAGTCCGGCCTTCATCGGGAAATCGGTCTTCGGCAGGAAGACGGTGCTACGATAATCGCGCTGTTCGGTCATGATCGGCGGGCGTTAGAGCAATCTGCGCCATCGGAAAAGGGTGCGCATTCGTGTCGGGCGCCAGTTCCGCCAGATTGGAGCAGAATCGGACAGGCCTGCGCGACCTTTCGCGGGGAGATGGCGGCTTGTGACCGGTCTTATCGACTTCGCCCGCGATCCGCGGAGCGCTTGGTCTCGGGCCGGGAAAACCTCGGCGAGCCCCTCAGATCAGCTCGCAGGAGCCCTTCAGGCCACGCCGGCCAGCAGCTCGCGCGCCTTCGCGCAATCGAGCGTCATCTGCGCGATCAGCGCATCGAGCGAGTCGAACTTTGCTTCGGCACGCAGGTAATGGTGGAAGGCGATTTCGATTTCCTGACCGTAGAGGTCGCCGGAAAAGTCGAAGAAATGCGGCTCGAGCAGTTCGCGCGGCGGATCGAAGGTAGGGCGCACGCCGATGTTGGCAGCGCCGAGCACCGTGCGGCCGTCGGGAAGGTGTCCGGTCACTGCATAGATGCCGTACCGCGGGCGCAGGTATGTGCCGAGGTCGAGGTTCGCGGTCGGGAAGCCGATCACGCGGCCGCGCTTGTCGCCGTGCTGGACGATGCCGCGTATGGCGAAGGGGCGGGTCAGCAGGCGCTTGACCGTCTCGCACTCGCCCGCGCGCAGAGCGTCGCGGATGCGGCTGGAGCTGATCGGGCCTTCATCGTCGTGCACCGCGCCGACCGAGCGCGAGGAGATGCCGAATTGCGGGCCCATTTCGCGCAGGATGCAGGGATTGCCGCCGCGGCCCTTGCCGAAAGTGAAGTCGTCGCCGGTCACGACGCCGGCAGCGCCGAGTTGACCGGCGAGGATTTCCTCGATCCAGTGCTCAGCCGTCGTGTTCGCCATTGCCGCGTCGAAGTGGAACACCAGCATGGCATCGGCCCCGGCTGCAGCGAATAGTTCCTGCCGCTGAGCGAGGGTGGTGAGTCGGAACGGTTCGGCTTCGGGCTGGAAATAACGCACCGGATGCGGATCGAATGTCGCCACGACGGCCGGGCGGCCTTCCGCCCGGGCCCAGGCGATCGCTTCGCCGACCACGGCCTGGTGGCCCTGGTGGAATCCGTCGAAGTTGCCCAGCGCGATGATCGCGCCGCGGCAGGATTCGGGGATGGGGTCGCGGTTGTCGAGGCGAATCATGTCGTCAGGGCCTATACGTGGCGGAGCAGCGTCACGAAAGCGTGCGCGGGACGCTCGCCTTCAGCGGGGTGCTCTTCGCGCGACGTCTCGCGCCATTGTGGACCGGCTTGCGGCATGAAAGTGTCGCCTTCGAAATCGGCGTGGACTTCGGTCAGTTCGATGCGTGTGGCCCTATCGATCAGCAGGGCGTAGATTTCCGCGCCGCCAATTACCGCGACTTCGCCTTCGCCCGCTGCCGCAAGCGCCTCTTCCACCGAGTGTGTGACTTCGGCGCCGGGAGCTTGCCAGCTTGCATCGCGGGTCAGGACGATGTGACGACGGCCGGGCAGGGGGCTGGGAAAGCTCTCGAAGGTCTTGCGGCCCATGATCATCGGCTTGCCCATGGTCATGGCCTTGAAGCGCTTGAGATCCGCGGGCAGGCGCCACGGCAACTGGCCGTCGCGTCCGATCACGCCATTGGCACTGCGGGCATAGATGAGGAAGATGTCCTGCTTCACCCCGTTTCTTGCCTTCAGTCGAGCGTCAGGCGGGTGACGTGGCCCATCTTGCGGCCTGGGCGCGCGGCGGCCTTGCCGTAGAGGTGCAGGTGGTTGGCCGGATCGGAGAGGATCGCAGGCCAGTCGTGCGCCTCGTCGCCGATCAGGTTGCGCATCTCCACGGCCCTGGCGGCAAGGCCGGTGCCGCCCAGCGGCAGCCCGCAGATCGCGCGGACGTGGTTTTCGAACTGGCTGGTGACCGCGCCTTCGATGGTCCAGTGCCCCGAATTGTGCACGCGCGGCGCCATCTCGTTGAAGACCGGGCCGTCCCTGGTCGCGAAGAATTCCAGCGTGAGCACCCCGACATAGCCCAGCGCGTCGGCGACCCTGGCCGCCAGTTCGCGCGCGGCGGGGACCTGCGCCTCGACTTCGGCGCTGGCCGGGACCGTGCTGAGTGAGAGAATGCCGCCCTCATGGACGTTCTGGGCGCTATCGAAATAGCGGATGTCGCCGTCTTCGCCGCGGCACAGGATGACCGAGAATTCGGCGAAGAAGTTCACGAACCCTTCGTAGATCAGCGGCTTGGCCGGCAGGTCCAGGCCCTTGGCGTCCTCGGCCTTCATGATCCGCCACTGGCCCTTGCCGTCATAGCCGTCGCGGCGGGTCTTGAGGATGCCCGGCGCGCCGATGGCGGCAATGGCCGCGTCGAGGTCGGCCGCCGAATCGACCGGGGCGAAGGGCGCGGGAGCGCCGCCCAGATCGGTGACGAAATTCTTTTCGTTGAGGCGGTCCTGCGCGGTTTCCAGGGCGCGCGGGTGGGGATGGAGCACGGTATCGCCAAGCTGCAGCAGCGGCGCGACCGGCACGTTCTCGAATTCGTAGGTCACCACTGCGCAGTCCGCGGCGAAGCGGGCGAGGGCTTCGGCATCGTGCCAGTCCGCACAGGTGAACGCCGCGCTTACTTCTGCAGCGATCGAATCGGCTTCGGGCGCAAAGATATGGCAGCGATAGCCGAGCTGCGCGGCCGCCACCGCGATCATCCGGCCCAGTTGGCCGCCGCCGAGAATTCCGATCGTTTCGCCTGGTGGGATCATTGGCCCGGGACTGTGCTTTCTTGGTCTTGGGTTGGGAGGAATGCGTTTCGCTTGCCGGTCAGGACGGGCGCTCGGCCACGCTCTCGGTTTGCTCGGCGCGGAACGCCTTGAGGCGTTCGGCCAGCTCGGCGTCGCCGGTGGACAGGATCGAGGCAGCAAGGAGGCCGGCGTTGGCCGCGCCCGCTTCGCCGATCGCCAGTGTGCCTACAGGAATGCCGGCGGGCATCTGTACGATCGAGAGCAGGCTGTCCTGCCCCGAAAGCGCTTTCGACTGGACCGGCACGCCCAGCACCGGCAGGTGCGTCATCGATGCGACCATGCCCGGCAGGTGCGCCGCGCCGCCCGCTCCGGCGATGATCACCTTGAAGCCTTCGTCCTCGGCGCTCTTGGCGAAAGCGACGAGACGGTCGGGAGTGCGGTGCGCGGAAACGATGCGCGCGTCGTAGGGCACGCCCAGCTTGTCGAGCATGGCGGCGGCGCGCTGCATGGTCGGCCAGTCGGACTGGCTGCCCATGATGATCGCGACAGTCGGCTGTTCGCTCACCTCAACGCTCCGACAGGTAGTAACGGTCGACCACGTTGAGGTCGGTGTCGAGGTCGTAGACGATCGGCTGGCCGGTCGGGATTTCCAGTCCGGTGATTTCCTCGTCCGAGATGTTGGAGAGGTGCTTCACCAGCGCGCGCAGGGAATTGCCGTGGGCCGAAACGATCACGGTGGCATCCGAGCTCGTCCGCAGGTGGGGGACGATCGAGCTCTGGTAATAGGGCAGGACGCGCGCGATGGTGTCCTTGAGGCTCTCGGTCTGCGGCACGTCGATTCCGGCATAGCGCGGGTCGGAGGACAGGTCGAACTCGCTGCCGCGTTCGAGGACCGGCGGCGGCGTATCGAAGCTGCGGCGCCAGATCTTCACCTGGTCCTCGCCGTGCCTGGCCGCGGTCTCGGCCTTGTCGAGGCCGGTGAGCCCGCCGTAGTGACGCTCATTGAGGCGCCAGTCCTTGGTTTCCGGGATCCACAGGATGCCCGCGGCTTCCAGCGCGAAGTGCAGCGTCTTGATCGCGCGGGTCTGCAGCGAGGTGAACGCGACGGTCGGCAGGATGCCCTTTTCCTTCAGCAGCGCGCCGGCCGCTCGGGCCTCTGCTTCGCCTTTCTCGGTGAGGTCGACGTCCCACCAGCCGGTGAAACGGTTCTCGAGATTCCATTGGCTCTGGCCGTGGCGAACGAGGATCAGGCGAGGCAAGGCGGATATCCTTTATTTGGCGGCGTCTTGGCCGTGGCGGTACCTTCGAAAGGGTCGGACTGAACTTTCAGGCCGCAGCCCCTAGCTTTCCGGGGGCGATTTGGAAAGCCTGCCCGATTCGTTTTCGCGCCCGGCTCAGTCCGGCTGCGCATCGCTCGCGGCATTGCCGGGGGTGCCCAGGGCCCGGGCCTGGGCCTTGCGGCGGCGCAAGTTCTCGCGCAGCTTGGCGGCCAGCCTTTCCTCTCGAGTCTGCGCGGCTGCGGGGGATGCCTGGGGCTTGCGGACATCGTCGTTCATGGCCATCGCAATGCCTCCATGTTCGGGAAAGCGCAAGCGACGCTTGACAATTGGTCCGCTCGCAGACAATAGCGCGCCCCTGCCCCGCATCGACGGGGAGACGGCGCCGGACTTTGCCGGTTGCAGGCGCTGCTGTAGCTCAGTGGTAGAGCGCACCCTTGGTAAGGGTGAGGTCGGGAGTTCAATCCTCCCCAGCAGCACCATTATTCTTTCATCGCCATGTCGAATGTAAGTGCTGTCGGTGCTGAAGGCGCAGACTTGCGCCGTTTTTCCCTGACCAGAGATTTAACCTAAGTTGCTGTTTTGCAACCCATTGTCATCAAACTGTCGTCGGATTGGCACGGCAGTGTCATCGTTCGTGCCTAGTGGGCGCCCCGCGACATCAGAAAAGTCACAGGGAACTCTCCACCATGAACTCCACTGCTCGCCTCCTTGCGGGGCTGCTGGCTTCGGCCTCTTTTGCCTCGATTGCCCATGCAGGCGAAATTTCCGGTAACGTCTATGACGCCACCGGCACGCGCGCTCTGCAGTCGGCCTCGGTCAGTATTGTCGAACTGGACCGTTCGGTGGAGACGGACCGCAGCGGCAATTACATCATCGCCGACATTCCGGCGGGCACCTACACGCTGGAAGCGCGCTATGTCGGCGCCGAGATCGAATCGCGGACGATCGAAGTGCCGGAGACGGGCAGCGTTTCGGGCGATTTCGACCTGCGCGGCATCGGCGGGGGCGACATCCTCGTCGTCGGCCAGGCGGCCAACCTGTCCAGCTCGCTCTCGCGCCAGAAGGCCGCCGACGGGGTGGAATCGGTGCTGACGCGCGATGCCATCGGCCAGTTCCCGGACCAGAACGTCGCCGAATCGCTGCGCCGCCTGCCGGGCGTGAACATTCTCAACGACCAGGGCGAAGGCCGCTTCGTTTCCGTGCGCGGCCTCGATCCCGAACTCAACGCCACCTCGCTCAACGGCGTGCGCGTGCCTGCGCCGGAATCGGATACCCGTCAGGTCGCGCTGGACGTCATTTCCTCCGACACGATCGAATCGATCGAAGTGAAGAAGTCGCTGACCCCGGACATGGACGCCGACACCATCGGCGCCTCGATCGAGATCAAGACCACCAGCGCCTTCGACCGCAAGAAGGACTACTACGCGGTCCGCGCCGAGGGCAGCTACAACGACTACTCGGGCGAGGTCACGCCCAAGGGCGGTTTCGACTTCTCGACGCGCATCGGCGACGACTTCGGCGTTTCGGGCGGCGTGAGCTACTACGAGCGCAAGTTCGAGACGGATAACGTCGAATCGGACAACTGGGACGCTACCGACGGCGGCATCGCCTATTCGCCCGAACTGGAATACCGCGACTACGACGTCACGCGTAAGCGCCTCAACGCGACGCTCAACTTCGACTGGCGCGTGTCCGACACGACGACCGCCTATGTGCGCGGCAACTGGAGCCAGTTCGACGATCACGAGTATCGCCGCCGCACGACCTTCATCTTCGACGCCGAGCCCTTTGCCGGCGACGATGCCAGTGCATCGTTCCGCGATTCAGACGATCGCATCGAAGTGCGCCGCGACCTCAAGGATCGTTTCGAGCGCCAGCGCATCCGCACCGTCGCGATCGGCAGCGACACCGATACCGGGACCTGGAAGTTCAACTGGTCGGCCAGCTATGCCAAGTCGACCGAGAAGGAAGACTTCTCCGTCGACCCGACCCGCTTCCGCGCCCGTTTCGACGACGATGGCGTGGCGATCGACTGGGATTACAGTGATCCGCGGGTTCCGCACTACTCGATTGCCAGCGGGGCCGACCTCGTCAACGACCCTACGCTCTACAAGTTCAACCGCACCGAGCTGACCACGAATTCGGACAGCCAGGACCGGGAATATGCGGTGAAGGCCGACCTGGCGCGGACTTTCGCGACCGACAGCGGCGACTTCACGATCCAGGCGGGCGCGAAGGCACGCTGGCGCAAGAAGTCCTACAACTTCGACATGATCTACTACGGTGACTACGACGGCGACTACACGCTTGCCGACGTGCTGGGCGAGCAGACCTACCGGCTCGACGGGATCAGCCTTGGCCCCGTCGCCAGCAAGACCGGCCCCAAGGACTTCCTGCTCGCCAACCGCGACGGTTTCGAGATCGACGGCTACGAGACCGCGCTCGCTTCGGCGACGGACGACTATTCGGTCAAGGAAGACATCACCGCGGGCTATGCCCTGGCCCGTTGGGACAGCGATGCCCTGCGCGTCATCGGCGGCGTGCGCATGGAGCACACCCGCAATGTGCTCAACGGCAACATCGTCACGGATGACGGGGATACCGTTGCCGTCGATCCGGTCCGGTTCAAGCGCAGTTACACTGACTGGCTGCCAAGCCTGACGGTCCGCTGGGCTCCGCAGAACGACCTCGTGTTCCGCGCTGCGGGCTACAAGAGCCTCGTGCGTCCCAAGCTCTCGGCAATGGCGCCGCGCAACACGGTGAACGAGGACAACGAGGCCGAATTCGGCAACCCCGATCTCAAGCCCTACGAAGCGTGGAACGCCGACGTCGGGTTCGAGTACTACTTCTCGGGCAACGGGGCGATCTCGTTCGGGGGCTTCTACAAGGATATCAGCAACTACGCGGTCAAGCAGACCTTCGACGACTTCACCTACAACGGCACGCTCTACGACCAGTTCCAGACCACCATCAACGGCGACAGCGCTCAAATAGTCGGTTTCGAAGCGAGCTTCAGCCAGGTCTATTCGATGCTGCCGGCGCCCTTCGACGGCCTGCTGACCCAGCTCAACTACACCTACACTTACGCCAACGGCACCTTGGCCGACGGTCGCAAGATCTCGCTGCCCAGCTCTTCGAAGAACACCTTCAACGTCGTGCTTGGCTATGAGAAGGGGCCGGTGGACCTGCGTCTGGCCGGGACCTATCGTGACAAGTACCTCGATGAAGTGGGTGACGATGCGACGCAAGACAGGTTCGTCGACAATCACTTCCAGCTCGATTTCTCGGGCAAGCTCAAGGTGACCGACAACCTGCGCCTGACGCTCGACGTCATCAACATCAACAACGCGAAGTACTTCGCCTACCAGAACTTCGCCGGTGCGCAGCGCCTGCTGCAGTTCGAGAAGTACGGCCCGACCTTCAAGTTCGGTGCAAGGATGAACTTCTGATGGATTGGCGGACCATCCTCGGGGCCGGGTCGGGAGTGATGCTCCCGGCCGTCCTCCTCGCCGGTTGCGCGACAACCGGCGCGCCGCCGCGCCCCTACCTGCCTGCCATCGACGTTCCGGCCCAGGCCGAAACCCTGCCGGTGGGTACGGCCCATGCCGATGCCGCCGACGACCCGGCAATCTGGCGCAATGCGGCCGATCCCGCGGCGAGCCTGATCGTCGGCACCGACAAGAAGGCCGGTCTCTATGTCTATGGTCTTGACGGCAAGGTTCGCGATTTCCTTGCTGCCGGGGCGATCAACAATGTCGACCTGCGTGAGGTGCGCATGGCCGATGGCGGCACGCGTATCCTCGTGGCTGCCAGCGACCGCACCGACAAGGCGCAGCCGCGCATTGCCCTGTTCTGGCTCGATGGTGCGACGGGCAAGTTGACGGAAATCGGTTCGGATACCTTCCTGCCTGCCGGTCATGCACCGGCCGAGGCCTACGGGTTCTGCCTTGGCGGTGCGCTCGGCCCGAACGAGCTGGCGCGGGCCTATGTCGTGCTCAAGGATGGGACCGTCGCCGAAAGCGGCCTGTACGAAAAGGATGGCCGGATCGTGCCGGACTATCTGCGGCAGGTGAAGTTCGCCAGCCAGTCGGAAGGCTGCGTCGTCGACGATGCGACACACACGCTCTACATCGCCGAAGAGGACGTCGGCATCTGGCGCGTGCCTCTGACGGGCGAACTGAAAGCCGAACCGTTCGCGCGCGTCGGGGCCGAAGACGGGCTGGTCGACGATGTCGAGGGACTTGCCATTGCCCAGAAACCGGGCGGTGGCAGCAGCTGGCTGGTGGCTTCGAGCCAGGGCGACAATGCCTATGCCGTGTTCGATCCGGCTTCGGGCAAGCTCGCAGGCCGCTTCCGCATCGATGGCGGGGCGATCGACGGGACCAGCGATACCGACGGGATCGAGGTGGTGCTCGGCGATTTCGGTCCGCAGTTCCCGGAAGGCCTGTTCATTGCGCAGGACGGGGACAACGCCCCCGATGCGCAGAACTTCAAGCTGCTCTCCTGGCGCGCGATCCGCACTGCGCTCGGCCTCGACTGACCCGAACCGGGCGCTCGCCGCACCCGGCCACCATGGTGCAATCCGCTTGAGGCTCGGGCGGCAATTGCGGTATGGGGCCGGGACTGGCGAGGGAACCGTGACCTTTGGACATGCGTAATGCGATCAGTGCTGCCCTGGGTGCCGCGCTTCTGGCCATGCCGGGCGTTGCCTGCGCCGATGTCCTGCAAGTGGGCGAGGGCGGCTTCACCTGGATTGCAGGCGGTCCGGTCCAGCTTCCCGGGCAGGAGGCCCTGGCCGGCGAAGCACTCGCGGTTCCCGAGCATCTCGACGCCGGGCTGGAGCCCCAGTCGATCACCCATGCCCTCGATGCCGCCGGGCCTTCGCGCTGGCGGACACGCGTGGCCGAGCTGGCGGCGAAGTACGACATCAGCCCCAGCCTGCTCGAAGCCGTGGTCTGGCAGGAAAGCCGCTGGAACGAAAAGGCGGTTTCCCCCGTCGGCGCGCGCGGTCTCGCCCAGCTCATGCCCGGCACCGCGCGGCAGATGGGGGTCGATGCCGCCGATCCCATGGCGAATCTGGAAGGCGGGGCGCGATACCTGCGCATGCAGCTGGACGCTTTCGGCGGCGATATCGAGAAGGCGCTGGCGGCCTACAATGCAGGGCCGATGCGCGTGCAGCAGGCCGGTGGCATCCCGCGCATTCGCGAGACGCAGGCCTATGTCGCGGCGATCATGGCGCGTTTGGCCGATCCGGTCCGCCAGTAAATCTGCTAGGCGGTTCAGGCCGTGACGGCCTAGGCGGTGCGCCGCAGCTGCAGCGCGCCCGTCCTGTCTCTCAGCCGAGCATGGCCTGCATCATCGAGCGCACTTCGGCGCCCATGTCCTCACGGTCGAGCGCGATGGCGAGGGTCGCTTCGACGAAGCCGACCTTCGATCCGCAGTCGAAGCGGCGGCCATCGAAAGTCACGGCGTGGAAAGGCTGTTCGCCGATCAGCTTGGCCATCGAATCGGTCAGCTGGATTTCGCCGCCTGCACCTTTGCCCTGGTTGGCGAGCAGGCCCATGATCTCGGGCTGGAGGATGTAGCGGCCGGAGACGATCTTGTTCGAAGGGGCGTCTTCTGCCCTGGGCTTCTCCACGAGGCCCTTCACTTCGGTAAGGTTGCCCTTGCTTTCGCCCGGCGCGATGACGCCGTAACTCGAGACTTCCTCATGCGGGACCTCGATCACCGAGACGAGGTTGCCGCCGACCTTGTTGTAGGCCTCGACCATCTGCGCCATGCAGCCGGGTGAGCCGTACATCAGCTCGTCGGGGAGGAAGATCGCGAAGGGTTCGTCGCCAACGACGGCGCGCGCGCACCAGATCGCGTGGCCCAGTCCCATCGGCACCTGCTGGCGCACGGTGACCAGATTGCCCGGCTGGATGCGCGTCGGATCCAGCGGATCGAGCGACTTTCCGCGCGAATTCATCGTCGCTTCCAGTTCGTAGGCGGTATCGAAATGCTCCACGATCGCGGTCTTGCCGCGACCTGTGACGAAGACGAACTCCTCGATCCCCGCCTCGCGCGCCTCATCCACGGCGTACTGGATCAGCGGGCGATCGACCACCGGAAGCAGTTCCTTGGGGATCGCCTTGGTGGCGGGCAGGAAGCGCGTGCCCAGACCGGCAACAGGAAAGACGGCCTTGCGGACGGGCTTGCGGAAATTGTTGTCTGACATGGACTAAGTCTTCGCCTCGCTTTGTTGCAGGCCGATTAAAGCGCCTTGGATGTGGCAGTGCAACATGAGTAAGCCTAATTCTTCGGCGACCGGAAGGTTGCGTGCGATGCTTGCCGCCCTGACGAATTCCACTAAATGGCAATAAATGGACAAGATCATCATTGAAGGCGGAAAGCGCCTTTCCGGAACGATTCCCGTATCTGGTGCCAAGAACGCCGCGCTTACGCTGCTGCCTTGCGCGCTGCTGACCGACGAACCCCTGACCCTGCGCAATCTGCCGCGTCTGGCGGATATCGACGGTTTCCAGCACCTCATGAACCAGTTCGGCGTCTCGACGATGATCGCCGGATCGCGTCCGGAAGACTTCGGCCGCGTCATGACCCTGCAGGCGACGCGCATCACCAGCTCGGTCGCCCCCTATGACCTCGTGCGCAAGATGCGCGCGTCGATTCTCGTCCTCGGGCCGATGCTGGCGCGCATGGGCGAGGCCACCGTATCGCTGCCGGGCGGCTGCGCCATCGGCAATCGCCCGATCGACCTGCACCTCAAGGCGCTGGAGGCTTTCGGCGCGCAGATCGAACTGGCTGCAGGCTACGTGAAGGCGATCGCGCCCGACGGCGGCCTGCCCGGCGGCCGCTATTCGTTCCCGGTCGTTTCGGTCGGTGCGACGGAGAACGCGCTGATGGCGGCAGTGCTTGCGAACGGCAAGTCGACGCTGCACAATGCCGCGCGCGAGCCGGAAATCGTCGACTTGTGCAACCTGCTCGTGGCGATGGGCGCGCAGATCGAGGGTATCGGCACTTCCGACCTCACCATTCATGGCGTGCCGCGCCTGCACGGTGCCACTTACATGGTCATGCCCGATCGCATCGAGGCCGGCTCCTATGCCTGCGCCGCGGCGATCACTGGCGGCGAAGTCATGCTCAAGGGCGCGCGGATCGAGGAAATGGAAGCGACCGTGCAGGCACTGCGCGATGCCGGCGTTTCCGTCGAGCCGCGCGCGGGCGGCATCCATGTTGCGTCCGACGGAAAGCTGCGCCCGGTCAACCTGTCCACTGCGCCCTATCCCGGCTTCGCCACCGACATGCAGGCCCAGCTCATGGCGCTGCTGTGCCGGGCCGAGGGTACCAGCGTTCTGAACGAGACGATCTTCGAGAACCGCTACATGCACGTTCCCGAACTCAACCGCATGAGCGCGCATATCGAGACTTCGGGCCGCACGGCCATCGTCCACGGCGTTCCCAGGCTGACCGGGGCCGAAGTCATGGCGACCGACTTGCGCGCCTCGATGAGTCTCGTCATTGCCGGCCTGGCAGCCGAGGGCGAGACCCAGGTGCACCGCCTCTATCACCTCGATCGCGGGTACGAGCGGCTCGAGGAAAAGCTTGCTCTGGTCGGCGCTCAGGTCGAACGGGTCGGCGGCGACTGAGCCGCAGGCTGCAACCACTGCCAGTGCCCATGCATTACTTCCTTGTATAGACGAGAGGAGTTGAACAATGGGCCTGATCAAGATGGCTGCAGCCGGCGCGGCCGGTTACGCGCTCTACAAATACGCGACACGCGACAAGGAAGAGACGGCCTACGCCGGTGGCGACGAGAATTTCTCGCAAGTTCGCGAAGCAGGGCCGAGTGCGATGACGAATCGGCCGTCGACATGGAACAAGGTGGACGAGGCCAGCGACGAGAGCTTCCCTGCCAGCGACCCCCCGGCAAATTACTGAAGTTCCACGTGAAACAACTTCTCCCGATGGCACTCGGGAGGTATCCGAAGGGCGGTGCCGCAAGGTTGCCGCCCTTTGCCGTTCTGCGCATGGGCATGCCCGAAGGCTTAGGTGCCCTCACTAATCGCAGGAACGCGAAATGGGGTGCGGCTGGGAGAGGCTAGGGCGTGCGCCGGTAGTTCAGTGCAAGCCAGACCCGCACGGCGCTGGCCAGCCCCGGGGGCGTTTCGGCTTCGAGGCGCTCGGCATCGATACGGGCGATAAGGGCATTCACCGGGATCTTTTCCGCTGCGGCCCTGTCCTTGAGCAAGTCCCAGAATACCGGCTCGAGACTGATCGAGGTCTTGTGCCCGGCGATCTCGACCGATCGCTTGATGGGGGGATGATAGGGGGAGGACATCGCGCGACCCTAGTTGCTCGGTTCGATGAAAACCATCGGTTCCCGGCGCGGTCGCGGGATGGCGCGCCATTCGCGGCAGCCCTCCGGGTTTTCCCCGAGGGCACCCGAACCGCAGACGTCGTGCGGGACGCGCCGGCGAAGGCCGGCCGTCCCGCAAGAGCCGGATCAGTACATGTGCTGGCCGCCGTTGATGCTCAGGGTCGAGCCGGTGACGAATGTGGCGTTCTCAGAGCAGAGGAACGCACAGCCGCGGGCGATCTCATAGGCATGGCCAAGACGGCCTACCGGGATCTTGGCGATGATCTTTTCCAGCACCGGTGGCGGTACGGCCGCGACCATGTCGGTGTCGATGTAACCGGGGGCGATGGCGTTGACGGTTACGCCGTACTTGGCGCCTTCCTGCGCCAGCGCCTTGGTGAAGCCGTGGATGCCCGACTTGGCGGCGGCATAGTTGACCTGGCCGTACTGACCGGCCTGGCCGTTGATCGAGCCGATGTTGACGATACGGCCCCAACCGCGCTCACGCATTCCGGGGAAGGTGGCCTTGGCCATGTTGAAGCAACCGCCGAGGTTGATTCGCATCACCTCGTTCCAGTCTTCGAAGCTCATCTTGTGGAGAACGCCGTCGCGGGTGATGCCGGCGTTGTTGATGACGATGTCGACCGGGCCGACTTCTTCGGCGACCTGCGCGCAACCTTCGAGACAGGCCTCGTGGTCGCCTACGTCCCATTTATATGCTGGAATGCCAGTCCGTTCCGTGAAAGCCTTCGCCTTTTCATCATTGCCCGCGTAATTCGCAACGACGTTATGCCCGCGATCCTTCAATGCGAGTGAAATTGCTTCTCCGATACCCCGAGTTCCGCCAGTAACGATTGCAACGCGTGCCATAGAGTGCCTTTCGCATGAGTTTGGCTCCACCACCTCTTTGCTAGGAAATGCGCGGGGTCAGGGCAAGGGCACGCAGTCGCCGATCGATGAATTTTCGGCCATCTGCTTCATAGGACTGTCATATTACTTTGGGCGGTCCGATTTTTGTCAGAATCGGAACTGTGTGCCGACATAGACGGCCTGGCTATCCTGTTTGCCGTCGGTCAGCGGCAGGAGGCGCTCCCGGTCCTGGGAATAGCGCACGCCGGCCGTGACGTTGAGGTTGTCGGTCACGCGATAGGCGCCGCCGAGATCGACTTCGCCGGCGTCGCCCGCAAAGGTTCGCGGAGCCCGGCCCGCCGCACGCTTCTCGTCGATCGAAATGCGCGGGCTGAAGCGCGAATCGGTAACGGTTGCCGAAGCACCGGGCGACAGGCTGAACTTCTGGAGATCGGGAATTTCCGCAGGATTGCGAGTGGCCGGCGGCTGGGTGAGATTTTGTGCGAAGTTCTGGTATCCGCGTGCCACGCCGAGATTGAATCCGGTGGGCGCCATGCGCAGGCTGCCGGGTTCCTGCTCGGCTTTGGCGACCGACGAATGGTGGCGAACGATGATGGCCTTGGCGGCCTCGGGGTCGACGCGCACGGCGACGGTCACGGCCCGGTCGGGCCGGTTGGGCGTGCCGGCCGGGGTAAAGGGGAACTGGTGGCCCTTTGCCAGCGAACGCATGGCAACGGCGCGCGAGAGGTTTTCTTCCGAGGATTCGGGATCGAGGGATTCGATGGACGGTGCGGTGAAGTTCGCGGCGCGGATGGTGGCGGTGAAAGCGAGGACAGCGCTGGGCAGGGCGAGCACGCTCACGCAGCATGCCAGCAATATGCCGGTCCTGATGCCGCCCCTGGCGGCCAGTTTGCTCCCCGAATTCATTACAAACTCTCGTCAGATGCCTGTTCGACCCCAATCGGTCCTGATGCGGCGCCTTGCGAAGGCAGCTTGGCTGCCGCCGGAATCGCTTCGCACATTTTCCCTGTCTAATGTCAGGGGCCAGCTTAACACAGTCTGATCGGCGGGGGGAGACAGAAGCGATCCATGCAGTCCGTTGGCCCGCTGGGCGTTCAGGTCGCGTTTAGGCTGTCCCCGCTTAGGCCGGTCCGTCAACGCCCGCGCTCTTGCCGCAAGTGTGTTGGCAGCTATAGAGGCGTTGACGGCGGGTTTCGTGACAGCGCTTTTCGCCACCAGGATTCAGGAATTGGGAACGACAATGACAGGCAGCACCGATACCGGCCTCTTCACTGCTCGCAACATCGTCCGCATCGGGCTTTGCGCTGCGGTGGCACTCGCTCTGACGGGCTGTGGCGGCAAGAAGCAGACCGCCGCGGTGATGGCGCCCTCGCAGGTGACCACCATCGGCGTGAACAGCTACCTCTGGCGCGCCAGCCTCGATACGCTCTCTTTCATGCCGCTGCTCCAGTCGGACAGCGCGGGCGGCGTCATCGTCACCGACTGGTACACCAACCCCAAGAATCCCGGCGAGCGGATGAAGGTCACGGTGATGATTCTCGACCAGGACCTGCGCGCCGACGCGCTGCGCGTCACCGCTGCCCGCGAAGTCGCGGCCAATGGCGGCTGGGCCTCTGCGCCGGTCGAGGCTGCGACCGTGCAGAAGCTCGAAGACATCATCCTCACCCGTGCACGCGACCTGCGTCGCAACTCGGTGGGCGGCTGATACCCATGGATTGGCGGGCCAGCCGGCCCACCACAGGTTCGCGGGTCGGCTGACCCGCAGGAGACTAGACTGACATGAGTGAGCGGTTCGATCCGGCTCAGGCGGATACCCGCTGGCAGGCGGCGTGGGACGAAGCCCAGTGTTTCAAGGCGGACGACACCTCGTCCAAGCCCCGCAGCTACGTCCTTGAGATGTTCCCTTATCCCTCGGGGCGCATTCACATCGGCCACGTGCGCAACTACACGATGGGTGACGTGCTGGCGCGCTACAAGCGCATGACCGGGCATGAAGTGCTCCACCCGATGGGCTGGGACGCCTTCGGCATGCCGGCCGAGAACGCGGCCATGGAAAAGGGCGTGCATCCCGGCGGCTGGACGCGCGAGAACATCGCGAACATGAAGGCGCAGCTCAAGCGGCTGGGCTTTGCGCTCGACTGGAGCCGCGAGATCGCCACCTGCGAGCCGGAGTACTACGGCCACGAGCAGGCGCTGTTCCTCGACCTGTACGAACACGGCCTCGTCTACCGCAAGGAATCGGCGGTGAACTGGGACCCGGTCGACCAGACGGTGCTGGCCAACGAGCAGGTCATCGACGGGCGCGGCTGGCGCTCGGGTGCACTGGTCGAGAAGCGCAAGCTCAACCAGTGGTTCCTCAAGATCACCGACTTTGCCGACGAATTGCTCGAAGGCCTCTCCAGCCTAGACAAGTGGCCGGAAAAAGTCCGCACGATGCAGGAAAACTGGATCGGCAAGAGCCAGGGCCTGCAGTTCCGCTTCGACCTCTCGGACGGCGGCAAGGTCGAAGTCTACTCGACCCGCCCCGATACGATCTTCGGTGCCAGTTTCGTAGCCGTCGCCGCCGATCACCCGATCGCGCAGGGCGTGGCCGCGGGGAACCCGGAGGTTCAGGACTTCATCGCGCTGTGCAAGCAGGGCGGGACGACCGCGGCCGAGCTGGAAACCGCCGAGAAGCTGGGCTTCGATACCGGCATCACGGCAAGGCACCCGTTCACCGGCGCCGCGCTTCCGGTCTTCATCGCCAACTTCGTGCTGATGGACTACGGCACCGGCGCGGTCATGGCCGTTCCGGGACACGACCAGCGCGACTTCGAGTTCGCGACCAAGTACGCACTGCCGATCCCGCGCGTCGTCGCGGCAAGCCTGGAAGAGGCCGACACGCCCTTCGACGGCGAGGCCGAGAGCGGTGACGGCGTCATCGTCAATTCCGACTTTCTCGACGGGATGAGCGTTGCCGAGGCGAAGGCGGACGTTATCTCCCGTGCCGAAAGCGGCGGCTGGGGCGAAGGCAAGACGGTCTGGCGCCTGCGCGACTGGGGCGTTTCGCGCCAGCGCTACTGGGGCACGCCGATCCCGTTCATCCACTGCGAAGTCTGCGGCGTCGTGCCGGTGCCCAAGAAGCACCTGCCGGTGACCTTGCCCGAGGACGTCGACTTCTCGACCCCGGGCAATCCGCTGGTCCGCCATCCGACCTGGAAGCATGTGGATTGTCCGCAGTGCGGCAAGCCTGCCCGGCGCGAGACCGATACCCTCGACACTTTCGTCGACAGCTCGTGGTACTTCCTGCGCTTCGCCAGCCAGCCCGGCGACAGGCCGTTCGATCCGGCGAAGATTGCGCAGTGGCTGCCGGTCGAGCAGTACATCGGCGGCATCGAGCACGCGATCCTGCACTTGCTCTATGCTCGTTTCTGGACCCGCGCACTTGCCCGCATCGGCAAGGTCGAGGTGAAGGAGCCCTTCGCCAGCCTGTTCACGCAGGGCATGGTCACGCACGAGACCTACGAGCGCAGGAATCCCGAGAACGGCCAGCCGATCTATTTTGCGCCGGGCGACGTCGAACGCACGGCCGAGGGGGCAACGCTCAAGGCCGATGGCGCGCCGGTCGAGATCGGCCGCGTCATCAAGATGTCGAAGTCCAAGAAGAACGTCGTCGATCCCGACGAGATCGTCGCGACTTACGGCGCCGACGCGATCCGCTGGTTCATGCTGTCCGACAGCCCGCCCGAGCGCGACCTGCCCTGGTCGGAAGCGGGTATCGAGGGCTGCGCGCGCTTCGTGCAGCGCCTGTGGCGTCTGTTCGGCCAGTACGACGCCTCGGCCGAGGGCGAGGACAAGGCGGTCGACCGCAAGGCGCACCAGACCGTCGCCGCCGTGGCCCAGGACATCGAATCGCTCGGCTTCAACAAGGCCGTCGCGCGCATCTACGAACTGACCGCCGTGATCGAGAAGGCAAAGCCATCGGCCAGCCGTTCGGAAGCGATCCGCAAGGTCCTGCTGCTCGTGGCGCCGATGATGCCGCACCTCGCCGAAGAGGCTTTCGCCACCTTCGGTCAGGGCCTTGTGGCCGAGGCCGGCTGGCCCGAAGTCGATCCGGCGCTGCTGGTCGAGGACGAAGTGACCGTCGCGATCCAGGTGAAGGGCAAGCTGCGCGACACCATCACCGTGGCCAAGGGCACGGCGAAGGAAGAACTCGAGGCGCTTGCTCTCGCCAGCGAGAAAGTGCAGCGTGCGCTCGATGGTGCCGAGGTGAGGAAAGTGATCGTCGTGCCCGACCGACTGGTGAACCTCGTCGCGTGAAACGCGCCCTGGCCCTGTTCGGAGCACTGATGCTCGCCGGCTGCGGGTTGCAGCCGATGTACGCCGGTGGCGGCAGCGGCGCCGTGGCGCGCGGCCTGTCCGACATCCAGGTGGCCGCGATAGAAGGGCGCGCGGGCTGGCTCGTGCGCAATGCTCTGGTCGATCAGTTGGGCAAGGGGCAGGCCGGCTCGACGCCGCGCTATCGCCTCGATGTCCGGCTCGATGACAAGCTGGAGGGCTTCGCGCTCTTGTCCGACGACACCGTCGGCCGTGAACGCCGTACGCTGCGGGCCCGCTATCAGCTCGTCGACCTGAACAGCGACGAGATCGTCCTCGACGCCTCCGCCGGTTCGGACGCAGGCATCGACGTGGTCTCCTCGGACTATGCGACGATCGCGGCCGAACAGGCAGCGCTGGAGAACCTCGCCAAGGACGTCGCCAACCGAATTGTCACCAATGTCGCGCTGCGTCTGCGCGGCGATACGAGCCAGTGAAGGCAACGCAGAAAGACTTCGCCGGGATCGCTTCACGCGCAGCTCGCGATGCGCGCGTTGCCTTTTTCTGCGGCCCGGACGAATCCGGCGCGCTGGACGCTGCGCACAAGCTGGTCTCTTTGCTGGCGGATCCGGGCGAGCGGATCGAGTTGCCCGGCGCGGAACTGCGCAGGGACCCGGTGCGCCTGGGTGACGAGGCCCGCTCCAATTCGCTGTTCGGTGGAACCCGCCACATCTGGGTGCGAGCGCAGGGCGACGAGGCCCATGACGCGGTGCGCAACCTGATCGAGGACGATGTCGAGTCCTGCCCGGTCGTGATTGTCGCCACCGGGGCGACCGACAAGTCGCGCACCGCGAAGCTGCTGATCAACCGCGACGATGCCCTCGTGGCGATGTTCTATCCGCCCGATCTCGGCGCCGTGACCGGCGCTGTGCGCACGATGGCCAATGGCGCCGGCCTCAAAATGGGCGGTGAACTGGCCGAGCGCATCGCCCGCGGCGCTGGTCTCGACAGCCGGATTGCCCGCTCCGAAGTGGAGAAGCTGGCGCTCTATCTCGATGCTTCGCCGGAGACGCCGCGACCGGTCTCGGCCGCCGATCTCGACGCCGTGGGCGCACAGACCGAGGACGACGATTTCTCACCCCTGGTCGATACCGTGCTCGGTGGGCGCCGTAACGCAGTTGCAAGCGAACTGAAGCGGATCCGCGAACTTGGGATGAACCCGGTCGGCCTGCTGCTTGCCTTCGAGCGTCGGACGGCGCAGCTGGCCGCGCTGAACGCGAAGCTGGGCCGCGGCGGCGACGTTGCCGGGCTCCTCAAGGCCGAAGCGGGCGCGCGTCGTGTCTTCTGGAAAGATCAGCCCGCGCTCAACGAACAATTGCGCATCTGGCGTGGTCCGCGAATCGAGCGCCTCACCGCGAAGCTTGTTGCAATGCACCAGTCGTTGCTGGCGAATAGCCAGGATGCGGAACTCCTCCTGGCTGAAGGACTGCTCGAAATAGCCAGAACCGCCTGTCTGACGGTGAAGCAGCGGATATAGGGAACGTTTTGACTTAATCCGCTTTTCCAATTGCACGCCGCGTTTTTAAGCTTCAATATCTTCTGCAGTGCAGCATCGCATCGACCGCAATCGATGCCAGCGATCTGTGAGGAAAGCAGGCATTGTGCAGTTGGATTCGAGGAGTGCGGAACCAATGAATGCGCCGTTCACGACGGGCGAGTTCATTAAAGGGCAGGAATTCGACGAGCTCCTCGTCGCGCCCTCGCTCGTCCGACGCAGACTCCAGTGTTACCTTGCTCTTCTCATCAGCGATGTCGTCGCAGTCTTTCTGGGTTTTGCCGTCGCCGGCCAATTGTACATGGCCACGAAGGGCTTGGAGGACTCCTTCCTCTACGGGTCCCTGATCTTCCCGATTTTCCTGACGATTGCTTTCTACAACGGCGCCTATTCAATCGATGCGCTCCGCTCCGGCTGGTCCGGGATCATGCGGGCAGAGCTGGCATTCGTCATTGCCGTGGCCGTTGTCGTCTTCGTGCAGTTTCTGACAAGTTCGAGCGCCGATTTCTCCCGCGTGACATTCAACGGCGGGGCCATTCTGGCCATGGCGCTGATTGCGTGGCTGCGTCTGCAGATGCGCAGTTTCGTGGCGTGGCGATGCGGTGGCAGCGTTATCAACGAACTGATTATCGACGATGGCGGGCCGCAGGTGCAGATCCGCAATGCCATCCGCATTTCCGCAGCGGCCATGGGCCTGCGGCCCAATCTCAACGACCCGGACGATCTCGATCGTGTCGGTCTGGTCCTGCGCAACATCGATCGGGTTGTCGTCAGCTGTCCGTCCGATCGTCGCCTCGATTGGGCGATGATCCTCAAGGGTGCCAACGTCGAAGGCGAAGTACTGGACGATCAGGTTGCCAGGCTGGGCGCGCAGGGCGCACGCACGATCGGCAATCACGGTCTGCTGATGGTTTCCGCGGGGCCGCTCGGCCTGCGCCAGCGCGCGATCAAGCGCATCTTCGACATGGCCTTCGCCGGCTCGGCGATCCTCGTGCTTTCGCCATTGCTGATCGTTGTCGCATTGGCGATCAAGCTGCAGGACGGTGGCCCGGTCCTGTTCATCCAGAAGCGCATGGGACGGGGCAACTGCTTCTTCAACATGTACAAGTTCCGCAGCATGAGGACGGCGCTGTGCGACAGCGACGGCAATGTCTCGGCCTCCAAGGACGACAAGAGGATCACGCCGGTCGGCAAGTTCATCCGTTCGACCAGCCTCGACGAGCTGCCGCAGCTCTTCAACGTCCTGCTCGGCGACATGAGCCTTGTCGGACCCCGCCCGCACGCCACCGGCTCGCTGGCGGGGCAGAAGCTCTTCTGGGAAGTGGACCGCCGTTACTGGCAGCGGCACAGCCTGAAGCCGGGCCTCAGCGGCCTGGCCCAGGTGCGCGGCTTTCGCGGTGCCACCGATCACGAGGGCGACCTCGTGAAGCGCCTGCAGTCCGATCTTGAGTATCTCGAGGGCTGGACCATCGGCCGCGACATCAAGATTCTGTTCCTGACCTTGCGCGTTCTGGTCCACGACCGCGCGTTCTGAGCGCGAAGGACGAAGCCTCGGTCTATCGATTGTTGCCCAGGCGTCAGTTGCGCTGAACGATGGCGTCAGGTGCCAGTGTGGCCCCGCATCCGTCAGTTCTGCTTGGGAACGCTGAAAGTGCCCGAGACGCGGCCACCCGAAGCCGAGGATACCCCGCTCTTCAGGTCGATGACGAAACGCCCGCCGCGCAGGGTGTCGGAATCGCGCTTGAGCGAGGCATTGCCGATCATCGTGATGATGCGCTTGTTGAAGTCGTAGATCGCGGTATCGCCGGTCGCCACTTCGTTGCCGCGGGTGACGGTCACCCCGCCGCTGGCCGTGATCCGCTGCAGCTTGAGCTCATCGGCATTGGTGAAATTGACGATGGTGCGCGCGGCGCGCAGGCGCAGGTCGGTCTGCTTGATATCGACATTGCCGGTCAGCACGACGCGGTTCTGCTTGTCCTGCAGCTCGATGCGGTCGGCGGCATAGTCGACCGGCGCATTGGTATCGTGGCCGGGGAAGACTTGCGCGCCAAGCTGCTGCGTCGCGATCAGGCTGGCGCCGGCCAGCAGCGGCAGGGCGACGGCGACGCGCATTGCGGCACGGGAGGTGAAAGGGCGCGGGCTGCGACGGGTCATTGCGGTATCCTAAGCTTGCCGGGCGTCATGCGCAGCCGGGCATTGCCTTCAAGCGTGACTGTTCGTTCGTTGAAATCGGCCTTCATGGTCTGCGCCGCGAAAGTGCCGGTGGGCACTTTGCCTTCGACGCCGCCCGTGCCGACGGCCTTGCGGTCCTTGACGTCGATGGCGACGTTGTTCGTCACCATGCGATAGCCGTCGGCAGCCGCGAAATTCACCGGCCCGTCAACCTTGATCGTTTCGGTATCGTAATTGTACGCACCGCGTGGCGCGTCGATCTTGGCGGGGCCGTCGTTGAGATTGAGCTGCGCCACCAGGTCCAGCATCTGCACCACCGGCAGGCTCGCGGACTTCTGCACCGCGCTTCCGGCCGTGACGACGAAGGCTCGGCCGCGATCGTCGAGGCCGCGATAGGCCGCATCGGCCACGCGGATGCGTTCCTTTGTCACGGCCACCTTGTTGCGGTCGAGCAGGAAGCTGATCTCGCCGCGCGGCGACAGGGGCATGAGAATCATGATGGCGGCAACCACGCCTATCCCTGCCGGCAGGGCCTTGGCGAGGAAGGCGACAAGCCGGTCATGCGAACCGCCCGGCGCAGCGAAGTGCCGGCGTCGGTTGCGGATCTGGGTGGCCTCGACCGACATGGTCGATCAGGCGGCCTGGTGGCTGAAGATGTCGTGATCCGGCCAGCCGGCCAGGTCGAGCCGGGCGCGTGCCGGCAGGAAATCGAAACAGGCCTGCGCGATCTCGGTCCGCTTCTCGCGGGCGAGGCGCTCGACGAGAATTTCGTGCATGGCGTGCAGATAGCGCACGTCCGATGCCGCATAGTCCTTCTGCGCGTCGCTCAGCTCGGGTGCGCCCCAGTCGCTCGACTGCTGCTGCTTCGATACTTCCTTGCCGAGAAGCTCGCGCACGAGGTCCTTCAGGCCGTGGCGATCTGTGTAAGTGCGCACCAGCTTGCTGGCGATCTTGGTGCAGAACACCGGCGCAGCCATCACGCCCAGGTAATGTTCGATCGCGGCCAGGTCGAAGCGCGCGAAATGGTAAAGTTTGAGGCGTGCCGGATCGGCAAGGACAGCCTTGAGATTAGGCGCATCGAATGTGCTTCCGGGGCCGAAGCGGACGAGATGCTCGTCGCCCTTGCCGTCGGAAATCTGGACCACGCAGAGGCGGTCGCGCGGGGTTATGAGGCCCATCGTCTCGGTATCGACGGCGACGGGGCCCGGGGCGAGGACGCCTTCGGGGAGATCTTCTTCGTGGAGATAGACAGCCATGATCCGAAAATGCTTAGGGACTGGGCCGGTGTTTCGCAATGGGCGCTGTTCGCGAAGGGCGGCTCCCTGGCGCTTTCGGAGGACGAACGGGCATGAATGCAACAGCAAGCGCGCAGTCAGTGCCCCCGGCATGGCAGCCGGTGCTGGGCGAGGTGCTCGAATCGCGCGAATCCAGACAGTTGATCGGCTGGCTGCAGGCTCAGGAAGAAGCCGGCAAGCGAATCTATCCACCGCACGGCCATCGCCTGCGTGCGCTCGAACTGACGCCGCTGGACGCGGTGCGGGTCGTGATTCTCGGTCAGGACCCCTATCACGGCGCGGGCCAGGCGCACGGCCTGGCTTTCTCGGTGCCCGAAGGGGTGCGCGTGCCGCCATCGCTGGCGAATATCTACAAGGAGCTGGCGAGCGACTGCGGCGTCACCGCGCCGGGTCACGGCAATCTGGAGCATTGGGCGCGCCAGGGCGTGCTGCTGCTCAACAATGCGCTGACCGTGGAGGAAGGGCAGGCCGGCTCGCACCAGAAAAAGGGCTGGGAAGCGATCACCGATGCTGCCGTGGCAGCCGTTGCCGCCAAGAGCGAGCCATGCGTGTTCCTCCTCTGGGGCAACCATGCGCAGAAGAAGGCGTCGCGGGTCCCGGGACTGGCTTCGAGCCACCATCTCGTGCTGACGGCGCCGCATCCCAGCCCGCTGTCGGCGCATTCCGGGTTCTTCGGCTGCCGCCACTTCAGCCGCGCCAATGCCTTCCTTGCCGAAAACGGGCGCGGGACGATCGACTGGTAAGGACAGGAGCGCCGCGCTCAATTCCATTCCGGGCTGCCCTCCGCTGGGCCTGAGTGGCGGTTTGCGGATTCCTTCGACAGGCTCAGGATGAGCACGCGCGGCTCTCTATGGAGATTTCCGGGCGAGGTCAGCGCGAATCGCGGCGAAGGGCCCTCGTACCAACGAAAAAGGGGCGCGCCTCGCGGCACGCCCCTTTCGTGATTTCGGCCCGGTCCGGCTCAGCGCGGCAGTTCGCTCGCGCCCATGAGCATTTCGTCGACCGAGCGGGCGCACTGGCGGCCCTCGCGGATCGCCCAGACCACCAGCGACTGGCCACGGCGCATGTCGCCGCAGGAGAAGATCTTCTCGTCGTTTGTCTGGTACTTCTCGGTGTCGGCCTTGACGTTGCCGCGCGGGTCGAGCTCGACGGCGGCCTGGTCCAGCATGCCGGCCTTGCGGGGGCCGGTGAAGCCCATGGCCAGCAGGATGAGGTCGGCCTGGAGCGTGAACTCGCTGCCCGCGACCTCGTGCATCTTGCCGTCTTTCCACTCGACGCGGACGCATTCGAGCGCCTTGACGTCGTTGTCGCCGATGACGCGCTTGGTCAGCACGGCCCAGTCGCGCTCGCAACCTTCCTCATGGCTCGAGGAGGTGCGCAGCTTGAGCGGCCAGTTCGGCCAGCTCATGGCCTTGTCCTCGTGGACCGGCGGCTTGGGCATGATCTCGAGCTGGGTGACCGAAAGGGCGCCCTGGCGGTTCGAGGTGCCGACGCAGTCGGAGCCGGTGTCGCCGCCGCCGATGACGATGACGTGCTTGCCGGTCGCGGTCAGCGAGCCGCGCGGCGCGGCGCGCAGTTCATCGTCGCCGGCATTGCGCTTGTTCTGCTGGGTCAGGAATTCCATCGCCAGGCGCACGCTCGGCAGTTCCGAACCCGGAATGTCGAGACGGCGCGCTTCCTCGGCGCCGCCCGCGAAAACGACGGCGTCGTAGTTTTCCTTGAGCGAGTTTACCGAGACCGAGACACCCACCTCGACGGAAGTCTTGAACTCAACGCCTTCGGCTTCCATCTGCGCCGCGCGGCGATTGATGAGGTGCTTCTCCATCTTGAAGTCGGGGATGCCGTAACGCATCAGCCCGCCGACGCGGTCGTTCTTCTCGAACACGGTGACCGAGTGGCCGGCGCGGGCAAGCTGCTGCGCGCAGGCCATGCCCGCCGGACCCGAACCGACGACGGCGACCGACTTGCCGGTGCGCTTCGCCGGGATTTTCGGCGTAATCCAGCCTTCGGCCCAGCCCTTGTCGACGATCGCGCATTCGATCGACTTGATGGTGACCGGCTGGTCGACGATGTTCAGCGTGCAGGCCGCCTCGCACGGAGCGGGGCAGATGCGGCCGGTGAATTCCGGAAAGTTGTTGGTCGAGTGGAGGACTTCCAGCGCATTGCGGTAGTCGTCCTCGTAGACCAGGTGGTTCCAGTCCGGGATGATGTTGTTGACGGGGCAACCCGTATGGCAGTGCGGGATGCCGCAGTTCATGCAGCGCGACGCTTGTGCCTTGAGGGTTTCCGCCGGAAGCGGAATGACGAATTCCTTGTAGTTCTTCAGTCGCTCCGAAGCATCGCCGTAAGTGCGATCCTGACGGTCGAGCTCGAGGAAGCCGGTTTCCTTACCCATTTTTGCAATATCCTCGTGAATTATTCCGCGGCAACCGAAGCGGCTTCCTGCCGCTCGGCCTCGAGTTGCTTGAGCGCGCGTGCATAGTCGCGCGGCATCACCTTGACGAACTTGCCAAGCGTGTTGGCCCAGTCGTCGAGCAGCGCACGGGCCCGCTTCGAGCCGGTGTGCAGGTGGTGACGTTCAAGCAGGACACGGATGCGTTCGGCATCGTGGCGCAGCATGTCGCCCATGCCGAGATCGTTGACGCCGTTGGTGCGCTGCTGCGGACGGCCGGTGCCTTCTTCCTCGTCGGCTTCCGGAGAGATCTTCTCCAGGTCGACCATGGCCGTGTTGCACAGCTTGTCGAACATGCCGTCCTCGTCGAAGACGTAGGCGATGCCACCCGACATGCCTGCCGCGAAGTTGCGGCCGGTCTTGCCGAGGACCATCACGACGCCGCCGGTCATGTACTCGCAGCCATGGTCGCCGCAGCCTTCGACGACCGCGATCGCGCCCGAGTTGCGGACCGCGAAGCGCTCGCCGCCCACGCCATTGAAGAACGCCTCGCCGGAGATCGCGCCGTAAAGCACGGTGTTGCCGACGATGATGTTGTTCAGCGGGTCGCGATCGACGTGGGTGGGCTGGCGCACGATCACGCGGCCGCCCGACAGGCCCTTGCCGACGTAGTCGTTGGCATCGCCGGTCAGGTCGAGCGTGACGCCGTGGGCAAGCCAGGCGCCGAAGCTCTGGCCGGCAACGCCGGTGAGCTTCACGTTGATCGTGTTGTCGGGCAGGCCTTCATGGCCGTAGCGCTTGGCCACTTCGCCCGAGAGCATCGCGCCGACCGTGCGGTTGACGTTGATGATCGGCTTTTCGATGCGCACGGCTTCGCGCTTCTCGAGCGCATCGGCCGACGCTTCGATGAGGGCGTTGTCCAGCGCGTTTTCGAGACCGTGGTCCTGCGTTTCGCTCCAGTTGAGCGAGGGGCTGTCGCCCAGCGGGGCCTGGTAGAGGATGCGGCTGAGGTCGACGCCCTTGGCCTTCCAGTGCGAGATCGCCTTCTTCATGTTGAGCCTGTCGACGCGGCCGACCATCTCGGCAACCGTGCGGAAGCCCAGTTCGGCCATGATCGCGCGCAGCTCTTCGGCGACGAAGAAGAAGTAGTTGACCACATGCTCGGGCTGACCGGTGAAGCGGGCGCGCAGGACGGGGTCCTGGGTGGCGACGCCGACCGGGCAGGTGTTGAGGTGGCACTTGCGCATCATGATGCAGCCGGCCGCGATCAGCGGTGCGGTGGCGAAGCCGAACTCGTCGGCGCCGAGCAGGGCGGCGACGGCAACGTCACGGCCGGTGCGCAGGCCGCCGTCGGCCTGCACCGCAATGCGGCTGCGCAGGTTGTTGAGCAGCAGGGTCTGCTGGGTTTCGGCAAGGCCGATTTCCCAAGGCGAACCCGCATGGGTGAGAGACGTCAGCGGCGAAGCGCCGGTGCCGCCCTCGTAGCCCGAGATCGTCACGTGGTCCGCGCGCGCCTTGGACACGCCCGCGGCGACCGTGCCGACGCCCACTTCGGACACCAGCTTGACCGAAACGCGCGAGGTCGGGTTCACGTTCTTGAGATCGTGAATGAGCTGCGCGAGGTCCTCGATCGAGTAGATGTCGTGGTGCGGCGGCGGCGAGATGAGGCCGACGCCCGGGGTCGAGTGACGGGTCTTGCCGATGACCTTGTCGACCTTGTGGCCGGGCAGCTGGCCACCCTCGCCGGGCTTGGCGCCCTGGGCCATCTTGATCTGGATGTCGTCGGCGTTGACGAGATACTCGGTGGTGACGCCGAAGCGGCCCGATGCGACCTGCTTGATCGACGAACGCATGGTGTCGCCGTTGGGCAGGGGCTTGAAGCGCTTGGGATCTTCGCCGCCTTCACCGGTGTTCGACTTGGCGCCGATGCGGTTCATGGCGAGCGCCAGTGTGGTGTGCGCCTCCCACGAGATCGAGCCGTAGCTCATCGCGCCGGTGGCGAAACGCTTGACGATCTCGCTGGCCGGTTCGACCTCGTCGATCGAGATCGGGGTTTCGGCGGGCACAAACTCCATCAGGCCGCGGATGGTGAGCATCCGGGTCGACTGGTCGTTGATGCTCTGCGCGAATTCCTTGTACTTTTCGGGCACGTTGCCGCGCACGGCATGCTGGAGCGAGCCGATGTTGGTCGAGGTCCAGGCGTGTTCCTCGCCGCGGATGCGCGAACCGTAGATGCCGCCCACGTCGAGCATGTTGGCGTAGATCGGGTTTTCGCCGAAGGCCGCGGCGTGACGGCGCACCGCCTCTTCCGCGATTTCGAGCAGGCCCGCGCCCTCGATGGTGGTGGCAGTGCCGGTGAAGTACTTCTCGACGAATTCGGTCGACAGGCCGACGGCGTCGAAGATCTGCGCGCCGCAGTACGACTGGTAGGTCGAAATGCCCATCTTGGACATGACCTTGCGGATGCCCTTGCCGATGGCCTTGATGTAGTTCTTGCGTGCGTCCTCGGCGGAAACCGGCAGGTTCTTGCGAACGCGGATGTCCTCGATCGTCTCGAACGCGACGTAGGGGTTGATCGCCTCGGCACCGTAGCCGGCGAGGACGCAGAAGTGGTGCACTTCGCGCGCTTCACCGGTCTCGACGACCAGGCCGGTCTGCATGCGCAGGCCCTGGCGGACGAGGTGATGGTGCACGGCAGCCGTCGCCAGCAGGGCCGGCATTGGAATGCGATCGGGGCCCTGGGCGCGGTCGGACAGGATCAGGATGTTCTTGTCCGCCAGCACGGCTTCGGTGGCGGCCCAGCACATTTCCTTGATCGCCATTTCGAGACCTTCGGCGCCGGTTTCGGCATCCCAGGTCATGTCGATGGTGGCGGTGCGGAAGGCGCCGTCCAGCGCGGCCTCGACCGAGCGGATCTTGGCGATGTCCACGTCGGTGAGGATCGGCTGGCTGACTTCCAGGCGCTTGTGCGTGCCGGCGTCATGACCAAGCAGGTTCGGGCGCGGGCCGATCATGGAGACCAGGCTCATCACCAGTTCCTCGCGGATCGGGTCGATCGGCGGGTTGGTGACCTGCGCGAAGTTCTGCTTGAAGTAGTCGTAGAGCAGGCGCGACTTGTTCGACAGCACCGGAATCGGCGTGTCGGTGCCCATCGAACCGATCGGATCGTCGGCATTGATGGCCATCGGCTCGAGGAAGCGGCTGGTGTCTTCCTGGGTGTAGCCGAAGGACTGCTGGCGATCGAGCAGCGTGGTGTTCGGGGCCGGCAGCGGGTCCAGCTCTTCCTCGATCACGTCGAGGTCCTTGAGCATGTACTGCGCCTGGTCGAGCCACTTCTGGTAAGGCTCTTCGTTGGCCAGCTGGGTCTTGATCTCCTCGTCCTCGATGATGCGGCCCTCTTCGAAGTCGATGAGGAGCATCTTGCCGGGCTGGAGACGCCACTTGCGCACGATGTTGTCTTCCTTGATCGGAAGAACGCCGCTTTCCGAGGCCATGACGCACAGGTCGTCGTCGGTGACCAGGAAGCGCGCCGGGCGCAGGCCGTTACGGTCGAGCGTGGCGCCGATCTGGCGGCCATCGGTGAAAGCGACGGCGGCGGGGCCGTCCCAGGGCTCCATCAGCGCGGCGTGATATTCGTAGAACGCGCGGCGTTCGCCGTCCATCAGCGGGTTGCCGGCCCATGCCTCGGGGATGAGCATCATCATCGCGTGGCTGAGCGAGTAACCGCCGGCGAGCAGCAGTTCGAAGGCGTTGTCGAGGCAGGCGGTGTCCGACTGGCCGTGCGGGATCAGCGGCCACATCTTGTCGAGGTCGGCGCCGAGCAGCTCGGATTCCATGGTGCGGCGGCGCGCGTTCATCCAGTTCACGTTGCCGCGAACCGTGTTGATCTCGCCGTTGTGCGCCATGAAGCGGAACGGGTGTGCCAGCTTCCAGCTCGGGAAGGTGTTGGTCGAGAAGCGTTGGTGCACGAGGCCGAGCGCGGAGACGAAGTCCGGATCGCGCAGGTCGTCGTAGAATGAGCCGACCTGGGTGGCGAGCAGCAGGCCCTTGTAGACGATCGTGCGGCTCGAGAAGCTCGGCATGTAGAGCTCGGTCAGGCCGGGCAGGTCATGCTTTTCGGCGAGGGCCGCGAGCGGGTTCTGGGTCTGCTTGCGGATCGCGAGGAGCTTGCGTTCGAAGGCGTCCTGGTCGGCGCAGTTCTCGCCGCGGCCGACAAAGCACTGGCGGATCACCGGCATCGATTCGATGACCGTCTTGCCGAGGCCGTCCAGAGCGACCGGAACGTCGCGCCAGCCGATGAGGGTCTGGCCTTCCTTCTTGATGAACTTCTCGAAGGTGGAGACGACGAAATCGCGCGAGGCCTCGTCCTGCGGGAGGAAGCACATGGCAACGGCATAGTCGCCGGCTTCGGGCAGTTCGACGCCCGCACCCGTGGCCCACTTGCGGAACATCTGGTCGGGCAGCTGGGTCAGAATGCCCGCGCCGTCGCCCAGGAGCGGATCCGCGCCCACCGCGCCGCGGTGGTCGATGTTTTTCAGGATTTCAAGCGCCTGGGTAATGATTGCGTGGCTTTTCTGTCCTTTAATATGGGCGACGAAGCCCACACCGCAGGAGTCGTGTTCGTTGCGCGCATCGTAAAGGCCCTGGGGCTTAGGAAATCCCATCGATATTAATCCATCCTGTCATTTTGCCGGGGCCTGCACAGCCGCGCACGACCAGCGCACGCGAATCGCGCACTATCCAGCACGCGGCATAGTGACCCCACGATCCCCATGACGATTGAACGCCGGTTTTGCAACCGCGAAGGCACATTTCGGCGCAGTAATGGTGCCGACTATGCTGGAAAAAGGGGCATTTTATTATCGAAACCCCGCTCCGGCAGGACCGGAACGGGGCTCGGAGATTCAGTGATTCGCCGTTGCAGCGCGGGTCTGCAGGGCCCGATTCCCGTCAGATCGCGCTGGCGATAGAGTGTCTGCGCCCGGTCAGGCGGCGCCGCTCATGCGCTGCAGGGTGGCCAGGGCCTCGCGCAGGGCGCGTTCGGTCTGGTCCGTGTCCTGCCGTCCGGGGGCGTCGAACGGGCGACGGGCCTGGAACTCGCTGGGCATGGGCGGCTGCTCCTCTGCCTCGGGAGCCTGCGTGCCATCGAAGCGCCGTGCCGCCTGTGCGGGTTCGTCACCGGGGAAGACGACCATCGGCTGGATGCCGTCGTCGGTTTCCGGCTCGTCGATGCGCACGAAAGGCTGGCGCGGTGCTGCGCGAGAGATGTTGAGAAGCGACGAATAGCCCTCCTCGATCGCTTCTTCCTCGTCCTCCGGCTCATCCTCGGCCTCGGCGTAGTCCGCGTATTGTGCTTCCGTATGATCCTCGGCGAACTCGCCGTCGGCCTCATCGTCGTAGTGCATGACCGGCGCGGAAGGCGCGGCGGGCTTGGTCTTGAGCAGTTCGCCGATGTGGCGCGGCGGAATGTATCCGGGAAGGGCCTCGTCCTCGTCGAAGGAGTCCATGCCCACGGGGCGGAGTGCTGCCGGGACCTGCTGCGCTGCAACAGGCTCTTCGTCCCAGGTCCGGGCGAGAGCTTCGAGTTCTTCCTCGAGTTCAGCGGCCGGTTCGGCGTCCTCGAGGGGTTGCGCCAGCTCGGCAAGGGATGTTTCGATCTCGGCTTCCGGGACTTCGAAGCCTGTGTGATCGACCTGCTCCCAGTCGACGAGATCGGCAGTTTCCTCGCTCGCCTCTGCAGCGACGTCGAATTCAGCTTCGTCGAAATCGACGTCTTCGGATTCGCTCGCTTCGGATCCTGCCGTCTCGATCCCGGCCTCGACGACGCAGTCGTCTGCCAGTTCGAACGGTGCGGCTTCGGGTTCTTCATGCTCGGCGGGCAGGGCCTCGCTGAACGTGACGGTCTCGACCGGAGCCGGCTGGATTTGCGGGCGCTCGAACTGGAGCGGCTTGAAGGCCAGCGGGGTTACGGTAGCCGCTTGCGTTGCGGCAGGTGCAAAAGTCTCTCGCGCTTCGACGAGGTCGGCCGCGTTTTGCGCTGCGATCTCCTCGCGGCGCTTGGCCATGGCAAGGGCCAGGCGTTCCAGCAGTTCGACGTGCGAAAGCGAATCGAGATCGGCGGAGGCGATGCGGTCCGCTGCGCTGTGTCCGCCCGGGGACGGCGCGCGGTCGGCCGGAGCCTCGGACACTTCGACCCGCTCGTCTTCTTCGTGCGCTTCGGGCTGCTTTTCGAGGGAATCGATGATCGCCTTGGTCAGCACTGCAAAAGGCGTCGAGCGGTCGTAGGGCGCCTGATAAAACGGAGCCTGGGCGCCGGGTGCCTGATCCGCGTCGATGCCCGGTTCGGCATCGAGATCGGCGATCGAGAGGATCGCGCGGTCTTCGCGGCGCACTTGCTGTTCGACCGGTGCAGCCGGCCTGCCGGAAAGATCGCGCGAATAGCTCTCGAACAGGTGGTTGCTGACGGAGGCCTTGGCCGCGAACGGCGCTTCTTCGTCCTCGATGACTTCGAATTCGGCGGTCTCGATATCTGCTGCTTCGGCCTCAAGGGCGTCGGCCTCATGGGCTTCGACGTCGAACGCGTCGACCTCCTCGGAACCTACGAGTTCGGCGTCTTCGACCTCGGTTTCATCCGATTCGAATGCGGTCGGCGCGAAGGAAGCGGCCTGAGTTCCGGCTTCGACCTCGTCCTGGAATTCTTCCAGCTCGAGGTCGGCGGCTTCGGCGATATCCGCATGGGCCGTATCGCGCACTTCCCCGGCCTCGACCGGTGCGGGTGCAGCTTCAGCCTGCGCAGGCATCTCGTTGGCGACAAAAGCAGGAGTGGCGAGCTCAGCTGCCGCCGGATTCATGCGGCGGCGCGAAGTGACTGCGCCTGCAGCAGGACGGGCGATACGGCGGGCGACCATGGCGCCGACGATTCCGCCAAGCCCGGTCATGGCCAGCGCGATCAGGATGCGCGCGGTTGCGCCGAGCGGCGGGGCCGCCATGGGGACCAGCGAATCGATGTGCGTGACCGTGACCAGTTGTTCGACAATGGCCGGCTTGATGGCGATGCCGGCCAGACCGAAGAGGGCGCCGAACCAGAGGGCCACGATGGCCGGAAACAGCGGGTGGCGGCTGATTGGCTGCTTTCCTCCGGCTTTCCTGCGTGTGTCTTGGGCCACGTTTTCCATCCCGTTCTCAAATTGCGCGAGGCAGTGTCATGCAGCGACAGTGCCCCTGTTTTCAGGCTTCAGGAGTGCCAGCATTTGGTAAACGTCTTGATAACGAGCCGCGTTCACGGCCCAATCGTGCCGGGATTCGACATGGTCGCGGCCGGCCTTACGGTAGGCAGGCCAGTGCGCGCGATCCTCCAGCAGCCCGGCAAGCGCGTTCGCACAGGCCAATGGATCGTCCGGCGTGAACAGGGTTCCCGTGCGGCCATGCGTGACCAGTTCGCGGTGCCCGCCGACATCGCTGGCGGCGACCAGCTTGCCCTGCGCCATCGCTTCGAGCGGCTTGAGCGGGGTGACGAGATCGGTCAGCCGACTGCGCTTGCGCGGGTAAGCCATGATGTCGGCAAGAGCGTAATAGCGTTCGACCTCGTGGTGCGGGACCCGGCCGACGAAGCGAATCGCCTCTGCGGCGGGCGATGCTGCGGCCTGCGCGCGCAAGGCTGCCTCGCAGGGGCCGCCGCCGACCAGCAGCAGGCGCGCGTCGCTTCGCCGCTGGGCGAGATGGGCCATGGCCTCGATCAGCACGTCGATGCCCTCGTAGTCGTAGAAGCTGCCGATGAACCCGATCACCGGGCAGGGCGCGCCGCCGACCTCGAAGCCCAGGCTGCGGGCCAGTTCGGGGTCGCGGCTTGCGGGCTCGCCGAAGAGGGTGAGATCGACGCCATTGGGCATGACGGTGATTCGCTCCGGCGCGGTGCCGCGCCCGACAAGATCGGCCTTGAGGCCTTCGCAGATCGTCACCACGGCATCGGCGCGCGAGACGACGTGGCTCTCCAGCTTGCGGGTCAGCCGGTACTTGAGCGAGCCTTCGCTGCCGGTGCCGTTGCCGACCGCGGCGTCTTCCCAGAACGCGCGAATTTCGTATACCAGCGGAATGCCGTGGCGGCGGGCGACGCGCAGGGCTGCCTGGCCGCACAGCGCCGGGGAATGGGCATGGATGACGTCGGGCCGCCATTCGCGCACGACCTTTTCGATGCCTTTCGCGAAGAGCGCAATCTCGCGCCATTCGCGCAGTCCGACAGGGCCGCTTGCCGCACCGGCCGTTCGATGGAAGAGCAGGCCGTCGGCTTCTTCGGCGATGGGCCCTTCGGCCGTGTGCCGCAGTCCGGTCACGCCGCGCACTTCGTAGCCCATCGCGGCCTGCGCCTTGAGGATCGCCCGAGTGCGGAAGGTGTAGCCGCTTTGCATGGGCAGCGAATGGTCGAGGACGTGGAGGATGCGTGTCATGACCTGCAAATCCCTAGCTTGTAAGGCTTAACGCGCCGTCAACCCGCGGCTGGTATCGCCCATGGCATGGTCGATATCTTCGCCCTTGCCCTGTCTCACGGACTGCTCGCGCTTGCCGCGCTGCGCCTGCTGGCACGCGTCGATCTCGACGAAGAGGGGCGCGAGGATGCAGGGGGCGGGCGCAAGGCCCGGCCCGCGCAAAGGCGCAAGATGCGTGTGCCGACGCAGGGCGAAGGCGCACAGCCGGATGCTTGACCTTGGCCTGACGGCATTCCTCGCCTGCTTCCTGGTCATGGGCTTCAAGCGTCCGTTCCTGTGGGTGCTTTGCTATCTCTACGTCGACATCGTTTCGCCGCAGGTCATTTCCTGGGGCATCCTCTCAAGCGTCCCGGTCTCGCTGATTACCTTCGCTGCGGCTTTCGGCGGATGGTTGCTGCTCGACGACAAGCGCGATTCGCGCTTCACCTTCCGCCAGGCGCTGCTGGCCATGCTGCTGGCATACTGTGCGATGACAACGCTGACTGCCGACTATCCGGCAGAAGCGCTGGAGAAATGGGCCTGGGTGTGGAAGGCGCTGGTCTTTTCGATCTTCCTGCCGCTTACCTTGCGCACCCGCTTGCGGATCGAGGCGGTCGCACTGGTCATGGTCCTGGCGGCCAGTGCCCTGATCATCGACGGCGGCATCAAGACGGTGATGGGCGGCGGCGGTTACGGCACGCTGCGGATCTTCGTGGACAACAATTCGGGCCTGTTCGAAGGCTCGATCCTGTCCTGCGTGGCGATCTCGATCATCCCCGTGATCATCTGGCTGGCCCGCCACGGCACGATCTTCCCTTCAGACTGGCGGGTCTGGACCTTCGCTTGCGCCCTTATCTTCGCCTGCGCGCTGATCCCGGTCGGCACCCAGGCGCGCACCGGCCTGATGTGCCTTGGCGTGCTCTGCGCGCTCTCCTTGCGCACTGCGAAGCACCGGGTGCTGATCGCAGGAGGCATGGCCTTCGCGCTGTTCGCCGCCGTGCCGTTCCTGCCGCAATCCTTCCTCGCGCGCATGAGCACGATCGAGAACCACCAGTCCGACCAGTCTGCCAGCACTCGCCTCGGCGTGTGGAAGTGGACCTGGGGCTATGCCAGGGAGCATCCCTTGGGCGGCGGCTTCGAGGTCTACCTGTCGAGCGAGGTCGAATACGACACCGTCGCCCGCGAATCGGACGGCAGCAATGTCGTGGTCGAGCGGCAGAAGGTGGTCGAGAAGGGCCGCGCCTTCCATTCCAGCTATTTCGAGATGCTGGGCGAGCAGGGCTTCCCGGGTCTGTTCCTGTGGCTGCTGATCCAGGGCCTGGGCATTCTCCAGATGGAAATGATCCGGCGGCGCTGGAAAGGACGTACCGGGCCGGACGAGGCCTGGGTGGCGCCGCTCGCCAACGCTTTGCAGCTCGCGCATGTGGTCTACATGATTGGATCGCTGTTCGTGGGCATCGCCTTCCAGCCCTTCATCCTCATGCTGGTCGGGCTGCAATGCGGTTTCTGGAGTTACCTCAGGCGCATTGGCCATCCGGCGAAGGCCGGGCAGGGCGAATCGCGCCGCAAGGTCCCGCGCAGGATGCAACCGGCCTGAGCGGTTCCTAACCCTTTTGAGGAATTCCAAAGGGGGTAATGGGGAGCGTTTGCGACAAATCGCGTGATTTCAGAAGGAATCCCGATTTTGCATTAACGGCAAATTTACCTTTAACCTTCATTGCTCATATGGTTAATTCACGGCAATGTCCGTTTATGCAGGGTTAGCGTAAGCGGACTATGGGGAAAAAGGGGGTTACCTCATGCGAGTGCTGTTGATCGAGGACGAACCGACCACGGCCCGGGCCATCGAGCTCATGCTGTCGGCGGAAGGTTTCAATGTTTACTCGACGGATCTCGGCGAAGAAGGCCTCGATCTGGGCAAGCTCTACGATTACGACATCATTCTTCTGGACCTGAACCTGCCTGACATGCACGGCTACGACGTCCTCAAGAAGCTGCGCGTCGCCAAGGTGCAGACGCCGGTCCTGATCCTTTCCGGCATTTCCGAGATGGACTCCAAGGTCCGCTCGTTCGGCTTCGGCGCGGACGACTATGTGACCAAGCCGTTCCACCGCGAAGAGCTGATCGCCCGCATCCACGCGGTCGTGCGTCGCTCTAAGGGCCATTCGCAGTCGGTCATCCGTACCGGCAAGCTGATCGTCAATCTCGACGCCAAGACGGTCGAGGTCGATGGCGCCCGCGTGCACCTGACCGGCAAGGAATACGCGATGCTCGAGCTGCTTTCGCTGCGCAAGGGCACGACGCTGACCAAGGAAATGTTCCTCAACCACCTTTATGGCGGCATGGACGAGCCCGAGCTGAAGATCATCGACGTCTTCATCTGCAAGCTGCGCAAGAAGCTCAGCCACGCCTGCGGCGGTGCCAATTACATCGAGACGGTCTGGGGCCGCGGCTACGTGCTGCGCGACCCGGACGAGCAGGCCGAAGCGGCCTGATCCCAGCGTTTCGCTTCATCATGAATCGAGCGGCCTGCCCCCCGGGGTGGGCCGTTTTCGTATGCGCCGGGTAAGGATGGCCCGGTCCGGGCGTGCGAATTGGACCTTTGGCGTTGTAAGATTGTGGGCAATGAAGGGACCATCGCAACCCGCCGCAGTCGAGAGCCGATCGTCTTGAAACCCGTTCCGCGTTCGCCCTGGATCACGCTGCATCGCTACCTTGGCCTTGTGGCCATTCCGCTCCTGCTGCTTGCTGCGGTGACCGGCTGCGTGCTCAGCTTCATGCGGCCCATCGACGCCTGGATCAACGCAGACCTTTTCGCGCAGCCGCTCGCCGCCGCCGCGGGGAAGCCCGCGCCGGACGTGGCACCACTGGTCGATCGCTTCGCAGCCCGCCACCCGGAATGGGTCGTGCGCGGCTTTCCCCTCGCAGTAGCGGAGACGCGGCGGATCGTGGTCGATGTCGATCGCGCCGCGGGCCTCTCCGGACCGCCGGTGGATCAGGTCTTCCTAGATCGCTTCAGCGCAGAGCCCGCTGGGACCCGGTTCTCGAAAGCCGCTTGGAACAAGCGCGGGGCGATGGAACTGGTCCTGGAACTGCACGCCCATCTCCTGGCCGGCACCTGGGGGCGCTGGATAATGGGAACGGTTGCGGTACTCTGGCTGATCGGGCACGGCATCGGCTTCTACCTGACTTTCCCGCTCAAGCGCCCGTTCTGGAAGGGCTGGAAGCGTAGCTGGAAAGTCAGCTTCCGTTCGATGTTCGCCAAGTTCATGCTCGATTGGCACAAGGCCAGCGCGCTCTGGCTCTTCGTCCCGTTGACCGCTCTCGCGCTGACCTCGGTCGCGCTCAATTTCTTCGAAGAAGCCTATGCGCCGATGATCGAGGTTGCTTTCGGCGACGACGATCATGTCGCCCCCGCAGGTGAGGCGAAGGACGCGCCGCTCGACTTTGCCGGGGCCGTTGCTGCCGCGCGCGCCCATGCGGTGCGCGAAGGGATCGACTGGCAGCCCGCCAGTGTCCTCGCAAATCCGGACGAGGGCACGATCGGCGTGACGATGACCGACGACGGCACCGTCAATTACCATCGCCTCGGCCCGATCTACTATTACTTCGACCGCGCCAGCCATGCCGTGGTCGAGACTTACGACCCCTATCACGGCAACCGTTCGCTCGCGGGCTATCGCCTGCTCTACCCGCTGCACAGCGGCCGGGTGGGCGGCAATGTCACGATCCTGCTGATCTTCCTTTCCGGACTGGCGACAGCCGGGCTGTGCGTGACCGGGGTCTATGTCTGGTGGAAGAAGCGCAAGTCGCGTGTCGCTGCCCGGCGGGCTGCGGCCCTGCGCCGCGGCTGACTCGGGGCGACTCCGCTCAGACCAGCAGCGCGAGGATCGAGAGCAGCGCCGCCGTCGTTGCCGCGTTCAGGGCCATGCCGAGGCTGGCCATCGCGCCTGCGGTCGAATCGACCTGGAAGGCCCGCGCCGCGCCGATGCCATGGGCTGCAACGCCGACGGCAAATCCGCGCGCGCGATAATCGCGGACATTGAGCAGGTTGAGCAGCGGCGTGGCGAACATCGCGCCGATCACGCCCGCGAACAGCACGATCACGGCGGCCAGCGCCGGAACGCCGCCCAGTTGCCCGGCTATCGCCATCGCAACCGGCGTGGTCGTCGCGCGCGGGGCGATCGAGGCCAGGATCTCGTTCGGCGCGCCGAAAAGGGAGAGGACCCCCACGGCGCTGACGATGGAAGTGATCGCGCCCGCGCCGAGGGCAAGGGCGATCGGCACGGCCAGCCGGCGGATGCGCGCGCGCTGCGTCCAAATCGGAACTGCGAGGCCGACGACCGCGGGACCGAGCAGGAAGCTGATCGGGAAAGTCGCCTGCTGGTAGGTCTCGTATGGTGTCCCGGTCCACGTCAGCAGTCCGATCAGCACCGGTGTCGACCACAGCACCGGATGCAGCAGCGGGTGCCGGTCGGACCGCTTCGAGACCGTGTCTGCCACTTCGAACACGCCGAGCGTCACGGCGAGCCAGAACAGCGACGTCGTCATCAAGTCGGTCATGCGGCGGTGTCCGCTTCGGTGTCGACCGGTCCGAAACGGCGCAGGGCCCAGCGAAAAACAAGCGCCGTGACCGCCATGGTCAGGAAAGTCGAGATAGCCGTCGCCACGACAAGGCCGACCCCGTCCGCCTTCAGCACATCGCCTTCGTCGATCAGCCCGACCGCGGCGGGAACGAACATGACGGCAAGGTGCGCGGTGAGCCAGCCCGTCACCACCGTCAGCGTCGGACGCTCGCGCGGGACGAGGGCGAGCCATGCGAAGAGCAGGATCATGCCCATTACCGAGCCGGGCAGGGCGAGTCCGGTCAGGCGGTGGACGATCTCGCCAAGAAGCTGGCAGGCGATCAGCAGGAATATCGTGCGCAACATGGCTGGCGGCAGTCCTTCGCGGTTTTCGACCTAGAACAGCGCATTGCGCCGCGTTGCAATGGCCTTTTTGGATACTGCCGAAGTCGCATGTGCAAATGGCGCGATGATCGCCTCCATTGACCGCGGCGCTCTTGCCTGCCAGTGGCGCGCGCCATGACGGCTTACAAATCCGGCGATCCCACGACTCTCAACCGCCTCTATGGCCGCGCCAAGGGCAAGCCCCTGCGCGCCGGTCAACAGGCCCTGGTCGACAACCTGCTGCCGCAGATTGCAGTTCCCGACGAAGGGCCGGTCACCGCCCAGATCCTGTTCGGGGAAGACTGCCCGCTCCATTTCGAGATCGGCTTCGGTGGCGGCGAGCATATGGCGTATCGCGCCGAGATGCTGCCGAACCACGGTTTCATCGGCGCCGAACCGTTTCTCAACGGCGTCGCCCAGGCGCTTCTGCACGTCAGCGGCGACAACGGTGCGCACCCGCCGATCGCGAACGTGCGTATCCATCATGGCGATGCGCTGGAGGTACTCTCGCGCATTCCCGACGGGACGCTGTCCTTCCTTTACCTGCTGCATCCCGATCCCTGGCCCAAGGCCCGCCACGCAAAGCGCCGGATGATGAATGACGGCCCGGTCGATATGTTCGCGGCCAAGCTCAAGCCAGGCGGCGAGTTCCGCTTCGGCACCGATCATGCCGTTTACCTGCGCCATGCCCTGATGGTCATGCAGCGCCATACCGGGCAATTCGAATGGCTTTGCGACAAGCCCGGCGATTTCCAGAAGCGCCCCGGCGGCTGGCCCGAAACCCGCTACGAGACCAAGGCCCGCAACGTTTACGGTCACGAAGTCTGGTACTTCCGCTACCGCCGCAAGTAGGCAGTCTGGCCACCTCACGGCAATGCACCGCACGAAAAAGGCCCCGAAGGCAATCGCCATCGGGGCCTTTTTTCCGTTCGGCCGAAGCCGACAGCGTCAGCCGACGATGCCGGCCGCCGCCAGCACGGCCGAAGTCAGCACGTCCGGAGCGATGGCGGTCATCGGCACGATCTGGACCGGCAGTTCCATGCCCAGCAGCATCGGGCCCACTGCGGTCGCCCCGCCGATCTCGCGCAGCAGCTTGGCCGAGATGTTGGCCGACTGCAGGCCCGGCATGACCAGCACGTTCGCCGGCGCGGTGAGGCGGCAGAAGGGATAGAGGGCCATGATCTTCGGATTGAGCGCGGCGTCGGGCGCCATGTCGCCGTCGTACTCGAAGCCGGGCTGTTCCTGGTCGAGGATGTGCACGGCGTCGCGGATCGTGTCGAGCCAGCGGCCCGCGGGATTGCCGAAGGTCGAGTAGCTGAGGAAGGCGACGCGCGGTTCGTGGCCCAGGCGCCGGGCGACCGCCGCGGTTTCCTTGGCGATGACGGCCAGTTCTTCGGCGTTCGGGCGCTCGTTGATGGTCGTGTCGGCCAGGAACAGCGTCTGGTTCTTGCCGACCATCATGTGGATGCCGAAGGGCAGCTTGTCCTCGGCTGTATCGAGCACGCGGCGCACGTCCTTCATCGACTGGGCGAAGGGCCGGGTCATGCCGGTGATCATCGCATCGCCGATGCCCAGCTTGAGCAGGCAGGCCGAGAAGATGTTGCGGTCGGTATTGACCATGCGCTGCACGTCGCGCTGCAGGAAGCCGCGGCGCTTGAGGCGCTCGTAAAGCATCTCGACCATCGGCGCGACATGCTGCGAGACCATAGAGTTTTCGATCTGGTAGCTTTCCGGATCGGAGACGCCGAGTTCGGCCATCTTGTCGAGAACGTGCTGGGTGCGGCCGACCAGGATCGGTTCGCCATAGCCGAAATCGCGATACTGGATCGCGGCGCGCAGCACGACCTCGTTCTCGCCCTCGGCGAAGATCATGCGCTTGGGGTTCGCCTTGACCTGGGCATAGACCTGGCTGAGGACCGAAGTGGTCGGGTTTAGACGGCCCTTCAGTTCCTGGCGATAGGCGTCGAAATCGGCGATGTGGCGGCGCGCAACGCCCGATTCCATTGCTGCCTTCGCGACCGCCGAGGGCACGACTTCCATCAGGCGCGGGTCGAACGGCGCGGGGATGATGTACTCGAGGCCGAACTGCTGCGATTCGCCATAGGCTGCCGCGACTTCCTCGGGCACCTGCTCGCGGGCCAGTTCGGCGATGGCGCGGGCGGCCGCGATCTTCATTTCCTCGTTGATCGCCGTCGCGTGGACGTCGAGCGCACCGCGGAAGATGAACGGGAAGCCCAGCACGTTGTTGACCTGGTTCGGATAGTCCGAACGCCCGGTCGCGACGATCGCGTCGGGACGCACCGCCTTGACTTCGGGCGGGGTGATTTCCGGGTCCGGGTTGGCCATGGCGAAGATGATCGGCTGATCGGCCATGGTCTTGATCATGTCCTGCGTGACCGCGCCCTTGGCGGAGAGCCCGAGGAACACGTCGGCGCCTACGATGGCTTCGGCCAGCGTGCGCTTATCGGTCATGACGGCATGAGCCGACTTGAACTGGTCCACCCGCTCGCGGCCGGGATAGATCACGCCGCGCGTATCGCAGACAAGCACGTTCTCGTGGCGTACGCCCATCGACTTGATCAGCGAGGTGCAGGCCAGCGCCGAAGCGCCGGCGCCGTTCACCACGACCTTGATTTCATCGAGCTTGCGACCGGTCAGGTGGCAGGCGTTGATCAGGCCGGCAGCGGCGATGATCGCGGTGCCGTGCTGGTCGTCGTGCATGACCGGGATGTTCATGCGCTCGCGCAGCGCTTGCTCGATCACGAAGCACTCGGGCGCCTTGATGTCTTCCAGGTTGATGCCGCCGAAGCTCGGCTCCATCATCGCGATGGCTTCGATAAGCGCTTCGGGATCTTCGCTGTTCAGCTCGATGTCGATGGAGTCGACGTCGGCGAAGCGCTTGAAAAGAACAGCCTTGCCTTCCATCACCGGCTTCGATGCCAGTGCGCCCAGGTTGCCCATGCCCAGGATCGCGGTGCCGTTGGAGATGACGGCAACCAGGTTGCCCTTCGCGGTATAGTCGTAGGCGGTTGCCGGGTCGTCGGCGATGGCCTGCACCGGTACGGCAACACCGGGAGAATAGGCGAGGCTCAGGTCGCGCTGTGTCGCCATCGGTTTCGAGGCGATGATCTCGATCTTACCCGGGCGGATCGTCTGGTGATAGAAGAGCGCCTCGCGCTCGGTGAATTGAACCCTGCTTTTATCCGACAAAGCGCACCTCCAGCTTTCACCCGGACCCCTAACGGATGTTCCCGTCACGCGATAGGGGAAAGCATCGATACCTAAGCTTCACAAGCACCGAAGCGTGGCGCTAACGCTGACGCGCATGACTTCCGGCGCAACCCCGATGATGGCCCAGTACCTCGCCCTGCGGGAAGAAGCGGGCGACTGCCTGCTTTTCTATCGCATGGGAGACTTCTTCGAACTCTTCTTCGAAGATGCCAAGAGGGCATCGCATATACTCGACATCGCGCTGACCACGCGCGGTGAGCATCAGGGCGCGCCGATCCCGATGTGCGGCGTGCCGGTCCATTCGGCCGAGAGCTACCTTGCCCGCCTGATCAAGGCCGGTTGCCGCGTCGCCATCGCCGAGCAGACCGAGACTCCCGCCCAAGCCAAGAAGCGCGGCGGGTCCAAGGCGCTGGTGGCCCGCGATATCGTCCGCTTCGTCACCGCCGGAACCCTGACCGAGGAAGCCCTGCTCGAACCGCGCCGCGCAAACGTGCTGGCAGCAGCCTGCGACGTGCGCGGCACGGTGGGCATTGCCGCCTGCGACATTTCCACCGGGCGGATGGAACTGGAAGAATGCGCGCCCGAGCGCCTCGGCGCCGCACTGGCGCGGCTGGGCGCGAGCGAACTGGTAGTGCCCGAGGGTTGGGAACTGGCGCCCGACGAGGCTATCGCTCGCTCGGGGCATGAGTTCTCCTCGGAAGGCGGGGAAGAGCGGCTCAAGGTCATCCACGGCGTTGCCACGCTCGACGGCTTCGGCAGCTTCACGCGGCCCATGCTGGCAGCGGCAGGCGGGCTCATCGCCTATCTGGATCATGTCGGGCGCGGTGCGTTGCCGCTTCTGCTGCCGCCCGAGGCGCGCTCGGGCGAAGCCGCGCTGGCGATGGACGAGGCAACGCGGGCGAGCCTGGAGATCCTCGAGTCCTCGCAAGGCGGGCGCAAGGGCAGCCTGATCGATGCCGTCGACCGCTGCGTTACCGGTGCCGGCGCGCGCCAGCTTGCCGATGACCTGTCCGCTCCGCTGACCGACCGACTTGCCATCGCCGAGCGGCTCGAACTGGTCGAATGGCTGCATGTCGATGCCTTGCTGCGCGAAGACCTGCGCTCCGCCTTGCGAGCGCTGCCCGATGTCGGCCGCGCGCTCGGGCGGGTTGTCGCCGGGCGCGGCAGCCCGCGCGACCTCGGCCAGCTGCGCGACGGTCTGTCCGGCGCCCGCGAGATCGGCGCAAGGCTTGGTGAGCGCGATGCGCTTCCCGGCCTGCTTGAGCGCCTGCTGCCCGACCTTGGCGGCCACGGGGAACTGGTCGACCATTTCGCCCGTGCGCTCGTCGCCTCGCCGCCGACCGAACGCGGGCAGGGCGGCTACATCGCCGAAGGGTATGATGCCGCGCTCGACGAACTGCGCGTGACATCGGGCAATGCCCGGCGAGCGATCGCCGCGCTCGAAGCGAAGTACCGGGACGAAACCGGCGTCGCCGCGCTCAAGATCAAGCACAACAACGTGCTGGGCTACTTCATCGAAGTGCCCTCGCGCCATGCCGACAAGCTGATGGAGGCGGACAGCGGCTTCTCGCACCGCCAGACAATGGCCGGGGCAATGCGCTTCAATGCGCTGGCGCTGCACGAGGAGGCGAGCCGCATCACCGAGGCAGGCGCCCACGCGCTTGCCGCCGAGGAAGCGCATTTCGAGGAACTGGTCGCTGGGGCCGTCGCATCTCGCCACCAGATCGCGAAGACGGCGGCTGCGCTTGCCCGCATCGACGTTGCGGCGGGGCAGGCCGAACGCGCCGCGGAGGGCGGCTGGACCCGCCCGGAAGTGGTCGACGCGACCTGCCTCGAGATCGAGGGCGGCCGCCATCCGGTGGTGGAGGCGGCGCTGGCGGTGCAGGGCGAACGCTTCGTGGCGAACGACTGTCGGCTGGGCACGCACGACCGTCTCTGGCTGATCGGCGGCCCCAACATGGGCGGTAAGTCGACGTTCCTGCGGCAAAACGCGCTGATCGTCCTGCTGGCGCAGGCGGGCGGCTTCGTCCCCGCCGCAGCGGCCCGGATCGGCATGGTCGATCGCCTGTTCAGCCGTGTCGGCGCCTCGGACAACCTCGCGCGCGGGCGTTCGACCTTCATGGTCGAGATGGTCGAGACCGCCGCGATCCTCGCGCAGGCAACCGACCGCAGCTTCGTGATCCTCGATGAGGTCGGGCGCGGGACGTCCACGTACGACGGGCTCGCGCTGGCCTGGGCCGTGGCCGAAGCGGTGCACGAAACCAACCGCTGCCGCTGCCTGTTCGCGACGCACTATCACGAACTCGCGCGGCTGGCGGAGACCTGCGAGGCGCTTTCGCTGCACCATGTCCGGGCGCGCGAATGGAAGGGCGACCTCGTGCTGCTCCATGAACTGGCCGACGGCCCTGCCGACCGCAGCTATGGCCTTGCCGTGGCGCGCCTGGCCGGGGTGCCGCCCAAGGTCATCAGCCGTGCCAAGTCGGTTCTCGAGAAGCTGGAAAAGGGGCGGGCCGAGACCGGCGGGCTGGCGGCGGGCCTTGGCGAACTGCCGCTTTTCGCCGCAGCGCAGGACCACCGCGAGGAGCAGTGCGACACCCTGCGGGACAAGCTGCGCGACATGGACGTGGATGCCATGAGCCCGCGCGATGCGCTGGAGGTGCTGTATGACCTGAAGCGCGAGGCGGGTACCGAAACTTAACCCGGGCGGCCTATGCTGGCGCCATGATGCTCGGGCCGAAAATCTCCACCGTCTTCAAAAGCCGCTGGAACGCATTGTTCTGGGCAGCTGGAATCCTGGCGACCGCTTATTGCACGGTTCCGGCGGCGGATCAGGCGGCGAAAAGCGAAAAGGCCAGGGTCGCTGCCAGCAAGGCCGAACACCGCAATCCCTGGGCCAAGGATACCACTGCGGCGCAGTGAACGGGTGAAGGGGCTTTAGCTGTCGTCGCTGCCGAATTCGGCATCGGCCACGCCTGCACGGCCATAGCGGTTTTCCAGATCGTCCATCGTCTCCTCGCCGCGATAGGCGGACATGTCGATGGTTCCGCTGGTGTCCATCTGCTTCATGTGATCGACGAGGTCGGGGGTATCGGCCGGGTTGAGGCTGTTGGACAGCTTTTCGCTCTGGTCGAGACCGAGCACCGACAGCGAACCGTTCATTGCCTCTGCGGCCACCGACTGCGCCTGGGCTTCGGCGTCGTCCTGTTCGGAATTGATCGTTTCGGGGGCGAGATCGTCAGGGCGTTGGGTCATCGTGAAATCTCCTTCGCTTGGGTAACGGCCGGGGCGCGCGGAGCGTTCCAAGAAAAACGCCCCCGCCTCGGGTGAGGCAGGGGCGCTTTGCCAATGCGTTGCTGGCGTGCGGTCAGCGCGAGGGTACCGGCTTCTCGCCCGTGTAGTCATAGAAGCCCTTGCCGGACTTGCGACCGTACCAGCCTGCCTCGACGTACTTCTGCAGCAGCGGGGCGGGACGGTACTTGGGGTCGCCGGTGGTCGCGTGGAATACCTTCATGATCTCGTAGAGAGTGTCGAGCCCGACGAAGTCGGAAAGGGTAAGCGGGCCCATCGGGTGATTGAGGCCGATCTTGCAGCCTGCATCGATGTCCTCGACCGAGCCCAGTCCCTCGCCCAGAACGAAGATCGCCTCGTTGAGCATCGGGCACAGGATGCGGTTGACGACGAAGCCGGGAGCGTCCCCGGCCAGTACGACCGTCTTGCCCAAGTTCTCGCCGAAGGCCTTCATGCGCTCGGTGGTGTCCTGTGAGGTGGCAAGGCCGGGGATCACTTCGACGAGGCCCATGACCGGGACCGGGTTGAAGAAGTGCAGGCCGCAGAAGCGCGTCGGATCGGGCGACTGGGCAGCCATGCGGGTGATCGGAATGGAACTGGTGTTGGAGGCCATGATCGCGCCGTCCTTCAGCACCTTGCCGGCGGCTTCGAAGATCCTGGCCTTGATGTCCTCGCGCTCGGTTGCGGCCTCGATGATGAGGTCGCAGCCCGACATCGCGGCATAGTCGGCAACCGGGGTGATGCGCGCCAGCAGGGCGTCGGCATCCGCCTGCGTCATCTTCTCCTTGGCGACGAGCCGGGACAGGCCCTTGGCAATGCCTGCCTTGCCCTTCTCGGCATTCTCGAGCGAGATGTCGGTCAGGATGACGTCCATGCCCTTGCTCGCGACGGTCTGGGCGATGCCCGAACCCATGATACCTGCACCGATGATACCGACTGACTGCACCGAAAGTCTCCTCTGATGATCCCAATTCGGCGGTTGCCTAGCGGGATTGTCGCTCAGAAGGAACCTAGTCTTGGGATTAGCCGCGCCTAGCGGTTCTGGCCGGGCACCCAGAGCACGTCGTCGGCGCCGTTGGCGTTCACTGCCCGGGCGAGGACGAAGAGATAGTCGCTCAACCGGTTGATGTAGGCCAGAGCCGCGGGGTTGGCGGGTTCCGCCGCAGCGAGCGCGGCGGCCCGGCGCTCTGCTGACCGGGCGGAGGCACGGGCGATGTGGACCCGCGCTGCGGCTTCGCTGCCGCCGGGCAGGATGAAGCTTTTCAGCGGGGCGATGTCTTCGTTGATGGAGTCGATCTGCCTTTCGAGCCATTCGACCTGCGAAGGCACGATGCGCAGCGTCATCTCGCCGGGGGTGAAGTCGTCACCGGGCGTGGCAAGGTCGGCTCCCAGGTCGAACAGGTCGTTCTGGATTCGGGTGAGAGCCCCGGCATGCGGCGTATCGCCCAGGGCGCACAGGGCAAGGCCGATGGCGCAATTGGCTTCGTCCACCGCGCCGATGGCTTCCATGCGGGCAGCATGCTTGGGTAGCCGCGAGCCGTCGACAAGGCCCGTCGTGCCGTCATCGCCGGTGCGGGTATAGATCCTGTTGAGCCTGACCAAGGTCTTAGCGCGCCATCGCCAGCAGCAGGGCGCAGACGAGGACTGCGGCTGCCTGGTACTTGATGCGATTGAACATCATCTTGTTCTGCAACAGCTGGTTGGGCGTCGCTCCGACCGCGTCCGGATCGCGGTTGAGGTCTTCCTTCGTGCTGTTGATGAACGCGACGATGCCGCGCACCAGGCTGACGACGACCATGATCATCAGCACGATGATAATGGGGACAAGAATATAGCTCATGACTCGCTATCTAGGCCTCCGCAGAGCGAAATACCAGTCGGGAACCGGTGGGCGCGCAAGGCTTCCGCCAGGGCGCGGCCATCTTCGCCCGCCCGCCTGCGATCGCCCAGCGAGGGTGATCCGCGGCGCTTGGCCAGCTTCCTGCCGCCGGGTTCGACCAGCAGTGCATGGTGGTGCCAGGTCGGAACCGGCAGTCCCAGCAGCGCCTGCAACATTCGGTGAACGTGGCTTGCCGCGAAAAGGTCCGCGCCGCGCGTGACGAGGGTGATGCCGTCCGCAGCGTCGTCGAGCGTGGCGGCGAGGTGGTAGCTGGCGGGCAGGTCCTTGCGCAGCAGGACGACATCGCCGAACCGCTCGGGCTGGGCAATCTGCGCGCCAGCCAGTTCGTCGACCCAGGTGAGCGGGCCTGCCAGTGCGGTGGCCCGGGCCATGTCGATCCGCCATGCTGCGCCCTCGGGATCCACCGCGCGGCCGCGGCAGGTGCCGGGATAGACGGGGCCATCAGGTCCGCTGCCGGTTGCGGCGGCTGCGATCTCGGCGCGGGTGCAGCGGCACGGATAGAGCAGTCCCATGCGCTTGAGCGCTTCCCCGGCCTCTATGTAGCGGTCGAGGCGGCGGGACTGGTACACGACCTCGCCGTCCCACGGCAGGCCGAGCCACTCGAGGTCGCGGAAGAACTCGTCGACGAATTCAGGGCGGCTGCGCGCGCCGTCGATGTCCTCGATGCGCAGCAGGAATTGCCCGCCCCTTTCGCGCGCAAGGTCATGGGCGACCACGGCGGCAAACGCGTGACCAAGGTGCAGCGGGCCGTTGGGGCTGGGGGCAAAGCGTGTGCGGAACATTGCGGGGAATGTCCTAACCGCATTGGCGCGTGCGACAAGGTGCGTTCGCAAGCTGTGGATTGTCGATTATACTGCATCGCACGCAGGCTTGACGGCGACTCGCGCAAATGCTGGATTACGGGCATGCGCTGCCATCAAACCGTAATGACGGCCTGCGACAGGAGGCCATGCTCAAGTCGGAGCTGATCGAGCGCGCGGCCCGGTTCCGCAGCGCGGAGGAAGATCCCTCCCGAAGTCTTTCGGACTGCCCTGCGCTGGTTCTCAATGCGGATTACACACCGCTCTCCTACTACCCCTTAAGCCTCTGGCCCTGGCAGACCGCGATCAAGGCGGTCGTGCTGGAAAGGGTCGATATCGTCAGCAGTTACGACCGCGCGGTGCACAGCCCGAGCTGGACGATGCAGATCCCCTCGGTGATCGCGCTGCGGCAATATGTGAAGCCTTCGGAATTTCCGGCCTTCACCCGCTTCAACCTGTTCCTGCGCGATCGCTTCAGCTGCCAGTACTGCGGCAGCCCGCATAACCTGACCTTCGACCATGTGATCCCGCGCCGCCTGGGTGGCCGGACGAGCTGGGAAAACATCCTCACCGCCTGCGCCCCGTGCAATCTCAAGAAAGGCGGGCGCACGCCCAAGCAGGCGAACATGCCGCCGCTGGTGCCGCCGATCCGGCCGACGAGCTGGCAGTTGCAGGAACGGGGCAAGGGATTCCCGCCCAACTACCTGCACGAGACCTGGCGGGACTGGCTTTACTGGGATATCGAACTGGAAGAATAGTGCCTTGCACTGCTGGGCGCAGCGTCAGCCCATCTTCTTGAGCAGCCACCCGAAATTGCCGCCGCCCCGCGATACGAGGCCCTGGACGACGAGTTGCTGCGTCGCCTGGGGACGGCCATGGCCGTCGACCCACAGCGAATCCTCGATCGAGACATCGCCGCCGCCGCTGCGGAATTGCCAGTAGCTGCCATCGGGCAGTGCAAGGCCCGCGCCCTGGCCATCCTCGGTGAGGGCGACGTCGACTTCGGGGCCGAGGTGGAAGCGCAGCGCATAGCCGACCTTGCCCCGCTTCCCCTTGCGACCCGAGGGCAGGAGCAGGTCTTCGCCGCGCAGTTCCGTCCCGTCGTCGCGCAGGATGAGGATGCGGCGGTGAGTCAGGCCATAACGCGCGGCATAGCCGTTGTGGCTGGCTTCGAGTCGGGTGGCGTTCGAGCCGTTTTCATTCTGCAGCGTCTTGCGGTCGATATCGACCTGGCTGACACCCGATCCGATCATGCCGTTGATCAGGATCGCAGTGGAATTGGCATCGTCGATGGTCAGGGTCGAATGCGCCGCCGTCGCGCGCAGGCCTTGTTCGAGGCGGACCGGTACCAGCCCGCCGCCGCTGGCAGCGCCGCCGCAATTGACGATCAGGCGGTGGCCGCCGTGCGACATCTCGAAGGCGAGGGTCGAGGCGCAGCCGTAGCGGGCATGGCTCGGCATCGGCGGAGGCGCGGTGTCGAACAGCAGGATGGTTTTCTGCGCGACGGCGCGCTGGTAGCCCCACTGGCGCACGTCGCGCAAAGGACGGGTCCTCACGCCGCTGGCGGCAACCAGGGCGCTGACGTCATCGCCGTTGATCGCCCAGGCGCCCTGCCAGCTTCCCAGCGAACCGTCGCCATGGGTCAACGCAAGGAGCGGCGGCACGAGCATTTCGATCACCCGCTCGATCGCGTCTGGCGGATCGCGCCGGGTGGCCTGGTAGCAGTTGCGCAGGCGCACCAGCAGCGCGATCGATTCCATCTGTGCCAGCGGACTGCGCGACAGCACGCCGCCGTCGTCGCCCATCAGTTCGCCCAGCGCACGGATCAGGCCGGCTTCGCCGTAGAGGCGCCGCGGACGACCGTCGGGAAGGAGCAGACCGGCGGCGATCACCGCGCACCAGCCGGCCACTTCGGCAAGGCCGTCCTCGGCGTGGTGGACCTGCCGGTCGAGCCAGCGCGCGGTTTCGTTGATGTGGCGCAGGGTGCGCAGGCGCAGGGCCTTCTCGCCGGAAAGGATCAGCGGCGCATGGACCAGCCAGTTCATCAACCGCATGCCGGTGTGGCCGACATTCCATGCAGGCCCCTTGCCGGGCTTGGCCGGCGGCTTGGGGTTGGCCTGGAGCCATGACGTCAGGATCCGCTCGGCCACCGGCACGCCCTGTTCGCGCGGAGCGCAGGCTTCGAGATCGGTCAGCCACGAGAAGCTGTGGACCACCGATTCCAGAGGCGGCGTGACCCGCGCGGCACCATGGAAATCGACCTGCGCGATCGGCGTCTTGGCACCGTGGACCAGGAAATGCCCCGCGCGCAGGGCCGTTCCGGCGATGCGGTTGCCCGGTACGGTGTTGTTCACCGTGGCCAGCAACCGCGTCTTCGACTTCTTGCCCATCGGTGCGGTCAGCATCGTGCCCGGCACGCCAAGGCGATAGGCGAACCGGATCAGGCGTTCGCCTGCCCCCACGGCCGGCGGCGAGAAGTCGACGAGCGCCAGGGCGCGCCCCGGCTCGATCTGCTCGCCGGTCGCCACGGGCGCGTCCTCGCGCAGCTGAGGGGCAGGCGTTTCGTCCACCGTCTTGTTCTCGACACCCACTTCGGTTGCTTCAGCCAGTGGAATGGCCCGGTCTTCATCCGGGTTCCAGGTCTGCGAACCGTTGTGCGTGTCCAGTGTCACCGTGTCAGTCCGTATTGTCCGGGGCGAGGCCCTTCAGCGTCCGGATGTTGGACGCATATTTCGTGGGGCCGCCGCGGAAGGTGGCGGAGCCAGCCACCAGCACATCGGCGCCTGCGGAGACGCACAGCGGCGCCGTTTTCGCATCGACCCCGCCATCGACTTCGAGGCGGATGTCGCGGCCCGACTTGTCGATCATCTTGCGCACTGCCTCGATCTTGCGAAGCTGGCTGGAGATGAAGCTCTGGCCGCCGAAGCCGGGATTGACGCTCATCACCAGGACGAGGTCGATCTCGTCGATCAGATAGTCGAGCATCTTGGCCGGCGTTGCCGGGTTGAGCGAGATTCCGGCCTTCTTGCCGAGGTTCCTGATCGTCTGCACCGTGCGGTGCACGTGCGGGCCTGCCTCGGGATGGACGGTGATGATGTCCGCGCCGGCATCGGCGAAAGCCTCGAGGTAGCTGTCGACCGGCGAGATCATCAGGTGAACGTCGAAGGTCTTGGCGGTGTGCGGACGCAGCGCCTTCACCACGGCCGGGCCGATGGTGATGTTGGGCACGAAGTGGCCGTCCATCACGTCGACATGGATCCAGTCGGCGCCCGCTTCATCAATGGCGCGCACTTCCTCGCCCAGGCGCGAAAAGTCTGCGGACAGGATCGAGGGCGAGATCAGGGGGGCAGTCATGGGGAAATCGAGGCTCCTTGGCTAACGATGAATAAAGCACCAGATATTGTGCGGACAAGGACGAGGAAGCCCGTTTTCCACACGCGATATTGGGTCAAGGCCCGAATAGGGACAGTTGCCGCGATGCGAAATGGGAACTTCGCTGGCCGGGTCGGATTTTTCTTCGCTATGCGTCCTTGCGCAAAACTGCCGCCTGTCTGGCAGCTTGCGCGACAATTCAGTTCGCATTCACGGCGGTCAGGCCAGATTGGCGCCAAGAATAAGGTGGAGATGACATTGCCTTGCTCTTGCGGCAATACCGCCGCGAATGGAGCGAAATCAGTCCATTACATGGAAGCGGAAATGAACACGACCTTCCCGAAGGGATCGATCGGAATGAAGAAACGACTGACTGCAGTATTCGGCGCTCTCGCCGCGATCGGCCTGGCGACGGCTTCGCCGGCCCTTGCGCAGTACCGCAATGAAATTCGCAACGACATGAGCCATTGTACTGCGGGCTCCGGCCCGGCGGTCATGGTAACCGTCGATGGCGTCAAGGCGTCGCAGGGCAAGCTGCGCATCCAGAGCTACCGGGCCAATTCGTCGGAGTGGCTGGCAAAGGGCAAGTGGCTCTCCCGCATCGAGGTTCCGGCCAAGGCCGGCACGATGACCTTCTGCCTGCCCGTGCCTGACGCGGGCACCTACGGCATTGCCGTGCGCCACGACCTCAACGGCAACGGCAAGACCGACATCATGAGCGACGGCGGCGGCATGTCGAACAACCCGTCGATCAACATCTTCAACCTCGGCAAGCCGAGCTACACCAAGGTCGGCGTTCCCGTCGGCGACACCGTGAAGTCGATCCGGATCGAGATGAAGTACATGTGATCGGCGTGCCTGCGCGGATAGAAACCTTTCAAGGACTTCCTGCCGCGCATGGTGCGACCGGGCGCTTTTCCCGGCTTACTGCGCGATCTTTCGCGATGCCATGATTTCCCGGGCATCGGCGAGGTCGGCAGGCTTGTCGACGTCGACCGCGGCCAGGCCGTCGCGCGCGGCGACTAGCCGGGCCTCGATGCCGACCCGGCGGCCCATTCGGGCGATGGCCGCCGCCAGCGTCAGGCGCCCCAGCGCATAGTTCACCAGCATGCCGATCCCCAGTTTCGCGGCGATCCGCCAGGGACGCTTGCGATCCGCTTCGACCATTTTCCAGGTTCGGATCGCGGCATTGGCGTTGTCGCGGGCGAGCAGGAACAGGTTGCAGCCCGACCACCAGCCATCGGCGAAGCGCAAGTAGGTACGCTTGCTCCCGGGCATGGCGCGCTCGATCGCCTCGCGCCGGGCCAGCAGGATGGCGACGTCGGCATTGCCGGGCGTATCGGCGAGAAAATCGGAAACCCATTCCGCACGCAGCAGCGCATGGTCTGAAGTCGTGACCAGCATCGGCGCGCCCAGCTGCGCAAAACCGGCTTCGACGCTGGCGCTCGGTCCGGCGGCGGCTGGTACGGCCTCACAGCCCAGCTCGGACGCCAGGGCGATTACCTGAGCATCGTTCGTCGCCACGGCTATACGCGCGATGCCTGCATCCCGCAGCGCGGAGACGACATGGGCGAGCATCGGCCTGCCGTCGATCTCGACAAGGGCCTTGTGGCTGACGCCTTCGGCGCCGGCTACCGGGTCGGGCACTCCGGGGCGCGATCCGGCAAGAATGAGGGCTGATACAGGGGCTTGGGTGATGCTCACGCGGCTTCTTTGGCGTTGGCGGCTTTTTTCGCACGCCAGACCTGCCAGAGCACGCCGGGTGCTGCAAGCACCGGATGACGCTCGCGCCAGGGCGTAAGGGCGACATGAATGCCGGTGTGCCGCTCGATCTTCCAGGCGGCATAGCGCGCTGCGCCGTCGAAAGTGGTCGAGGCCTTGAGCAGGCGCATGAAGTTGTAGGGCTTGCCCATGCGCCGCCGTTTCTTCCACCAGCCAAGCAGGCGAGCCCGGCGGGCGGCGCTCAGTTCCGGGCGGATGACGCTATCGGCAGCGCGGGCGAAGTCGATCCGTTCGGCCACGAGTGCCAGCGGCAGGAGGCCATCGAAATGGGTGCGGTTGGCAGAGAGGATGGAATCCTCGCGACCGGCTTTCTCGACCCGGAATTCGGCGGCATAAGTCGCACGGAACAGGGCGCGCCAGTAGTCCTCGGGAGTGCCGGTCTCTGGACCCAGGGCAACCGCCAGCCGGGCGGCGGTCCGTGCCGCCAGGGCGATGGCCTCGGCCATGGCCGCGCCGGCAGCTTCATCGCGTTGCCATGCCAGGGCGCTGGGCTGGACGAAGCGGGCCCAGATCGTCGTATCGAGCAATTCGCCCGAAGCCGCGGCGCGAAACGTCTCGAGCGCCATTGTCGCGACCTTGGCGCGTAGCGTGACGCCGGCATGGTCCCATTCGTGATAGCTGACGCGCGGCCAGATCTTCTCCAACTGCGCTCCTGCCGTCAGGACGTAGAAATCGAGCACGCCTTCCAGCGAGCCGGTCCTGAGGTTGGAGCCGTAGAACAGGACGGCCAGTGCACCGGCCTCTTTTCCAAGGCGTTCGGCGAAGGCGCGCACTTCGGGTTCGACGGGCCGGTTGAGAGCGGCCGTCACGCGTCCAGCGAGATCCTCGCTCATTGCTCAGCGGCTCACGGGACGACGAAGGTGAGCTGCGGGCCTTCGTCGAGGATATAGCGGCCGGCCGGGAAGGCCTCGCCGTCGAGGATGAACGTTCCGCCGAGGTCGATGTCGACGTCGCTGGCGCAGAAACGATGCACGCCCGCGCGCTTGAGAAAACGTCCGTAGAAGCCGAAGAGCATGGCCGGGACCAGCATGATCACCCAGCGTACCGGCCAGTCGACCACGGCCAGCTTCATCCCTGGAGGCACATTGCTGCCGAAGGGCCGCGCGCCGAGAGGAAACTTCTCGAAAGTCGTGGCAAAGGTCATGAGCCGCTCGTCGTCCCTGCCCGGGCCTGTGCGCGGCAGGGCGCGGCCGGTGAAACGGTCGACGAGGCGGGTCGGGGTGCATGCGCGCCACGGGTTGCCGGCGCCGCCGAACAGCGCCTGGATGACGGCCCAGAGGATCGAGATGCCCACGGCGAAGCTGTTGAAGGCGCCGCGGCGATGCGCTTCCTGGCCGGCCTCGGTCGCCAGCGAGAAAGTGCCGGTGCCGAAGATGAAACCCTGGATGCAGCCGCCCGAGCCATCGGCCGGGGAGACGCGCAGCGGCCGACGGGTCACGGTATTGCCGTTCTGCGCTGCAGCAAGCGCTTCGGCGAGCGACCAGTGGTTGGGCAGGCCGAGATCGACTGTCAGCGCGTTGGTCTTGCCTTTCGGCAGGATCATCAGCGTCGGCCAGTCGTTGCCGAAAATGTCGGCGCCGCAGGTCAGTACGTCACGCACGGTACCGTCGCCGCCATCGACCACGAGGTAGTCTATGCCGCGCCGCGCAAATTCCGCGAGCGTGTGGTGGAGATCCTCGCGGGTGCGGGGCGTCTCGGTCAGGATGTTGGAGCAATCGGCCATCTCGGGCGCGATGCCCTTGTTGCGGTGGCTGCGGGGATTCCGGACGATCCCGACAAGCGGGACGGCACGTCCACGGCGGACGCGCGAAGAGGAGCGAGAGTGACCCTCGCTTCCCTGCTTGCCGAAGCTCGGCAGCGATTCAAACTCGTAAATCGATCCGTACACGGGGGCTTATGTAGTGCCACCCGCGCCGAAAATCACTACGAAACATGGTTTGACACAGGAAAGTTACACTTCTGTGGCGCAGGTGCACCGTCGCGTGAGCGTGTGTTGGGCTGGCGACGACGGCGATTGCCAGCCCCGGCGGCCTCGACTACGGCGACATCCCATGGTCGAAAATTCGCAAGTGCTGCCTGTCGTCTCGATCGGCGAAAACCCCGTAAAGCTGTGGGGACTGGACGTTTCCGAACGCGTGGCCCGGATTGCACGGGCTTCCCGGCTCACACCTGCCGACACGGTGCCCGAAGAGGCGGCAATCCTGTCGGCGGCCGCCTTCGCCTGGGACCCGGCATGGTTCCGGCACATCGTCACCCAGCCGGGCATGGTGCTTACCCTCGGGGGCGTTCCGGCGCTCGCGCATGCTGCAGATGCGAACCAGACGCGCCGAATCGCCGAGGCCATGGCGGCGGGAGTGCCGCTGGCCGACGCCGCAGGGATGACGGTGGTCGCTTTCGAGACCGGGCCGACGATCGAGAACAAACAGCTTCGCAAGCGTGAAACGCCTTTCCTGCTCCCGCTGCGCAAGGATACCGTCCGCCAGCTGGAGCGTGCCAGCTATTTCGGCGCCTACAAGGGCGTGACCGACCTGCTCACCAAGTACCTCTGGCCGGAATGGGCACTGGTGCTGACCCGCATCTGCGCCAGGCTGCACATCACCCCGAACATGGTGACGTTCGTCGGCGCGGTGTTCTGCGTGGTCGCGACGGTCCTGTTCGCACAGGGCCATTACTGGTCGGGCATGGCGGCCGGCCTGGTGTTCATGGTGCTGGATACCGTGGACGGCAAGCTCGCCCGGTGTACGATCACCTCTTCCTACTGGGGCAATATCTTCGACCACGGCATGGACCTCGTCCATCCGCCGTTCTGGTGGTGGTTCTGGGCCACTGGTCTAGCCAGCTGGGGCCTAGCCTACGACACCGCGACCTTCTGGTGGGTGCAGGGCGCCATCCAGGGCGGTTATGTCGTCCAGCGCCTGATCGAAGGCGTGTTCATGCGCCAGAACGGCATGATGCACATCCACGTGTGGCGCCGCTTCGACAGCCGGTTCCGCCTGATCACCGCGCGCCGCAATCCAAACATGGCGATTCTCTTCGTCGCCATGCTCTTTGCGCGTCCCGACATCGGCCTGATCGCCGTGGCGTGGTGGACGGCGCTGTCCTGCCTGGTCCATGCGATCCGCTTGGTGCAGGCATGGAATGTGCGGGCCAGGGGCGGTACGATCACTTCGTGGCTTTCGGAGGACTGACGATGAACGTGACGATGGAAAAATTCGGCTACCCGGCAACGCTGGTCGCCGAGTTCGACCACTGGGTCGTCCTTGCCCGCGCGGCGCAGCCGACGCTCGGTTCGCTGGTGCTGGCCGCCAAGTCCGAGGTTACCGCTTTTGGCGAACTGCCGCCCGAGGCCCACGCCGAGCTCAAGCAGGCGACAAGCGCCATCGAGGCGGCGCTGGGCAAGGCGGTGGGCTATGCCAGGCTTAACTACCTGATGCTGATGATGGTGGACCCTAACGTCCATTTCCACGTGATCCCCCGTTACGAGGGATCGCGCGAATGGCAGGGCCGTGAATTCGTCGACTGCGGCTGGCCGAAAGTGCCCGACCTCGGGCACGCGGTAGCCCTCGAAGGCGAGGATCTGGCCGCTCTGGTAAGCTGGCTCAAGGGCTTCTTCTAGGCTCCGGACCTGCTCCGGAGGACGGGGCCCGCCTCAGTGCAGGCCCCTGATGGATCAGGCCTCCGATGGATCAGTGCCCAGTCGATCAGGCCCAGGTGTCGGTCAGCTTGGTCGCGATCTCGATGTCGTTGAGGAAGTCCACCTCGGCCCAGTCGAGGCCCTCGATCGAAACCGTGCCGACCTTGCCGGTCGGCGCAATCGAATCGATGACCTTGAGGTACCAGTGCTGCACGCCTTCGGGGGTGCGCATCGCCTGGCGCACGGTTTCGCGGAACAGTTCTGCGCCTTCGCCGCGGAAGGCGAGAAAGCCGATGGATTCGGAATTGGACTGCTCGGCGGTCAGCGTCTTGCCGATATGGACGAGGCGGCCGTCGGCTTCGCGTTCGACTTTCATGTCGTCGCTGTCGTAGCCTTCCGGCTTGACGTCGACGGTCACGGCCACGGGCCAGGTCTTGCCGTCCTTGTCCGTCGCGCCCTGCTGCACGCGCTGGACGATCTCCTCGGAGATCAGCGTGTCGCCGTTGAGGATCAGGAAGTCGCCGCGCATTGCCTCGCGCGCAATCCAGCAGGAGCCGAGGTTGTCCGCGACCTTGTAGAACGGGTTGAAGCGGATCGAGATTTCGACGCGCGGATCATGGATCGCCATGAGGTGCTCTTCGAGCATGTCGGTCATGAAGCCGGTAACGACGTCGATCCGCTTCACGCCGCCGCGGGCGAGCATTTCGATCTGCCATTCGATCAGCGACTTGCCGGAGAAGTCGATCAGGCACTTCGGTCGCTCGGCGGTGAGCGGAAGCAGGCGTGAGCCCTGGCCGGCGCTGAGGAGGATGGCGTGTTCGATCATGGATTCAACTTGACTGGTTGGGGCAAGCTGCGGCCTCTAGCCTCAAAGGGGCAAAATAGAAAGGTGCCGGTTTGTCGCGGCACGCTTTGCCTTATTTGCATCTCGTGAAACCTTGCAAGTGAAACGGTGCTCGTCCAAATGCACCCGTGATGTCCGCCAAACGCGACCGCCTCGAGAATGCTTCTCCCCTCCGGCGGATACTTCAGAACACGGCCTGGCTGCTCGGCGGCAAGGGATTCGGAGCCGTCTGCGGCCTCGCTTACCTTGCGATCCTGACGCGCACGCTCGGACTGAAGGACTTCGGCCACTTCTCGCTGATCTTCGGAACGGCGCAGGCGCTGATTGCGATTGCAGGCTTCCAGACCTGGCGCGTCGTCGTGCGCTACGGCAGCGAACATGTGCATGCCGAGGACTGGGGTAAGTTCGGCCGCCTGGGCATGCTGTGCGGGATGCTGGACGCGGTGGGTGCGGTCATCGGCTGTGGCCTTGCGGCAATCCTGATCTACGGCTTTTCCGGCGTTCTCGAACTCAACCCGGCCTATATCGACATCGCATTCTATTTTGCCTGCGGATCGCTGTGGGCGCTGGTATCGGCGCCGACCGGTATCGTGCGCGCGTTGCACCGTTTCGACATGGCGGTCTATGTCGAGGCGGTCGTGCCGACCGGGCGCCTGATTGCGGCGCTCACGATCTGGGCCACCGGGCCGAGCGTGGGAAGATTCCTCTTCGCCTGGGCCGCTATCGATGTCCTCGAGGCGATCCTGTACTGGGCCATGGCCCGCCGCCTGTGTCCGCAGGCCGTGCGCCTTTCGAACCTTGCCAAGTGGCGCCAGGCCTTCGCCGAGAACGAGGGCGTCGGGCATTTCTTCATGGTAACTTACGCCGGGGCGACGATCGAGGCGACCATGAAGAACGGGCCGCTGCTTGCCGTCGGTGCCTTCGTCGGTACGCGCGCGGCCGGTCTCTATCGTCTGGCCTCGCAGCTATCTCAGGCCCTGAGCAAGCTTTCGACGCTGCTGACGCGCTCGGTCTATGCCGAAGTCGCCCGTGCCCGCGTCTCGACCGAATTCGCCGAATTCCGCAAGCTGGCGCTGCAGACCAGCCTGATCGCGGGTGCTGCGGGCCTCGTGGTGGTCGTGATCGCTCTGCTGATCGGACGCCAGCTGCTGGAGCTGATCGCCGGGCCCGACTTCGAGCAGGGCGCGGCGATCCTCGTGCCGCTGGCAATCGCGGCCAGTTTCGATCTTGCCAGCGTCGCCTTCGAACCGGTTCTCCATTCGACCGGGCGGGCACGCCTTTCGCTGGTGGCACGGCTCTTTGCGGTCGCCGGTCTGGCGGTGGGGTTCTACCTGTTCATCTCCATCGGGCCTGCGGGCGCGGCGTGGGCCGTGGCGCTGGGCGGGGCGATCTCCTATCTCGCCATGGGCCTTATGTCCTGGCGCACGCTGCAGAAGCTGAGGCGCCACGAAATCGAACTGGTCGACAAGCCGGAAGCATGAGTAAAGCCGGCTCGACAGGCGGGTGACCATGTCTATCATGGCACCATGCCTCCCAGTTCCCTGATTGCCGAAGCCGCCCGCATTTCCGACCGCATCGTTTCGCTGCGCCGCTCGATCCATGCCGAGCCGGAAATCGGGTTGCACACGCCCCTGACGCGCGACAAGATCCGCGAAGCGCTGGCGCACTTGCCGCTCGACTGGAAGGAGGGCCCATCGACGACGGGCCTTGTCGCCACGCTGAAGGGCGGGGCGGGGCGGGGCCGCTCGGTGCTGCTGCGCGGTGACATGGACGCCCTGCCGATGCCTGAGGAAACCGGCCTCGATTTCGCCTCGAAAGTGCCGGGCGCGATGCATGCCTGCGGGCACGATGCCCATGTCGCGATGCTGGCCGGTGCGGCCGAGATCCTCTGCGCCCAGTCCGATAGCCTCGCAGGCGAGGTCCGCTTCATGTTCCAGCCCGGCGAGGAAGGCTATCACGGCGCGCGCTTCATGCTGCAGGACGGACTGCTGGGCGGCGAGGGTTTCGACCGGCCGCTGCCCGACGCCGCCTTTGCCCTGCATGTCATGCCCAATGCCCCCCACGGCCTGATCGGCGGTCGTAGCGGGCCCCTGTTGGCCGCGGCGGACCAGATCGAGATCGTGGTGACCGGGCGTGGCGGCCATGCCTCGATGCCGCACCAGACGCTCGATCCGGTGCCGGTCGCCTGCGAGATCGTCACTGCCATCCAGGCGATGGTCGCGCGCAAGTTCAGCGTGTTCGACCCGGTAGTGGTCACGATCGCGAAGATCGAGGCCGGCACCGCGCACAACGTCATCGCCGACGAGGCCCGCATGATAGGGACGATGCGCAGCCTTTCGGCAGAGAACCGGGCGCGCCTCAAGAAGGACCTTGCCGTGCTGGCGTCCGGTATCGCCGGGGCGCACGGCATGACGGCGCAACTGAACACGGTCGAGGGCTTCCCGGTCACGGTCTGCCATGAAGAGGCGGTCGGCTTCGGCGAAGACGTCGCGCGCCGGATGTTCGGCGAGCAGGCGTTCCTGCGCCTGCCCGATCCGATCATGGGGGCTGAGGATTTCGCCTATGTGCTGGAAAAGGTGCCCGGCGCGATGTTCTTCCTCGGCGTGGCGCACGAAGGGGCGGATTGGCAGCATTGCTGCGGCATTCACTCGACCAGGATGATCGTCGACGAAACCGTCATGCCGCAGGGCGCGGCCTACCTTGCCGGGCTCGCCGAGGGTTTCCTCGATCGCGGTTTCGCCTGAGGCAGCAGGGCTGCGGACGCCACGTCATGAGCAATCGCAATCGGGAAGCCGGTCTCTGGCAGTTCTGGGTAGACCGGGGCGGCACCTTTACCGATGTCGTGGCCCGGGCGCCCGGCGGCCGGTTCGAGCGCCTGAAACTGCTTTCCGAAAGTCCCGGCGCCTACGACGATGCTGCGGTCGAGGCGATGCGCCGCCTGACCGGTGTGCGAGACGGTGAGCTGCCGCCGGCGCAGCTTCGGCTTGGCACCACGGTGGCGACGAACGCCCTGCTCGAACGCAAGGGCGAGCCGGTTCTGCTCGCCATCACACGCGGCTTCGGCGATGCCCTGCGCATCGGCACGCAGGAGCGCCCGGACATTTTCGCACGGCACATAGTAAGGCCCGAACCGCTGCACGGCGCGGTGATCGAGGTCGACGAGCGCGTCGGTGCGGACGGAACGGTGTACCGGCCGCTCGATGAAAATGCTGCGCTTCAAGGGTTGCAGCATTTCTTCGATCGTGGCCTGCGCGCCATCGCCATCGTCCTCATGCACGGCTATCGCCATGTCGCCCACGAGGCGGTGCTGGCGCGGATCGCGCGCGAGGTCGGCTTCACGCAGGTCTCGGTCAGTCATGAGGTCGCACCGCTCATCAAGCTCATCGCGCGCGGGGATACCTCGGTCGTCGATGCCTACCTTTCGCCGGTGCTCGACCGCTATGTCGCGGGGCTCGAAGCGGGGCTCGGGCCGCAGGTGACGGCGCTCTACATGCAGTCGAGCGGAGGGCTGGCGACCGGCGCAGCATTTCGCGGCAAGGACGCGATCCTGTCCGGGCCTGCGGGCGGTATCGTCGGCATGGCGGCAATCGCGCGCGAGGCCGGTTTCGATCATGTCATCGGTTTCGACATGGGCGGGACCTCCACCGACGTCTCGCACTATGCCGGACAATATGAGCGCGACAGCGAGACGCGCGTCGCCGGTGTCCGCGTTCGCACGCCCATGATGCGGATCGAGACCGTTGCCGCGGGCGGCGGGTCGATCTGCCATTTCGACGGGGCGCGCTTCCTCGTCGGGCCGGAAAGCGCAGGTGCCGTGCCCGGTCCGGCCTGCTACCGGCGGGACGGCCCGTTGGCGGTGACCGATTGCAACCTCCTGCTCGGCAAGCTTCGGCCGCAGCATTTTCCCCGGGTCTTCGGCCCTCACGGGAATGAGCCGCTATCGCTCCATGCTGCGCAGCATAAGATGGACGAGGTGCTGCAGCAGGTGCGTGCAGCAACCGGCAGGGCCCTGTCGCGCGAAGAGGCGGCGGAAGGCTTCCTCGAGATTGCGGTCGCCAACATGGCCAATGCGATCAAGACCGTTTCCCTGCGCCGCGGGCACGACATGACGCGCGCTGCGCTCGTCACCTTCGGCGGAGCCGGCGGGCAACATGCCTGCAAGGTGGCGGATGCGCTCGGGGTCGGCACGGTGCTGTGCCATCCGCTGGCAAGTGTGCTGTCCGCCTATGGAATGGGCCTTGCCGACCAGCGCGTGCTGCATGAGCGGACGCTGGCGCTGCCGCTCGAGGCGCGCAGCATGGACGATATCGGGCGCGCGGTTGAGGCGCTTGGCGCGCAGGCACGCGGCGATCTGGTCGCGCAGGGTGTCGCGCTCGACACCATTACTCTGGAGGCTACCCTGGCGGTGCGCCCCAAGGGCAGCGAGAATGCCATCGAGGTGCGCCTGGGCAGCCTTGCCTTCATGCGCGAAGCCTTCCGCGAAGGCTGGCTGAACCGCTTCGGCTTCGGCGCGGGCAGCGACCTGATCGCCGAGACCTTGCGGATCGAGGCGGTCTCCGCCGCGCAGGATGCGGGCGGCGCGACGCTGGCTCTTCCCGGCAACTCCGGCCCACCTGCCGATCATGTCGATATCTTCACCGGTGGATCGCAGCACCGCGTGCCGCTCTACTTGCGCGCCGATCTGGCCGAGGGTTTCGAGGCCGATGGTCCGCTGCTCGTGGTCGATGACGTTTCGACCACGGTCGTCGAACCCGGCTGGCAGGTGCGTGTCGACCGGTTCGGCAATCTCCTGCTCACCCGGGTCAACGCGCTGCAGGTGGCGCAGGCGCGGACCACCGCCTGCGATCCGGTGCGCCTTGAGATCATGGGCGCGCTGTTCATGGCGATTGCCGAAGAGATGGGCGCAGCGCTGCAGTTCAGCGCCAGCTCGGTCAATATCCGCGAGCGTCTCGACTTCTCCTGCGCCGTGTTCGACCGGGAGGGCAGCCTCGTCGCCAATGCGCCGCACATGCCGGTGCACCTGGGCTCGATGGGCGAGAGCGTGCGCACGATCCTGGCGCGGCGCGGCGATGCGAAGGACGGGCGCGGTCTGCTGCCGGGCGATGCCTACGTGCTCAATGCGCCCTACGATGGCGGCACGCACCTGCCGGACATCACTGTGGTCATGCCGGTCTTTGCCCATGATGACGAGAGCGCCCCGGCCTGGTTCGTCGCGGCACGCGGGCACCATGCCGACGTCGGCGGGATCAGCCCGGGATCGATGCCGCCGCGCAGCCGCTCGCTGGACGAGGAAGGCGTGCTGATCGACAACGTGCTGCTGGTCGACCGCGGCGAGCTGCAGGAAGCGGCTATGCGCGCCCTGCTGGCCTCGGGGCCCTATCCCTCGCGGGCGATCGACCAGAACATCGCCGACCTGCGGGCGCAGGTCGCCGCCTGTACGCGCGGCGCTTCGGAACTGCGCCGCATCGCGCGCGAGCAGGGGCGCGGGATCGTCGACGCCTACATGGCCCATGCACAGGCCCATGCCGAAGCTGCGGTCCGCTCGCTGATCGACAGGCTGGCCGACGGTTCGTTCCGCGTGCCGATGGACAATGGGGCGCAGATCTGCGTGACTGTGCGCATCGACCGCAAGGCCCGCGGCGCGACTATCGACTTCACCGGCACCAGCGAACAGCTTGCCGACAACTTCAATGCGCCGCTCCCGGTCGTGCGCGCAGCGGTGCTCTATGTCGTGCGCACGCTGATCGACGATGCGGTGCCGATGAACGAGGGGTGCCTGCGCCCGATCGCGCTGATCGTGCCCGAAGGATCGATGTTGCACCCGCGCGCGCCGGCTGCGGTCGTTGCCGGCAATGTCGAGACCAGCCAGGCCATCACCGATGCGCTGTTCGCGGCTCTCGGCGCGATGGCGGCGTCTCAAGGGACGATGAACAACTTCACCTTCGGCGATGCGCGGCGGCAATACTACGAGACGATTGCGGGCGGTTCGGGGGCTGGCCCGGATTTCGACGGCACCAGCGTTGTCCAGACCCACATGACCAACAGCCGCCTGACCGATCCCGAAGTGCTCGAGACCGGTTTTCCGGTTCTGCTCGAAGAGTTCTCGATCCGGCGCGGGTCGGGCGGAAACGGGCTGCACAAGGGCGGCGACGGAGCGACGCGCCGCTTGCGCTTCCTCGAGCCGATGCAGGCGGGCATCCTTGCCCAGCGGCGCAAGGTTGCGCCTTTTGGTCTCGCGGGCGGTGAAGATGCGGCCCCCGGGCGAACCCGGGTGGAGCGTACTGACGGAAGCGTCGAGGATCTGGGCTCGACCGGCTCGGCGCATGTCGATGCCGGCGACGTCATCGTGATCGAGACACCCGGCGGCGGCGGTTACGGCAGGCCGGACTAGGCCCGAACGTCGTTCCAGTCGGGGTGGCGGTTGAACGCGGCCACGACATAGCTGCAGACCGGGGCGACCTTGAACTGGTTTTCGCGCGCGTCGGCCACCATCGCCTCGACCAGCCGCATCGCGACCCCGCGATTGCCGATCTCCGGCGGGACCAGGGTGTGGTCGGCGAAATGGACGCCCTCGCGCTCCACCCAGGTCAGGCGGCCGACGGCATCGCTGTCCGCGACATGGGCGACATATTCGCCGCGCGTATCCTTCTCGTGCTTGGTTATGGTCACTCCGACCATGCGGCATTCTCCGGTGCGTGAATGGCAGCGCCATGCAAGCGCTTGACGCAGGGCGCGAGCCCTAGCAGGGCATATGGCCATGAAGTTCCTCTCCGACAATGCTGCCAGCGTTCATCCCGCGGTCTGGAAGGCGATGATGGCTGCGGACGCGGCCGATGCGCCCTATGACAACGATGCACTGAGCCGCGAGCTTGACGCGCGCTTCTCCGCGCTGTTCGGGCGTGACTGCGCGGCGCTGTGGGTGGCCACCGGCACGGCGGCGAACTGCCTTGCCCTTTCGGCGATGGTGCCCCCGCACGGCGGCGCGGTCTGCCACCGCGAAGCCCATATCGAGGTCGACGAGTGCGGTGCGCCCGGCTTCTATATGCACGGTGCGAAGCTCATGCTGGCAGAGGGCGAAAGCGCGAAACTGACGCCGGAGGCGATTGCCGCGGTCGTCGAGCCGATCCGCGACGATGTTCACCAGGTCCAGCCCCATGCGGTTTCGGTCACGCAGGTGAGCGAATATGGCTGTGCCTATCGGCCCGGCGAGCTTTCGGCGATTGCCGACTATGTCAGGGGACGCAGGCTGGCGCTGCATATCGACGGCGCACGCTTCGCCAATGCCGTGGCGTTTCTGGGCTGCAGTCCGGCAGAGGCGGCGCTGGGCGCCGATGCGCTCAGCTTCGGGTTCGTCAAGAACGGGGGCATGGGCGCCGAGGCGATCGTCTTCTTCGATCCCGAGCTTGCGCGCCAGACGCGCTATCGCCGCAAGCGGGCAGGGCACCTGCAGTCCAAGGGCCGTTATCTTGCCGCGCAGATCCTTGCCATGCTCGACAACGATGTGTGGCTCGACAATGCGCGGGCCGCAAATGCCGCTGCGGCCGAGATCGCGGCGGCGGCCGGGCCGCGCCTGCTCCACCCGGTCGAGGCCAACGAAGTGTTTCTTGCGACAAGCGCCGCCGAGCGAGAGGCGCTGCGCGCGCAGGGCTTCGAGTTCTACGATTGGGGCATGGACGCGGCGCGGCTGGTAACCGCGTGGGACACCCGGCCCGAAGCGGCTGCCGCGTTGGCCCGGGCGATTGCCGGACTATGAGTGATAGCAATACCGAAGCGGCCGCTTCGCAGGCCAAGGTCGTGGCCGCCTTCCTCATCGTGACCGCGATCTGGGGGTCGACATGGCTGGTGATCAAGGACCAGGTCGGCCTCGTTCCGGCCAGCTGGTCGATCACCTACCGTTTCGCCATCGCCTGCATCGGCATGTTCATCTTCGCGAAGCTGCGCGGCGATCCGCTGCGCCTTTCGCGCGAGGGGATGATCCTCTCGGTCTTCGTGGGTCTCTCGCAGTTCTTCCTGAACTTCCAGTTCGTGTACCGCGCTGAAATGCACCTGACCTCGGGGCTGGTCGCCGTGTTTTACGCGCTGCTGATGGTACCCAATACGCTGCTGGGGCGACTGTTCCTGAAGGAGACGGTGAAGCCGCGCTTCGTCTTCGGCTCGCTGATCGCCATAGCGGGGATCGCCCTGCTGCTGATCCATGAATTTCGCGATGCGCCGCCCGACAGCCGCATTGCACTGGGCATTGCGCTGACTTGCGCCGGATTGTTCAGTGCATCGTCTGCCAACGTGCTGCAGGCCACGCCCGCCGGGCGACGCCAGCTCGTCGTGCCGCTGCTTGCCTGGGCAATGGTCTGGGGCACGCTTGCCGACGCGCTGTTCAGCATCGTCACGGCAGGGCCGCCGGTGGTCGACATGCGCTGGGGCTATCTTGCCGGGATCGCCTATCTGGCGATTTTCGGGTCGGTGGTATCCTTCCCGCTCTACTTCGTGCTGATCCGTACGCTGGGTGCGGGCCGGGCAGCCTACAACGGCGTGGCCGTTCCGGTCGTCGCCATGGTGCTGTCGACCTTTTTCGAGGACTATCGCTGGACCGCCCTTGCCGGCGGTGGCGCGCTGCTCGCACTCGTCGGCCTGCTCTTTGCGCTGTCAGCGCGGGCGAAGCGCGCGTAGGCCTTCGCGAAAGCTGGGATAGCGGGGCTGCCAGCCGAGCACGCGCTTGGCCTTGCCGTTGGCGACCCGGCGGTTCTCCGCATAGAACGAGCGTGCCATCGGCGACAGGTTCGCCTCCTCGAGCGACTGCATCGGCGGCGGTGCGATGCCGAGCAGCGCGCAGGCTTCCTCGACGAGCCGGTTCTGGCTGCAGGGCTCGTTATCAGAGAGATTATAGGCCCCCGGGGCCGCATCGAGACCGGCGATGACCCCTGCGGCGATATCCTCCACATGGGCGCGGCTGAATACCTGCCCAGGCAGATCGATGCGATGGGCACGCCCTTCGGCGAGCCGTTCGAAGATCGACCGGCCCGGACCGTAGATCCCGGGCAGGCGATAGACGCGCGCGCCGCGCCTGAGCCAGGCGGCGTCGGCTTCGGCCCTGGCGACGCGGCGGCCGGTTCCCGTCGGCGCGCCTTCATCGACCCACGCGCCTTCGGCATCGCCATAGACGCCGGTCGAGGACAGGTAGGACAGCCTCTTTGCGCCGAGGGCATCGCCATAGCGCTCCAGAACCGGGTCGAGCCCCTCGCTGCCCGGCGGGACCGAGGAGAGCACGTGATCGGCGTCGGCCAGCGCCATGCGCACGTTGCCCTCGTCTTCGAAGGAGAGGGTACCGTCGCGGCCGGTGGAGACGATTTCCCATCCTGCTGCTTCGAGCCGGTCCGCGATGTAACCGGCGGTATAGCCGAGGCCGAAGATGAACAGGCGGCGCTTCACTTGCGATGTTCTCCGAAGTGCTGGGGCAGGGGGGCGGGACGGACCATCCGGGCATCGGGCACATGGTCTTTCTTCCACTGCATCGCCATGCGCACCCGCGTCGCTCCGGAGGGATGGTCGAAGAACAGCATTTCCTCGACGGGGCCCGGCTCGATCTTGCGATAGTCGGCCAGCTTCATCGCTACCGCGGCGAAGGCGTCGGGTTCGCGTGCGGCGTCGAGGCCGAAGGCGTCGGCCTCGCTTTCGTCGATGCGGATCAGGCTGTTCGTCAGCGGTGTCGCCAGCAGGGAGAGGATGGAGATGCAGATCATCATCACCGGAACCGATGCCGGATCGGAAAGATCCTGAACACCCCAACTCTGGCCATACCGGGCGATAAGCCAGGGGGCGATGCGCGCCACGACGAACAGGCACAGGGCGGCAAGGACAACGAAGAAGGCGATGTTGCGCCAGGCATGGCCGAGCACGTAGTGGCCCAGCTCATGGCCCATCACCGCCTCGATCTCCTCGGGCGTCGAGCGGTTGAGGAGATTGTCGTTGAGGCTGATGCGGATCGTCGGGCCGATGCCGGAAACATTGGCGGAAATCCGGTCGCTCTGCTTGCTCGCGTCGAAGACGTAGATGTGCTTTGCCGGGACATCGAACCGGTTCGCCATGGCGACGATGCGGTCGCGCAGCGGGCCCTGCGGCATTTCCCTGTAGGTGTTGAACAACGGCGATAGATAGATCGGCGCCAGCAGCAGCGCGACAAACGCAAAGACGGCGACGATGCCGGTGCCAAGTACCCACCAGCGGCGCGGGAAGCGGCGTATCGCGGCATAGAGCGCGGCCAGCACGGCGGTTCCCACTACCAGGCTGAAGGCAAGGGAGATCGCCTGTTCGCCCAGCCAGCCGCCGAATGACAGGTTCATCAGTCCGTAGGAGCGTTCGCGGATGAACTGGCTGTAGATCGTCCAGGGCAGCGTGAGCACGGAACCGGCGAGCAGGTAGAGCAGCGCGGTTACCGCCGCAATGGCCGAAGGGCGCTGCGAAATCCGGCTGCCCCAGTCCCGGAACCGGCCGGACAGGCGCAAGTGGAGCAGCGCCCAGTCGATCAGCACCGCGATCAGCGTGCCCCACAGGGGTAGCCAGTAACCGCCTTCGAAATAGGCGTCGGACCGGGCGCGGGCGGGGCCTTGCAGCGTGTCGAGCCAGAGCCGGGTCGCCTGGTCGACGTCGAATCCGGACTGCGGCGCGCTTGCCGCCATGGCCGGGCCCGAAAGGATCGCCAACCCCGCGACCAGCAGCATCACTGCGCGCTTGCCATGCATCATTCGATCTTATCCCCCCAGACTCCGGGTAAATTCGTACCGCAACGGCTGGCAATCGCAAGGTAAGCCTCTAAATCTAGGCCATGGACATCGCCAGCACTCCCGCCGACTCCGAAGCCAACATGCAGGTTGCCGACGCCGCGCCGCCGCCACAGGCGCCGCCGGTCATCCACCGCGAAGACTACTTGCCGCCGGCCTGGCTGGTGCCGCAGATCGCGCTGGAGTTCGCACTTGGCGTCGATGAGACGCACGTCACTTCGAAGCTTTCAGTGCAGCGCAATCCGGCCGGGAACGGATCGGACCTGATCCGTCTGAATGGCGATCAGATTGCGCCGCTTTCGGTGAGGGTCGATGGCGAGGCGATCAACGACTGGCGGCTCGACGGCCCGGACCTGCTGATCGAACTGCACGGCCAGGCCCACGAGATTGAGATCGAGACGCTGATCAAGCCGATCGCCAACAGCCAGCTGATGGGCCTGTATGCTTCCCACGGGATGCTGTGCACGCAGTGCGAGGCAGAGGGCTTCCGCCGGATCACGTTCTTTCCCGACCGGCCTGACGTGCTTTCGGTCTATTCGGTGCGCATGGCCGGCGACAAGGCGGCTTTCCCGATCCTGCTCTCGAACGGCAACTGTACCGCGCAGGGGGAAGGGGAGAACGGTACCCACTGGGCCGAGTGGCACGATCCCTGGCCCAAGCCGAGCTATCTCTTCGCGCTTGTCGCCGGGAATCTCGTCGCCAACAGTGCCGCTTACACGACCCGCAGCGGCCGCCAGGTCGCGCTGAACATCTGGGTGCGTCCCGGGGATGAGAGCCGCACCCAGCACGCGCTCGATTCGCTGATCGCCTCGATGAAGTGGGACGAGCAGACCTTCGGGCGCGAATACGACCTCGACCTGTTCAATGTCGTCGCCGTTTCCGACTTCAACATGGGGGCGATGGAGAACAAGGGCCTCAACATCTTCAACACCCGTTATGTCCTGGCCGATCCGGACACGGCGACCGATGCCGATTACGATGCGATCGAAGGCGTGATCGGGCACGAGTACTTCCACAACTGGTCCGGCAACCGGATCACCTGCCGCGACTGGTTCCAGCTTTCGCTCAAGGAAGGCTTCACGGTGCTGCGCGACCAGCTGTTCAGTGCCGACATGGGGTCGGAGCCGGTCAAGCGGATCGAGGACGTGCGCGTCCTTCGCTCGGCCCAGTTCCCCGAGGATTCGGGCCCGCTGGCGCACCCGATCCGGCCCGATTCCTACCAGGAGATCTCCAACTTCTATACCGCGACGGTCTATAACAAGGGCGCCGAGGTCATCCGCATGATGCGGACCATGGCGGGGCCGGAGCGCTTCCGCAAAGGCACCGATCTCTACTTCGAACGCCATGACGGCGAAGCGGCGACCTGCGAGGATTTCATCAAGGCGATCGAGGAAGGCGCCGGACTGGACCTCGAGCAGTTCCGCCTCTGGTACTCGCAGGCCGGAACGCCGCAAGTGCAGGTTCGCATGGCCCATGAAGTCGATGCCGTGACCCTCACGGTCAGCCAGGCCGTTCCTTCCACCCCGGGGCAGGCGATGAAGCAGCCCATGCCGATTCCCCTGCGGATCGCCCTGTTCGACCGCGATACGGCCAGCCACGACGGCGAACGGCTCATCGTCCTCGACAAGGCCAGCGACACTTTCCGCTTCGAGGGATATGCCAAGGCCCCGGTGCTTTCGGTCAACCGCGGCTTCTCCGCGCCGATCGCCCTCGATGTCGAGCGGCCGGTCGAGGACCTGGTGTTCCTCGCCGCCAGCGACGACGATCCCTTTGCACGATACGAGGCGATGCAGAGCCTTGTCGTTCGCCACCTGATCGCGGCCGTGTCGGACGCCATGAGCGCATCGGCCAAGGCCGCAGAGCGCAACGCCGTGAAGCGCGCCTTCGCCGCCGTGCTCGACGATGTCGCCCTCGATGACCTGATGCGCGGTGAACTGCTGATGCTGCCGCCGGTCTCCTACCTGGCCGAGCAGCTGCTGGTCGCCGACCCGAGCGCCCTTTACGAGGCGCGCGAGGATCTCAAGGCATGGCTGGGCCGGGAGCTTTCCGCCTCGCTGCGGGCGCTGCACGACCGCGTTTCCGCGATACCATACAGCCGTGATGCCGGCGCGCGCGGCGCGCGCAAGTGCAAGGCGCAGGCGCTGATCTACATTGCCGCGGCCGATCCGGCCGAAGGGGCGCGCCGGGCCGATACGCAGTACTGGGCGGCGGACAACATGACCGATCGCCAGAGTGCGCTGAGCGTGCTGTGCGGACTTGACGTGCCCGAGCGCAAGCAGGCGCTGGACGACTTCCACAAGCGCTATGAAGGCAATGCGCTCGTCATCGACAAGTGGTTTGCGCTTCAGGCCGGATCCACCCATCCGCTGGTGCTCGACCACATCCGCGACCTGGCGCTGCACCCGGACTTCACGATGTCCAATCCCAACCGGGTGCGGGCGCTCTACATGTCGGCGGCGGTCAATCCCAAGGCATTCCACGATGCCGGCGGGGAAGGCTATCGCACCATCGGCGAATTGATTCGCCGGCTCGATCCGATCAACCCGCAGACTGCGGCGCGCTTCGTCCCGGCCCTGGGTCGCTGGCGGCGAATCGAAGCGGAGCGCTCCCACCTGATGAAGGCAGAGCTCGAGAAGATTGCATCGCTGCCGGATCTGTCGCGCGACGTGCGCGAACAGGTGACCAAGAGCCTTGGCTGACAGCGAGCCAGAGATGACCGGCGCCGCAGCGGTCGAAGTCAACCGGGCTGCACTGCTGGAGGGGCTGCCGCACGGGTTCCTCGGCCGGCGCGGCGGCGTGAGCCGGGGCGCGGTCGCCGGGCTGAATGTCGGGCTCGGCTCGGGCGACGATCCCGGCGACGTGGCCGAGAATCGCGCGCGCGCCGTCGCCGCGGTCAAGCCTGGCGCGCGGCTGGTCTCGGTCTATCAGGTCCACTCGCCCGACTGCGTCGTCGTGGGCGGGGATCCGTGGATGGATGACGCCCGCCCGCATGCCGATGCCCTTGTCACAGATCGTCCGGGGCTGCTGCTGGGGATCGTCACGGCCGACTGCGCGCCGGTCCTGCTGGCCGACCGCGAAGCGGGCGTCGTCGGCGCTGCCCATGCCGGCTGGAAAGGTGCCATCGGCGGCGTCACCGACCGCACCGTGGAGGCCATGGAGACGCTAGGGGCAAAGGCGGGCCGGATCGTCGCTGCGGTCGGTCCCTGCATCGCCCAGGCGTCCTACGAAGTGGACCAGTCCTTCTTCGACCGCTTCTGCAAGGACGATTCCGAAAACGTCCGCTTCTTCGAGGCGGGCAGGAAAAGCCATCATCATTTCGATCTGGAAGGTTATGTCGCCGCGCGTCTCGAGGCTGCAGGGCTTGCCGCGGTGGAGCGTCTGCGTCTCGATACTTATGCCGAACCGGACCGATTCTTTTCCTTCCGCCTGGCCACGCACCGCAACGAACCCGCCTATGGGCGCGAGCTTTCGCTGATCGGGCTGGGCTGAACCTGCGGCACTTGCCGCAGCAAGCCAGCTTGCGGCGGGACTGGGCGCATCAAAACCGGCAAGGTTTCCTGCGCCTTGTGCCAGACCAAAAAGGCGGTTGGCACGGCGGACTTTCGTGTATATCAGGCCCGCCAAGTCGGTATCGGCCCGGAGCACGTCCGGACTGCGTGCCGTCGAAGGGGGATACCAAGCGTACCATTGGTAAGCTGATGGCTCGTTGTCGGTCCCCCGGCAGTGGGTTGTCGAAAGCAAGGCAAGGGCAAACATGGCAGAAGTAGATGGCGTGCGGCGGCGCGACTTCATCAATATCGCCGCAGTAAGCGCGGCGGGTGTCGCTGGCGTTGGGGTAGTGATTCCCCTGGTCAGCCAGATGTCGGCATCGGCCGACGTTCTTGCGGCTTCGTCGACCGAAGTCGATATCTCCGCGATCCAGCCGGGGCAGGCGATCAAGGCGATTTTCCGCAAGCAGCCGGTCTTCGTGCGCAACCTGACTCCCAAGGAGATCAAGGAAGCGAACGCGGTCGACGTCTCGACCCTGCGCGATCCGCAGACGCTGGAAGAGCGTACCAAGGAAGGCAAGGAAAACTGGCTTATCACCATGGGCGTTTGCACCCACCTCGGCTGTGTGCCGCTGGGTGCCGGCGAGGGTGAGAACCGCGGCGAGTTCGGCGGTTACTTCTGCCCCTGCCACGGTTCTTCCTACGACACCGCCGCCCGCATCCGTAAGGGCCCCGCGCCCAAGAACCTCGAGGTTCCGGAGTACGAATTCACCTCCGATACCGTCGTCAAGATCGGTTAAGGCCAAGAGAGAGGATCACGATCATGAGCTTTCCCTGGGCCAAGGAATACAAGCCTTCCCATCCCTTCATGAAGTGGATGGACGACCGGCTTCCCCTGCCGCGCCTCGTCTATAACGCTGTCGGCAGCGGCTACGAGGTTCCGCGCAACCTCAACTATTTCTGGAACTTCGGTTTCCTCGCGGGGCTCTGCCTCGTGCTGCAGATCGTCACCGGTATCGTGATGGCGATGCACTATGCATCGAACACTGCGGTGGCATTCGACACCATCGAGATGACGGTGCGCGACGTGAACTGGGGCTGGCTGATGCGCTATGCGCACGCCAACGGCGCCTCGGCATTCTTCGTCGTCATCTACATCCACATCTTCCGCGGATTCTTCTACGGTTCGTACAAGGCGCCGCGCGAAATGGTGTGGCTGCTGGGCGTCGTGATCTTCCTGCTGATGATGGCGACCGCCTTCATGGGCTACGTGCTTCCCTGGGGCCAGATGAGCTTCTGGGGCGCCAAGGTCATCACCGGCCTGTTCTCCGCAATTCCGCTTGTCGGTGAACCGCTGCAGCAGTGGCTGCTTGGCGGCTTCGCGCCGGACAATGCCGCGCTGAACCGCTTCTTCTCGCTGCACTACCTGCTGCCGTTCGTGATCCTGGGCGTCGTGATCCTGCACATCTGGGCACTGCACATCCCGGGTTCCTCGAACCCGACCGGCGTCGAAGTGAAGAGCGAGAGCGACACCGTTCCGTTCTATCCCTACTACGTTGCCAAGGACGGCTGGGCGATCGGCGTCTTCGCGTTCCTGTACTGCGCGATGGTGTTCTTCTTCCCGAACGCCCTGGGTCACCCGGACAACTACATTCCGGCCAACCCGATGAGCACGCCCGCGCACATCGTTCCCGAATGGTACTTCTGGCCGTTCTACGCGATCCTGCGCGCTTTCACCCAGGACTTCTTCTTCATCCCGGCAAAGCTCATGGGCGTGCTGGCGATGTTCGGCGCGATCCTGGTCTGGTTCTTCCTGCCGTGGCTCGACAAGTCGCCGGTGCGTTCGGGCTCCTATCGCCCGCTGTACAAGAAGTTCTTCTGGTTCGGCCTGATCCCGGCCATGGCGGTCCTGTTCTACTGCGGCGGTGCGCCGGCGGCAGAACCCTACGTCATGTTCAGCCAGATCGCCGCGCTGTACTACTTCGCGCACTTCCTGATCATCCTGCCGATCGTCTCGGCCATCGAGAAGCCGCTGCCGCTGCCCTATTCCATCACCGAGTCCGTTCTCGGCGAGGATGAGGCTGCCAAGCTCGCTCCCTCGGCGTGATCAACAGCTAGAACGAAAGACGAAAGACATGGCACGCATTCTCTCGATCCTCGTCGGGCTGTTCTTCACGGTAGCCCTGGCCTGGTCCTTCGTGCTCGGCGCCATCACGGCTGCGACTGATCCGTCGCCGCCCACGGCCGAGCATGAATTCCACCTCCTGCCCAAGGAAGTGCACTTCTCGTTCGACGGCCCCTTCGGCAAGTTCGACAACCAGCAGCTCCAGCGCGGCTTCCAGGTCTACAAGGAAGTCTGCTCGGCCTGCCACGCGCTCAAGCACGTCGCTTTCCGCGACCTTGCCGCGCTCGGTTACACCGAAGCTGAAGTGAAGGCGATCGCGGCCGGCTTCACGGTTCCGGGCGTTGACCCGAACACCGGTGAATCCACCATGCGTCCGGGCGCGCCGACGGATTACTTCCCGTCGCCGTTCGCCAACGACGTGGCGGCTCGCGCGGCGAACAACAACGCGGTTCCGCCGGATCTCTCGCTGATCACCAAGGCTCGCCACGAAGGCCCGGCCTATGTGTACTCGCTGCTGACCGGCTTCCAGGACCAGCCCGCCGAACTCCTGAAGGAGTTCCCGGATGCCAAGACGCCGTCGGGCCTGCACTACAACCCGTACTTCCCGAACCTGAACCTCGCGATGGCTCCGCCGCTCACCGCCGATGGCCAGGTCGAGTACGGTGACGGCACCAAGTCGACCGTCGACCAGATGTCGAAGGACGTCGCGGCGTTCCTGACCTGGGCTGCAGAGCCCAAGCTGGAAAAGCGCAAGCAGACCGGCTGGCCGATCCTCGGCTTCCTGCTCTTCGCCACCATCCTGGGCTACATGTCGTACCGGAACATCTGGGCCGACAAGAAGCACTGATAACCCGGTCTTCCGGACCGGAACGCAGGCGCCCCTCCATCTCCGGATGGCAGGGGCGCTTCGCATTTGAAGGAGTGAAAAACCGTGAGTCCCGATGACCTCAAGGCGCTTGTGCGCTCGATCCCGGATTTCCCGAAGCCGGGCATCCTGTTTCGCGACGTCACGACCCTCATGAGCGACGGCCCGGGCTTTGCGGCTGCCGTGGCAATGCTGGCGCAGCGCGTTGAAGCTGCCGGCGCACAAGCCATTGCCGGAATCGAGGCGCGCGGTTTCATCTTTGGGGCGGCGGTCGCTGCGCACTGCGGTGTGGGCTTCATTCCGGTGCGCAAGCCCGGCAAGCTTCCCGTCCCGGTCCTCGCGATCGATTACGCCCTCGAATACGGAACCGACACGCTCGAGATTGACCCCGGCGCGGTGGCACAAGGCAGCCGAATCGTGTTGCTGGACGATCTCATCGCCACCGGCGGCACCGCAATGGCCGCACTCGAACTGATCCGGCGCGCAGGCGGCGTCGTCGAAGAGGCATTGTTCCTCGTCGACCTGCCGGAGCTGGGCGGTGCCTCACGACTGCGCGATGCAGGCGTGTCGGTAGAAGCGCTCCTCGACTTTCCCGGCCACTGATCTGCGACCGCCCTGCCGCTTCAGGCGGCCACAGAATTCTTGCCCTTGGCGGCGGCCTTCTTCTTGCCGCCTTTCTTGCCTTCGGGCTCGTCCATCAGGACCTGCACGGCCTTGGAATGGGCCACGGTGCCCGCTTCCGTGAGCGCAAAGTAGTTGGCCTCGATTTCGTCGAGATCGTAGAGGTAATTGACCATGACGCCATGCGACTGCTTCTGGCCGTTTGGCGAGAGGTCCGCGTTGGCATGAATCGCCTCGAGCCTGGCACCGTTGCCCAGGTGGAATCGGGCGACGGGGTCGAGGGGTTGTCCGCCCTTGCCCTTGGCCTCGACGAGATAGCGCGCGGCGAGTTGCCGGATTTCGCCCGAGCCGGACAGGCGGGTATCGGAATCCCGTTCCTTGGCGAGCCACTTGGCGAAGCCCGGGACCGGTGAGAGCGTGGCGAAAGTCTTGAGGTGCGGCAGTTCCTCCTTGAGGAGACCGACGACGCGCTTGATCAGGTGGTTGCCGAAGGGAACGCCCTTGAGGCCGACCTGGCAATTGCTGATCGAATAGAAGATGGCGCAACTGGCTTCACGCGGATCGGTCGTGATGCGCTCTTCGGCAATCACCTCGTGGATCGCACCCGGCAGCTTCGGGGTAAGCGCCACTTCGACGAAAATAAGCGGATCGTCGCGCATCTGGGGATGGAAAAAGCCGTAGCAGCGCCGGTCCATCGGCTCGACCCTGCGGCGCAGGTCGTCCCAGCCATGGATCGTGTGGACCGCTTCGTAGCGGATGATCCGTTCCAGCAGAAAGGCGGGCGAATCCCAGGCAATGCGCCGCAATTCTAGGAAGCCGGCATTGAACCAGGCGGTGAAAGCGCTTTCCAGTTCGCGGTCCAGCGCGGCCATGCCGGCCGATCGCGTGCTGCGCGGCACGGCCAGCAGGTCCTCGCGCAGGCCGATCAGCCGCTGAGTGCCTTGCGGGGCAAGGTTCAGCTGGTTGATCAGCCGGTGACTGGGCAATTCCGCGGCCTGATTGAGAGCCAGCGCTGAAGCCTCGTCGCGCTTTTCGTTCCATCGCGCGATGGCCTTGTCGATCGCCTTGCCGTCGGCGGGATGCCGTTCGTGTACCTTGGCCAGGAACTCCTGTCGCGCCGAGGCATCGCTGGCTTCGTAGAGGTCGAAGAAGGCCGAGGCGAGAGCCGGTCCTGAAGCGCGACCGCGCAGTGAGAGCAGGGCGTCGGCAATTTCCAACAGGCTTTCGCCGCCACTGCGCCGCGAGGTCACGCCAAGGCCGCGAAGAAGCTTACCAAGGCCCGAACTCATGAGAAGGTCGAGCGCATTGCGCCTCTTGGCCGGGTTCTGGTCTTCGCTCGGATTGGGCGTACCGAATGAATTCATCGTCGCGCGACTCCTCGTGTGGCGGTCACTCCAGCATAGCATTGCTGCATTGGCGAACACACGATGTCGTGGCGCCCGGCAGCAATGCAAGGGGGGGGGGGCGTGCCTGCCGTGAGCAGCCATGCCGACCTGCCACGGCCCGCGGCTGCATGGTCTCATCCACAATGGGAAACCCGCCCGGTGCAAGAGAGGCGTTGACGAAACGACGAATCTCGTGAAAAGCGGCGTCACGAAGCGGCTTGCTTTGACCGGACTATTCGCCGGAACGAGCGGGTATAGCATAGTGGTAATGCTCTAGCCTTCCAAGCTAGCTAGGCGGGTTCGATTCCCGCTACCCGCTCCAGCCGCCCTCCTAGGAAGTCCGAAAACGCCTCAAAAAATGGCTGTTTTCTGCGGTTTTTGGCTGATACACTGTCCGGGCAGTTCCGGATATGTTCCACTCAATCTCAGGCAAATGATGGATCATCTGATGGACCTGTAGCCAATTTAAGCTGTCGGAGGTCCATCAACATGGCCGCAATCGCAGGGAAATCGGGGCTTACAGCGGCATCGGTCGCACGCGCCAAGCCCAAGGACAAGCCGTACAAGCTGTCGGACCGGGATGGATTGTACCTCCTCGTGAAGCCGAGCGGAACCCGGTACTGGCGGATGAACTACCGTTTCCATCAGACCCAGCGGACGATCACCTTCGGGCGCTACCCCGAATTTCTACTCGCGGATGCGCGGGAACGATTGTTGCAGGCCCGCCGCCTGCTGGCAGACGGTATCGATCCGGTAGATCAGGCCAAGCTCAACAAGATGGCCGATTCGGTCGCGGCCTCGAATAGCTTCAAGGCTGTTTCGGATGAATGGCTGGAAAAGGTCCGGCTTGAGGATCGAGCTGCCGCTTCGATCAAGAAATACGAGTGGCAGCTCGGCCTGGTGATGCCCGCGATCGGCAGGCGTCCGATCTCCAAGATCTCCGCGCACGAAGTGCTGCTGGCGCTCAAGAAGATCGAGCGCACAAAAAAGTTCTACACCGCGACCAGCGTGCGCACGACGTGCAGCCAGGTGTTCCGTTTCGCCATCGCGACAGCACGGGCCGAGCGCGATGTCTGCGCGGACCTGCGCGGCGCTCTTGTCACACCCAAGGTCGTCCACCGCGCCGCGATCACGACCCCGAACGAAGCTGGCGCCCTCTTGCGATCGATCGAGGATTACGAGGGAGACGCACAGACCCAGATTGCCATGCGCCTGTTGCCGCATGTCTTCGTGCGTCCTGGGGAGCTGCGTCATGCCGAATGGAAAGAATTCGATTTCGATCGGAAGGTCTGGACGATCCCCGAACACAAGATGAAGATGCGCCGTCCGCATGCCGTGCCGCTATCCCGTCAAGCCATCGCCATCATTCGGGAGATAGAGCACGACGCGGACTACAGCCTCTATCTTTTCCCCTCACTGCGCTCAGTCAACCGACCCATGTCCGACAACACCATCAACGCCGCACTTCGTCGCATGGGCTATGGCAAGGACGAGATGACCGCCCATGGCTTCCGCGCCATGGCTGCCACTCTGCTCAACGAGATGGGCCTGTGGAACGCCGATGCCATCGAACGTCAGTTGGCCCACGTTGAGGGCAATGCAGTTCGCCGCGCCTACACACGGGGGCAATACTGGGATGAACGCGTGCGCATGATGCAGCACTGGTCAGATTATCTCGACCAGTTGCGCGGCGGCGCCAAGGTACTTCGACCCACCTTCAAGCAAACGGCGCGAGGTTAACTGCAGCTTTGGGCCGGTTTCGGAGTGTCTGGTTCGGAGCCGGGACGTGAGGATAGCTGCCTTTGCCCCGGCGTCGGTTCCCGACCCTTGCCGGCCGTTCAGGCTTCGACTTCCACTCCCCAGTTGCAGGCCAGACGCTTCTCCGTCTTGCATGCGCATATTGGGGGCATAGCGGACATCCGGCGTGTACGTGGGAAAGGCCGGCTTGGTGAAGGGTCGTCTTGTCTTATGACTTTTGTGCCTGCTGGGGCATCATGAGATGCCTGATCCGGGGTGGCCACCCCGGATCAGGCGGAAGGGGATGGATCGAGGTTGTCTCGATCGTGGAGGACCGTCGATTAGTGTGATCACCCCTTTCTTTTCCAACAGGCCTGGACGGAAACCAGGGCTTCGGGCTCGGATGACAAGAATAGGACAGCGGAAAAGATGGACAATTCTCTACCACAAACGGTCGGCATCGACATCTCGAAAGCAACCCTCGACGTGTTTGCCCATCCTGCCGGCTATGAGCGGCAGTTCGCGAATACGATCAAGGGACACAAGGAACTGGTAGTCTGGCTTGGGCAATGCCAGATTGATCGGATCGCTTATGAGGCGACAGGTTCCTACCACCGCCGGCTTGAGCAGGCGTTGGCGGATCTGCCATGCGTTAAATTGAACCCGGCCCGTGCTCGCCGGTTTGCGCAAGCAGCGGGCACTCTTGCTAAGACGGACAAAATCGACGCGACGATCCTTGCCCGCATGGCCGCGACACTACAGCCTCCGGTCCGCCCAGCGACTACGCCGCAACAAGCGAAGCTGGCCGAACTGATCAGCGCCCGCGATAGCTTGGTCCGCGACAAGATTGCCGTCCAGAACCAGGCGAAAAATCTCACGGTCCCGCTTCTCAAGCGGCAGCATAAACATCGTCTGGACCAGATTGACCGGCATATCGCCCAGGTCGATGCAGAAATCGCGGAAAGTATCGCAACCGATCCAGCGTTAGCGCGCCGCCATCAAATTATCTCAAGCATTGCCGGCGTCGGCATACGAACTGCTGACCAGCTCGTCGCCACCATGCCAGAGCTGGGAGCACTCGAGCCCAAACAAGCAGCCTCCCTTGCAGGTCTTGCTCCCATCGCTCGTCAATCAGGGCAATGGAAAGGACGTAGCTTCATTCAGGGCGGAAGGGCCAATGTCCGACGTGCGCTTTACATGCCGGCCCTTGTCGCCGCCCGCTACAACCCAGACCTCAAAGCGAAATATCAAAGTCTCATCGAATCTGGAAAACCCGCAAAGGTTGCCGTCGTCACCTTGATGCGCAAGCTCATCGTGATGGCAATTGCGCTCATCAAAGCCGATCGATTGTGGGTCGAAAAACGGGCTTGATCACAACGGAAACTAATCGCGCGTAATAGAGCAAGTCCTTTTTTCTGCTTGGTGGATGTTCAGGGTCATGAGGCCATCACTGTATGCCGGGAGCAGGGTCGTCTGCGCGGTCGGCATGAGCCGCCGCATGATGGGCTTCGCGGGAAGAGCCTTCCAATGTTTCGGGCGCACTCAGCTCTGATAGCTGTGCAACCCTTCAAGCGGAATGGCTCGGCCCACGTCCCCGGCAGGGACATGAGGCTGACGTTCAGATCATGAATGCCGAGGAGAAACGAGCAGAACGCGGGCAATCATGCTGTTGCACCTATGGCTGGATTGAAGAGTTCGCCCGATTTAAGCATGGTGTGCATAATGACGGCCAGTTTGCGGGCAACGGCTACTGCAGCCCGTTTGAAGCCGATCCGTTCCCTTATGAGACCTGCGCGCGGGTGGGCGTCGACATGGGCGTTGATTGCTGATTCTATAGGCTTTCCCAGAAGGAGGGCGGTAGGTGGCACGACGTTCGATCGGACAGGAGCAGTTTGGTTTTGCCGGGCGCGAGCGGGCCGCTTCATCGCTCGACGCGCTGGTATCACTGATCGACTGGCGTCAGGTCGCGGAACTGCTTGATCCGCTCTATCCCGCTACCAAGGGTGAGCCGGCCTGGCCACCACTGGCGATGTTCAGAGCCCTGCTTCTGTCGATCTGGTACGACCTGTCCGATGTGAAGCTGGCCGAAGCGCTCGACGATCGAGCCTCCTTTCGCCGCTTCTGCGGGTTCTCCGCGAATGAAGCCACGCCCGAACGGACCGCCTTTGTCAGATTTCGCAAGCTGCTCGTTGCACACAAGCTTGACCGGGCGCTGTTTGAAACCGTGACCATGCAGCTCAAGTCAAAGGCGGTGACGGTCAAGACCGGAACGCTGGTCGATGCGACCATCATCGCGTCCGCCAGTGAGGAGGATGACGATGCCCGCTGGGTAAAGCACAAGGGAAAGCAGGCTGTTCACGGCTTCAAGGCCCACGTTGGCGCCGATGCAGATACGGCACTGGTCGAGGAAGTCTCGGTCACATCCGCCAATATCAATGACGGCAAGGCAGGCCCGGAGGCCTTGCCCGATAATCCCGGCGAGGTGTTTGCCGATAGTGCCTACGGCGGCAATCACTTTCGCGATGCCGTTCTTGCAAAGGGTGGGGTCCCCCGGATCGTCGCCACCGGCATGTGGGGCCGCGACGAAGCCGAAACGCTGCGCAAGCTCCATGAATGGAATAAACCGATCCATCGCGTGCGGGGGCGGATCGAGAAGATCTTCGGAACATGGAAGCGATGCTATGGCCTCAGGCGAATGCGATGGCGAGGTCTCGCCAAAGCCGCCGCCCAAGTCCACCTCACCGCCATCGCCTACAACCTCAAGCGCACCATGAATATTCTCACCGTAGCGGCATGAAAGTGGCAACGACCATGCCCGGCGACGTGGCGGGCCTGGGGAACAATGCAAACAGGCCGGAATTCAACGCTATTCAGCCCCCTACGCCCACCCGCGCACAGGTCTCATAAGAATACTCCCTCTGGCCAGTCTCGCACACGCCACTCAAGAAATACCGGCCAGTATGGACCGGATGCGTTTTCCCCAATGATCACATTTTCGGTCGCGTTGAATATGGCTTGATCCACCAGTCCCGCGTGAGCCGCCGACAAGAGAGCTACGATCGACATGGCCCCGCAGTTCTTGACGACCGCAATGTTGAGTGGGCTCGCAACGCCGAGGCGTAGCGCGGCATAAAGCGACCAGCAGACCTCGGCGTCATTACCTAGTCGGCCGTGCCGGTCGAGTAGGCCAACGAGAAGAGTGCCCCAGGCCTCGGTGTCGAGATCCCGCTTGGCGAGGTAACGCCAAACAATGATGCGGGCCACGTAATCAATGGTGTGACCGTAGTGCACGGCGGCTTGTTTCAGAAATGGCTCTATCACTGCTCACTGGCCGGCAGGGAGCGTAGACTTGTCGAGATACCGAAGGGTGTATTTGAGAATTCCGTCATCACCGGCCGCAGAAGTCAGCGAAAATGCGTGTTCCAGAGCGGCGCGCAGGCGTTCGGATACGCGGCGTGACGGCGAATCCAAGGCGAACTCTATTCGGGATGCCAAGTCAGTCGGCCAGCTATCCGAGAACCGGAAGCTTTCGGAATAGATTTGCGTCTTGGATTCGTTGATATCGAGTTCGAACGCCCTAACCTCTGTTATTCATCGGAGCGCGTGAGGGGGTTGACGGCAGCATTGCGATCATGCCTGGCGCTGGCGGCCTCTTCGTACGATCCAAAACGGCTATGCGCGCCATCACCCTTCTTTATGAGCGGCATTGGCGACTGCCCACTAGACCAAGCGCGACGAGCGGGCGTCCACTTTGTCATCTGAATAAAGATAACGGCAATCGGCGATGAACCCGCCTCGCTTTTGGGAGGGTTTTATGAAAGACATATTTCGCGTTGTAGCTGTTCTGCTTGGAACGTGTAGCGGCCCTGCGCTTGCGCAGTCGACTGCGGTGCTGGATGAAGGTGTCGTCGCAGATGGATCGGGCGGCCTCCAGGACATCGTCGTAACTGCACAGAAACGATCGGAGTCGGTAAACACCGTGCCGCTGTCCATCACCGCGCTGGGCGGCGATGCTCTGGCGCAGAGCGGGGTCCGGCAGACCGAGGATCTGGCAAATGTGGTGCCAGGCCTGAGCTACGCCAATTCCGGCTTCAACAGCCCGGTCTATACGTTGCGTGGCATCGGCTACAACGACGGCTCTCTGCTGGCGAGTCCGACGGTGTCGATCTATGTCGACGAGGTTCCGCTACCTTATGCGGCGATGACCAAGGGCGCGTTACTCGACGTGCAGAGGGTCGAAGTGCTGAAGGGGCCGCAAGGAACTCTCTACGGCAGCAACTCGACCGGAGGTGCCATCAATTACATCGCCAACCGGCCGACGTCCGATCTGAGTGCCGGTCTGAATGCAGAGTATGGCCGGTTCGGCCTGTTCAGCGCCGATGGCTACGTCAGTGGACCGGTCAGCGACCGCCTGCGTGTGCGGGTTTCGGCGTCGACCACGCAGGGTGGCGACTGGCAGAAGAGTTTCACCCGCGATGACAAGCGCGGGGCGTCCGACAAGCTGCTTGGCCGCATAATTGCGGATTGGGAGCCGCTGGACACCGTTACGGTCACCTTTGGCGCGAGCGGCTGGCATGACGAATCGGACACGCAGGCGCCCCAGGCAATCGCGCGCGTCATACTCAACCCCGCGAAGGCGACGCCCGAACTTCTCGCAACTCGGTTGCCCCCGATGACGGCGCGCGCAGCGGACTGGAATCCGGGCATGGAATACGCCGCGGATGAAAGCTTCTACCAGCTGTTCGGCAAGGTTCAGGCCGATCTCGGCGGCGGCTTCGCGGCGACTGCGATCACGGCGTACTCAAAGTACAAGGTCGATACGTCGAGCGACCGCGACGGCGTGAACATCATCGATCAGGAATATAATTACCTGGGTGATATCGGTTCGCTCTACCAGGAAGTGCGCGGCTCGTACAGCGACGGGGATCTGACAGCCCTTGTCGGTGCGAATTACCGCCACGACACGAGCCATGACGTCAACGTGTTCAACGGACTCCATTCGACCGGCCTGCGCCAGTCGCTGGCCATACCCACCGATGCTATCGTGCCGACCTCGGATCAGAAAGTCGATGCCTTCGGCCTCTTCGGTGATGCCACTGTGCCGATCACCGACTGGCTGAACGTTGCCGCGGGCTTGCGTTATTCGAAAGAGAAGCGGGAATTCACTGGCTGTTCACGCGACAGCGGAAGCGGTCAGCTGGCAAACTACATCAGCAACATCAGCGGTAGCCTGAAAGCTCGGGCCGGTCTTCAACCCAATCCCGGCGCGTTCGTTCCCGGCGGCTGCGTGACGATGAATTCGAACTTCGACCCGGTCCTCAGCAACCTCACGCTGGACGAAGACAATGTTTCGATCAAGGCGGGGATCAACATCCAGCCGGAGCGCGGCAAGCTGTTCTACATCTCGTTCAACCGTGGCTACAAATCGGGCGGCTTTCCCAATCCACCGGCTACGTCGGTGCCACAGCTTACGCCTGTGAGTCAGGAACGGGTCGACGCCTACGAGGCGGGCTTCAAGCTCTCGCTGTTCGATCGCCTCATGCAGGTGAACGGCGCGGTCTTCCGTTACGATTATGCCGACAAGCAGCTGTTCAGCCGTATCGTCGACGCGACGTTCGGGCCGGTGCGCGCGCTCGTCAACATTCCGCGGTCCCGGGTTAACGGCGCCGAACTGCAAGTCGACATGGCCCCGGCACAGGGGCTGCGGCTCACCCTCGCGGGGACCTATATCGACACCAAAGTGCTCGAAGGCGAGTTCTACAGCCAGACGAACCAACGGCTCAGCCTTGTCGGCCGGCCCTTCAACTTTTCGCCGAAATGGCAGCTGAACGGCAGTTTCAGCTATGAAACGCCGGTTAGCGAGACTCTGATGGGTTTCGCCGGTGGCGACGTCACCTATCGCAGTTCGGCAACGGCGGATTTCAATTCCGGGCCGCTCTTCGATATCAAGCCCTATGCCCTGGTGAACGGGCAAATCGGCGTAAAGTCGCGGGACGATCGCTGGTCGGTCGCGATCTTCGGGCGCAACCTCACCAACACATACTATTACAACACCGCATTCGGCGCTTCGGATTTCATCACGCGGTACACGGGCAAGCCGGTTACATACGGCCTCCGGATCGGGGTGACGTACTGATGTCTCTTGCGAGCCCGCCCTTTGCGGGAACGCAGCAGGGCGGGAAGCGCTTTCCCCCCCGGTTCGATGCGGCGCGCGTGTGGAGCCGATCCGTGCGCGCGTGCGCGGTCCCTGCCATCGCGATCATGGCTGCAAGTTGTGCGGCGGTGCCGCGCTCGGCAATCGAGCTGGAAACCGTCGTCGCGTCGTCCCCGCTGCCTGCGATAAACGGGTTGGCTGCGGGGCCCGATGGACTGATCTATGTCGCCAGCATTGCGCGCCAGTCCATACTGGCCGTGGACCTCGATGGACAAAGCGCGACTGCGGTCGTCAATCCGCCATTGGGAATAGCCGACGATGTCGCGTTTGCGCCTGATGGCTCTATGGTCTTCACCGCAATCGTCGAGGGCGCCGTCAAGCGCCGTAGTGCCGCGGGAACGATCAGCACCATAGCCACCTCGCTTCCCGGAGCCAATTCGCTGGCGTTCTCTCCGGATGGCAAGCACCTCTATGTGGGGCAGGTGTTCTTTGGCGATGGCTTGTCCGAAATCGACCTCGAAGGCAGGACCCCGCCGCGCACGATCGTGACCGACATCGGTGGCCCGAACGCCTTCGCGGTTGGCGATGACGGGATGATCTATGCACCTCTCTTCGTGAAAGGACAGGTTGCACGGATCGATCCGGCTACGGGTAAAGTGACGGCGATCGCAACCGGCTTCGAGCGGCCGAGCAGCGTTCGCATCACGCAGGACGGGCGCTTGCTGGTGATGGACGGGGCGACCGGGCGGCTGGTCATGATGAACCGTGACGGATCGGATCAGCGCGATATCGCCCGCTTGCCGACCGGCGGGGACGACATGATCATTCGCGAGAATGGCCATGCGCTCGTCACCAACATGCCTGACAGCAGCCTGGCTGACGTCGACCTTGTCACGGGTCAGCAGACCACCTTGATGGCTGGGGAACTCGGCTTCCCCTTCGCGATCGCGGCGGGCCAGCACCAGGGACGGACCGAAATCTACGTCGCTGGTGGCTTCGCCTTTCACGCGGTCGATGGCCGGACCGGACAGGCTACCGACCTGGCCCGCCCTCTCGTCTCGCCGCTGGAGGCGCCGACGGCAGTGAGCGTGCATGGCGGCCATATCGTGCTCGCCAGCGACCTGCTCAACTGTATCCAGATTTTTGATCGGAGCACGCGCCGGTTTGTGCGCACGATCGACGGGGTCGCAGGGCCGGCCAGCGCGATCGAGCGCGACGACGGAACCCTGCTCGCAACCCTGCCGGCATCCGGACAGCTTCTTGCCATCAGCGGGGAGAAGCGCACCGTGCTTGCCAGCGATCTCGATAAGCCGCTCGGCCTTGTCGATGAAGCTGGCGGCACCGTGCTGATCACCGAGAGCGGTAGTGGACGACTGGTTCGGATCGACCCCGAAACAGGGACGAAGACGGTTATCGCGCGCGATCTCGGCACGCCGCGGACAGTGGCGATCGCACCGGGCGGGACGATCTACGTGCTCGATACTGCCGAACGTCGCCTGCTTGCACTGGCGCCGGGTGCTACGGAAGCTCGGGTAGCAAAGGACGATCTGCCGATCGGTCTGCTGATGCAGCCATACTCGCGGTCGGGCGGCCTTGCGATCGGCGGCGATGGATATGCTTATATCGCTTCCGACGTGCGCAACGCGCTCTACCGCATTCGGCTACAAGACTGATGACGGCCGGCCTCCATGGTCGGCCGTCATCCCCCCTCGGCAAGCAGGCGATAGGCGCGGGCGACGATCGGCCGATCGATCATTTCGCCGCCGAGCGATACGGCGCTTCCTGACGCCGCGCGGTCTGCGGCGACAATCTGCCTGGCTCGTTCGAGCTCTTCTTCCGATGCCGTCATAGCCGCTGCCACCGGGGCGAGCTGGGCGGGATGAATGCACAGCTTCGCGCGGAACCCCATCGAACGCGCCGCCCGCGCAGCGATTTCGACCGGCAGGGGATCGTCGAAGCGGACTGTGACGCCGTCAATCGGTGGGGCGATCCCCGCCGCCGTGCTGGCGATGGTCATGGCGAGCCTTACCGGGTCGAGCTGGCGGTCGGATGCCGTAAGGTCGCAATCGAGCGCGAAATCGATGGTCCCGAAGGCGAGGCGCACGATGCCCGGCACAGCCGCGAGCGCATCGATGCCCGTTACGCCGCGCGCCGTCTCGACCAGCGCGACGACCGGTGACAGGCGCGCGACGTCGATGATGGCGTCGCCAGCCTCCGCCTTTGGCACCATCAGTCCCTGCAATGTCGTGATGTGGGCGAGCGCGAGATCCTCGGCAAACCAGGGAGCGTCGATCGCATTGATGCGAACCATCGCCGATCCGCCGGCCTCCAGCCAGCGGCGGACGTCGTCGCGTGCTTGCGCCTTGGCCGGTGCGGGCACGGCATCCTCGAGATCGATGACGACCACATCCGCACCGCTCGCCGCTGCCTTGTCGAAGCGTTCGGGGCGGTTGCCCGGAACGAACAGGAAATGGCGCGCAGCAGCGATGTTTGCGGCATAGGCAGATTTCATCATCATCATCGCTTCCTTGCCGGTGCGGTTTGTGGGGAGACGGCGAGAGGATGGGGGTCGCGATCCCTCACCATCAGACGTGAAGTAGAATTTTCCCGCCGACGCCGCCGCATTCGAGCCTGCGATGCGCAGCGGCGGCGTCGTCCAGCGCAACAACATCGGCAATCACGGGCTTCACGGCCCCATCGGCTAGCAACTGGAGGCAATCGGCAAGCTGCGCGCGCGAGCAACTGACCGCGCTCAGCATGTCGATGCCGCTCGTGAAAAGTTGGGCGGTGTTGAACGATACCTGTTTGCCCGAAAGGGCACCGACCATCACCCAGCGGCCACCGCGCGCGACCGCGCGCCGAATGAAGTGGAAAATGTCTGTTCCCACGTTGTCGACCACCATGTCGACTCCAGCCCCGGCGGTGGCTTCGCGCACCTGGCGGGAGAAATCGATCCCGTGCGGCGTAACGATCACATCGTGAGCCCCATGATCGCGCGCGACCTTGGCAGCCGTTTCGGAAGACACGGTCGCCAGGACACGCGCACCCATTGCCCGAGCGAGTTGCACCCCATGTCCGCCTTGCGTGCCCGAGGCGCCGGTCACGAGAACGGTTTCACCGGCTTTCAGCCGGCCAACGTCGCGAATGGCATTGAGCTGCGTGCCGATGGCGCACGCGGCGATGGCGGCGTGATCCAGCGAAACATCCGCGGGCACTTTGACCGCGCAGTCCTGCGCAACCGCCACATATTGCGAATATCCGCCATTGAGATGGGCATCGCCCATGAACTCCTGTGCCTCGCACAGTGTCTCGCGACCGGAACGACATAACCGGCAACGCCCGCAAACCGCACGCCGCTGCGTGGTGCAGATCCGGTCCCCAACCACGAAATCGCTGACCGCGGGGCCGACCCGCTCGACGATCCCCGCAACCTCGTGACCGGGAATGAGCGGCATCTGCACGGCTTTGCGGAACACGCCCTGCCGCACGAGCACGTCGTGATAGCACACGCCGCTACGTTCCACGCGGATCAGCACGTCGTCGGATCGCAATGACGGTGTTGGAACTTGCCTGACCGCCAGCACGCCGGGATCGCCCGCCCGGTCCTGGACAATGGCCTTCATCGTTTCGTCACCCGGCATCGGACAGCAACCTGCGTGAAATCACCTGAGCCTGGATCTCTGCAGCCCCTTCGAAAATGTTGAGGATGCGCGCGTCGCACAGGACCCGGCTGATCGGATATTCCAGGGCATAGCCGTTGCCGCCGTGGATCTGCAGCGCGTTGTCCGCATTGCTCCAAGCGACACGTGCGGCGAGTAGCTTGGCCATGCCTGCCTCAAGATCGCAGCGGCGACCACCGTCCTTCTCTCGCGCGGCGCGATATGTAAGAAGCCGTGCGATCATCGTTTCGGCGACCATCCATCCTATCTTGGCCGAAACGCGCGGAAAGGCGATGATCGCCTTGCCGAACTGCCGCCGGTCCAGCGCATAACGCAGTCCCAATTCGAGCGCGTTCTGAGCAACACCAACGGCGCGGGCCGCGGTTTGGATACGTGCCGATTCAAAAGTCATCATCAATTGCTTAAAGCCCTGCCCCTCGACCCCGCCCAGGAGGGTCGTTTCCGGAACGCGGAAATCGTCGAACACAAGTTCGTACTCCTTCATCCCGCGATAGCCGAGTACCTCGATCTCGCTTCCGACCAGACCGTCCACAGGGAACGCATCCTTTGCCGTGCCGCGGGGCTTTTCCGCAAGGAACATCGACAGCGTGCGGTAGCCTTGATCGGCCGGACCGGTGCGCGCCAGCACCGTCATCAGGTCGGAGCGGCTGGCATGGGTGATCCATGTTTTCGCGCCGGTGATCGCATATCCACCGCCGTCCGACTTGCTTGCGCGGGTGGCCAGCGATCCGAGATCCGAGCCGGTGTCGGGCTCCGTAAAGACGGCGGTCGGCAGAATTTCTCCACTGGCGATGCGCGGCAGATAGGCGCTCTTCTGGGCGTGCGTCCCGCCAAGCTGGATGAGCTCGGCCGCAATTTCCGAGCGAGTGCCCAGTGACCCGACGCCGATATATCCGCGCGACAATTCCTCGCTCACGATCGCCATAGCGATCTTGCCCATGCCCGATCCGCCGAACTCTTCTGGGATCGTCAGGCCGAAAACTCCCATTTCGGCCATTTCTTCGACCAGTTCGATTGGGATCAGCGCATCCGCCTGATGCCAGGCCTGACACTGCGGTTGGACCTTTTCATTCGCGAAACGCCGGAAGCTGGCCCGCACCATGTCCAGCATGTCATCGATCCCGGCATCGCCGAAATTGCCGCTGTCCAGCCCCTCGGCCGCCGCCTGCGCGAGCCACGTCCGCAGTGCCGGGTCTCGTCCCGCTGCAATTGCCTGAGCGGCGGCGGCGCGGAAGTCGGCCTCAGCCTCCGGGTCGATCCGGAATGCGTCTATCCGTGCGATCTCGACCTGGCTCATGGCGATCCCGCCGGCCATCTGGGCAAGGTATTCTGATGTCGCCACCAATCCGATCGTCCGTTCGATGGCGCCCAGTCGGCCTTCAGATTCCAGACTACGTGACCATGCGAGCAATTCGCTGAGCGCAAGTTCGTACGTCGCGTACCATGCCAGCGCATGCGTGGCGAACTGCTCACGGTCGGGATCGCCGTCTGCAGTAGTCTGTCGCTGTATGGTGCGGACCGACGAAACCGCGGCCGCCACAAGACGATGGGCGGCTTCAACGCCCTGGACCATCAGGCCGACCGTGCCCGCCGGGGGTATTTCGGTCAGATTGCCGTGTTGCATGTCGAAACGCTCCATCTCCCGGCGTGCTTCAAGTGCGAGCAGCCTGGGTCCGCATCGATTTTAGAGCATGAAGCCGGGCCGGATCATAGGACTTCGGCATCATGGCGATAGCGCGTTGCATCGAACGCGTTGGGGCGGAAAGCCTTTAGGATAACATGACGGCATGACCGCGATGGCAAAACGGCATGAAGTTTGTGAGGCGTGTTTGACTAGCGTTCCCCGGTCGATGCGAAGCGCTGCCCAAACGGGCATTGCAGGACGTTGGCGCCCAAGCGGGGCAAAGCAGCAGCGCTGCTGTTCGATAATGCGAACAGGGGCAGGGCCTGACCGTCGGAACCGTGCGAAGCTGCGGTCCGGCGGGCGGGATACTCGAAGAATGCCCGCAGGTTACTGAGGATGAAAAGGCGATATGTTCACTCCGCAAAGTCGTACCGTGCCAGGGCTCGTGCACGAACTGGCACAAGAGCACGGCGATCGTCCTGCGCTCTCCTTTGGCGAGACGACGGTCACGTTCGCCAAGTTCGAAGGCATGGCGCGCGACTGCGCAAAGGCGCTGATTGCGGCGGGCGTTGGCAGGGGCGACAAAATCGGGTTGCTGATGGGCAACCGGATCGAATGGCTTGTAGTGGCGACCGGCGCACACATGATCGGCGCGACGCTGTGTGCCTTGAACACCTGGTACACAAACCGCGAGCTGTCCTATGTGCTTGAGCACAGTGACACTTCTGTTCTTATCATGGCGGCCCGCTTCCTGAAAAAGGATTACGTGCCGTTGATGGAGGATTTGCAGCCGTGGGATCGCAATTTCCCGCACCTGCGGCAGATCATCGTCTTCGAAGGCGTGCCGGGCGAAGCGATGGCATCGTACGATGATTTCCTGAGCGCTGGGGCGCAGGTCACCGATGCTACCCTCGACAGCGCAATTACGGCAGTTACGCCCGAAGATGTCGCCTACTTGCTCTATACCTCCGGCTCGACCTCGCGGCCCAAGGGGGTGATGCTGGCGCATCGCGGACTGATCGAAAACATGACCGAGATCGGCGCACGGCTCGGGTTCGACGAAAGCGATGCTTTCTTCCTTCCGGTCTCGCTGTTCTGGGGCATGGGTTGCGAAAACGGGGTGTTCGCGGCCTGGACGCATGCCACCCACATCGTCCTGCAGCATCATTTCGACGCGGATGAGGCGATCCGGCTTATCGACCGGTATCGCTGCACCGCGTTATACGGCACCGCGAACATCCTTCAGGCTATCAGCGAGCATCCGGCCGTAGCGCAGTTCGACATCTCGACCTTGCGCAAGGGCGTGGTTAGCGGCACGCCCGATCAGATCGAAGACGTTCTCACCAATCTTTTGCCGGACGCCTGTCCGCCCTACGGCTTGACGGAAACCTACGGCTTCGTGTCGATGGGCGATCGCAACGACACTGTCGAGCAACGGTCGACGACCCACGGCAAGCCGGTGCCGGGGATGGACGTAATCATCGTCGATCCCGATTCTGGCGCCGAAGTTCCGACGGGCGAGACCGGCGAAGTCTATGTCAAAGGTCGCACAATGGTCGGATATTACAAAGCGCCCGAGCAGACGGCCGAGAGTTTTGACGCAAATGGGTATTTCAAGACGGGTGACCTTGGTCGCTTCGATGCGGACGGTTTCTTCCATTTTCGAGGTCGATCCAAGGAGATGTTGAAGACCGGCGGGCTCAATGTATCGCCGCTTGAGGTGGAAGAAGTGCTGATGCAGCATCCCGGAGTTTCCGAAGCGCATGTCACCGGGCTGCCCGACCCTGATCGCGAGCAGATCGTGGCTGCGGTGCTTGTCCCGTCGCCCGGGTCGGAACTGTCGCTCGACGATGTGCTTGCGCACTGCAAGGTTCAGCTCGCCGCATTCAAGGTTCCGCGGCGGCTGGAAATTTTACGTAGCGAGGATATTCCACTGACCACCACCGGCAAGGTGCACAAACAGCGTCTGGCCGAATTTTTCGCCAAGGCAGAGCAGGAATAAACCCGGAGCTGCGCAGGCTTCCTGCGCAGCGACAGGGCCGACAACACAACGCACAGCGGCGATCGCGCCGACGGTACCGTCTTAGGGACACGAGGATGATGGAACGAGGCCCGACGGCCACTATCGCGTCGGAAATACCGGTGCCTCAAACCTGGCAGGGAGACCGGCGCGCGTGGCGGACCCGGGCGGGCTACGCCATGTTTGTACTCTTCATCGTGAACCTTGTCGGCTACCTTGACCGGCAGGTGCTCAGTCTTCTCGTTCAACCCATCAAGCAATCGCTGGGCCTTTCGGACGGGATGATCGGACTGGTGCAGGGCGCTGCCTTCGTGATCACTTTCGCGATCGCCGGTCTGTTCATTGGGCGGCGCGTGGATCATGGCAATCGTCGCAACCTGATGCTCTTGTGCATCGCGATCTGGACCGTGGGTGCAGCGGCAGGCGGCTTCGCCCAAGCGGGATGGCAACTGTTCGCGGCGCGTATGGCGGTTGGCGCGGGTGAGGCGGCTCTCGTGCCCTGTGCGATCTCTTTGATCAGCGATTTTTATCCCAGCGAAAAACGCGGGCAGGCGCTTGGCCTGTTCAGCATGGGCATATACGCAGGCGCCGGTCTTTCCCTGATACTCGTCGGCTTTGCTATGCCGTCGGTAGAGCAATTTTCCTTGGCGCTGGCCGCCCAAGGCATCGCGCTCGAGCCGTGGCGGATCGTGCTCATCTTGCTGCTAGCGCCCGGCCTCGTCGCCTGTCTGGCTCTCGCCACACTGGAAGAACCCGCCCGGCGGCACACTTCCCAAATATCCAGTGGCAGCGCGCTGGACGGCTTCAGCGGCTGGTGGTTGAGGCGGCGCATCTATATTCCGCACCATGTCGGCTGGGCGATGGCCAATGTCTGCCAATATGCAATCACCGGGTGGTTTCCGACCGTTCTCATCCGCGAATATGGCTACGATGCGAAGTTGGCGGGCCTGACCTATGGTGCTCTGATCGTGATCGTCGGGATTTTCGCGGCGGTGTTCGGCGGTCGCTTTTCGGATCGGGCGGTCGGGCGTTTCGGCCCGGTGGGACGAATCGGGAGCGCGAGCGTCTTCATAGCGCTTGCGATAGCCGGATTCTTGCTGATCGCTTCTGGTCACACCGCCAATCTCGCGGTGACGGGTGCGGGCTGCGTCGCGTTCGGTATGGGTGCGATGATGGTGATCGGGTTGACCTCGCTCGCCGATCTCTCGCCGCCGCAGTCGCGTGGGCAGGTATCGGCGATCTTCCTCGTCATCATCACCATCATCGGCACTGCCGGCGGACCAGCGATGGTGGGCTATGGCAATGACTGGTTCGGGGGGCCGGACGTTCCGCTCAGCCGGGTGCTGGCTTGGGTCGGCTGTATCAGCGCATCGGTTTCTATTGGGCTCGTGCTGTTGACCGTCCTGCAGATCAGACGCTCTCCCGATTTCGTCCGTGACGCAAACGAAATTCATGATGATTGAGGTGACAGACATGGTGGATGGAAGTTTCCTGACCGGTCTTGCGGCAAGCCATGTCCAGGCGCTTGCGCAGGCGCCGGTCGATGATGCGGTCGCGAAGAAGGCGCGCCTCTGCGTCCTCGACCTCGTCGGCTGTGCCATTCGGGCGCGAACCATGCGGTGGGCAGGGGCGCTTACCCGCTATGCCGAGCTTGAGACCGCGCCGGGGAACTCGGTCAACCTGGCGACGGGAGGCCGAACGTCCGCCAGCGATGCGGCCTTTGCCAACGGCATCCTTGGCCATAGCCTGATACGCGAGGACATGCATGTCGGTAGTGGCAGCCATATCGGGGTTCTCGTCATTCCGGCCATGCTCGCACTGGCGGAGAGAGATGGGCTTTCGGGACATGCCCTTCTGGCAGGGATCGTAGCCGGGTATGACGTGGCAGCAACGCTCGGCCAGGCGATCTGGGGAAGCGGTCGCCACAATCGCCATCTGCGGCCGTCGGGCATGACCGGAGCGTTCGGCGTAGCCGCCGGTGCGGCGGCGGCCAGCGGGCTCGATCCACGGCGAACGGCCCATGCTCTCAGCATCGCCGGCAATTTCGCGTGCGGAGTTAACCAGTGGGCCTGGTCGGGAGGGCAGGAAATATTCCTTCACGCCGGGATGGCGGCGCAATCGGGCCTGCGGGCACATGACCTCGCCTGTGCCGGGATCGAAGGCTGCCTGGACATCCTTGAAGGGGCCGACGGGCTTTTTGCCGCCTTTGGATGCGGCGAGCGTGCGGGTTCGCTGTTTGCCGACGCGTTCGATCTTTCCAAACCGAGGGCGATCCTGGGCGTGCGGCACAAGCCGGTGGCCGGTTGCAACTTCGTGCAAACGCCGGTGGCAGCGATGTTGCAGACAAAGGCGCGCGATGCCCTGCATTCCGACCAGGTCGAACGCATCGTCCTCGATACCTTTACTGAGGCGCGCGTCTATCCCGGCTGCGATCACGCTGGCCCCTTCACCAGCGTTCAGCAATCCAAGATGAGCTTGCAGTTCGCGATCTGCGCTGCACTGGTTCACGAACAACTGGACGAGACGGCCTACGCCGAGTTCCATCATCCGGAGATGCAGCGTCTTCTGCCGCAGGTCGAAATCGGGATCGACCCTGAATTCGAGGCTGCGTTTCCGGGCAGGCAGGGCGCGCGCGTGACCTTGCATCTTACCGACGGGACTACGCGGGCGAAAACGATCGACGATGTGCCGTGGCTCGATGACGAGGCAGTTCTGGCGCGGTTCCGCAGGGAAATCGGCGAAAGCGGTGATGCAGCCATGGCAGACCGTTTCGTCGATGCGCTCGCCGACATTGGCGGCCCGGGGGATTGCCGCGCGTTGTTTGCGGCGCTTGCCGATCTTGGAGGCACGCCGCCTGTTATTCGCGACTAGAGCCCGGAGATCAGACCCCCGTCGACTTCAAGCACGGTGCCGTTGAGGAAGGACCCGCTCTGCGATCCAAGATAGAGCACCGCGCCCGCCAGGTCCGCTTCGGTGCCAAGGCGCGGAACGGTCTGGTCGCGGACCAGCGCATCGCCATGGCGCGCGACGTAATCGCGGTTCATGTCAGTTTCGAACCAGCCGGGCTGGATCGCGTTCACTCTGATGCGATGCGCGGCAAGCGCCCGCGCCAGGACGCGGACCAGATGGGTCGTGGCGGCTTTCGAGACATTGTACGCCACGGACGAAGACGGCGCAGTGCGGGCCCGCGCCGACGTGACCATGATGACGCTCGACCAGTCCTGACCATCGCGTTCGAGCAGCGGCATGAGCGCCTGCGTGAGGAAGAAGGGTGCGCGGGTATTGAGGTCGAATACCTTGTCCCAGCCTGCTTCCGGGAAGTCGGCTACGGGGGCGACCCAGCTCGTCCCCGCATTGTGGACCAGAATGTCGAGCCGTTGCTCCCGGATTGCCAGTTCGCGGTGCAATCCGTCTATGCCCCCACGTTTCGAGATGTCGGCGGAGATCGCCACGCAGTCTGCAGCGGCGGAGGCAGCGGCCAGCTTGCTCTCACCGCGGCCGCAGATATAGACGTTCGCGCCGTTCGCGCGCAGCGCCCGCGCCAGCATCAGCCCGATCCCACTGCCGCCGCCGGTTATCAGCGCGACCTTTCCCGACACGTCAAACAGCCGGGCGGCCAGCAGATCCTCTGTCACCATGCGTTGCAATCCTGTCCCGGCCGCCTCGCCGGTGTCTGGACCGCTATGATCGCTGAGGCCTGCGCCGCCGCAATACCCCGTCGCCATAGCGGTGATAGCCGTTTGGCATTGGCTGGAAGCCGCGCAAATCCGGATCACGGTACAGATATGACATATACAAACGGGAGCGGAGAGCAGACGATGCAACGCATTACGTCTGACGTGGACGAACTGGGAGAATGTCCGACCTGGGAACCGCGCGACCAGCGCTTCTACTGGCTGGATGTGGTCGGAAAGACGTTGCAATCGTGCCGCCCTGACGGGTCCGATCGCACCTCGCGCAAGTTCGATGATTATCCTGGCAGCTTTGCGCCGAGAATTGGCGGTGGCCATCTTGTCGCGTTCCGCAAGGGGCTCGTCCTTCTGAGTCCCGACGGTGCGGAGGAGCGGCGCGTTGAACCCAGCGTAGTCGATTTCGCCAAGGAGCGCTTCAATGACGGCAAGGCGGACAGTCGCGGTCGCTTTTTCGTGGGCGCGATGGACCGGAGGCTGAAGAACCCGGTTGGCGGGCTGTTTCGGGTCGATCCCGACCTGACCGTCACCAAGATTAGCGATGGCTACGGCATATCCAATGGCATCGCCTGGAGCCCGGACGACGCGACCATGTACCATTGCGATTCCGATCCGCCGCACGTCTATGCCTATGACTTCGACGTGGAGACCGGCGCTGTGGCCAATCGCCGCATCTTTGCCACCTTCACCGAAGCGCAAGGGCATCCCGATGGCTGTGCGATGGACAGCGAGGGCTTTCTTTGGGTGGCGGCACCGGGTTCGGGATGCATCCGCCGTCTCGATCCCGAAGGGCGCGAAGCCGAGATACTGGAAACGCCGGTCCGCTTTCCCAGTTCGATCGCCTTCGGCGACGATGACCTCAAGACGCTCTACATCACCACGCTGCAGCCACATGAGAAGACGCCCGAGGGCGGCGCATCGCCCGGTGTCGATGGCTGCGTTTTCAAGACTCGCGTCGATGTGGCGGGCCTGCCCGTCGGCCTATTCAAGGGGTAAGATGCCATGACCTTCGACTTGCGCGGCCAGGCCGCGATCGTGGGCGTCGGTTCGAGCGCCTTTGCACGCCGGCTTCCTGACAGCGCCTCTTCGCTTGCCGCCACGGCCTTGCGCGGGGCGCTCGACGATGCCGGCCTCCACCGTGATGACGTGGACGGCATGATCACCCACATGGGTACGCCGCTTGGCGTCGATTACGATCAGTTCGCGGCTTATGCCGGGCTCAACTTGCGTTATGCCGCGCAATTCTGGCTTCACGGCCGCTTCGTCACGCTCTCGCTCCAGACGGCGGCGATGGCGATTGCCTGCGGCATGGCCGATACGGTGGCTTGCGTGACGTCGGTCAAGTTCCTGTCGGTGCGTGGCGCGCTCGGTGGTGAAAACGACCATGAGGGCTTGCGCGAAGGGGGCGGTTCGCATGGCGAAGACCCCGCCTTCGGCCTGACCAGTCCGGGTGGCGGGGCTGCGCTGTTTGCGCAGCGCTACATGCACGAATATGGCGTGGGCACGGAAATCCTGCGCGACGTCGTCATGTCTTCTCGCGCGCACGCGGCGCTCAACCCGGCGGCGATCCGGCGAGAACCGTTCGATTGGGAGGCGTACGCCAACGAACCTGGCTTCATCGATCCCCTGCGCCGGGCCGACTGCGCCCAGATCAACGATGCGGCGATCGTCCTGATCCTCACCAGCGCAGATCGCGCCCGCGATTTGGCCAAATCGCCCGTCTACGTGCGTGGCATGCAGGGCATTCGCGGCGGGCCCGACGAGTTCATCTTTGCGCCCCGCGGCTTCGGCATTGCGCAGCAGGGCGTAACCGACTGGTCTGCCGAGCGGCGTCCCCGACAGGCCTTCGAGATGGCCGGTGTGAGCAATGCAGACATCGATGGTTTTGGTACTTACGACGCATTTTCGCCGCTGGTGATCGGCGCGCTCGAGAGGCACGGCTATTGCGATCCCGGCAGCGCGCATCGCTTCATCGCTGACGGCCAGATCGCCCCGGGCGGCAGCCTGCCAGTCAACACCTCGGGCGGTCTCCTTTCCGAAGCGCATGTCGGAGGCTGGAACACGATCGCGGAAATGGTTCGTCAGATGCGCGGTGAGGCAGGGGAGCGGCAGATGCCACGCGCCGACCTGATGCATTGGGGCACCATGTGGGGTGATTCCGTCATTCTGGGGAACGAAGCATGAGTGTGAAACCGCAGATGTCGCCAGACAGCCAGCCCTACTGGGATGGCTTTGAAGAGGGGCGGGTGCGCTTGCCGGAGTGCACGGCGTGCGGGCACGTCCACCTTCCACCGGGTCCGGTTTGCCCCAAATGCTTCGGGCCGGACCTGCGCTGGATCGATGCCAGCGGCAAGGGCACGATCAGCACTTTCGTCGTCGTGCGTCGCGCATATTTCCCAGATTTCGAGCCGCCCTATCCGGTGGTTCAGGCCCAGCTCGCAGAGGGGCCTCGCATGACCGGACTCATGAATGCGGCCGATATCGACCGGCTCGTCATCGGCGCCCGTATTGAGATCGACTTCGCGCGCGCCCCCAACGGCATGACCTTGCCCTATTTCAGGCTAATTGGCGCATGATCGAAATCCCGGACCAGTCCTACCCCGAAATCCGCGAATCCGTCCGCCGCCTGTGCGAAGACTACCCGGGTCCCTACTGGCAGTCGCTCGATTCGGATCGACGCTATCCGACCGAATTCGTCGACGCGATCACGCAGGCCGGCTTTCTTTCGGCCCTGATTCCCGAGGAATACGGCGGAAGCGGCCTTGGCCTTTCCGCCGCAGCCGCCATTCTGGAGGAAGTCCAGCGCAGCGGATGCAACGGCGGCGCGGCCCACGCGCAAATGTATACGATGGGCACGGTCCTGCGCCACGGGAACGAGGCGCAGAAAACGGCCTACCTGCCGCGCATCGCCAGCGGCGACTTTCGCCTGCAGGCGTTCGGCGTCACCGAGCCTACAGCCGGCACCGACACAACACGCATCTCCACCTTCGCCCGGCGCGAAGGTGATCGCTACATCGTCAACGGCCAGAAGATCTGGATCAGCCGCGCCGAACACAGCGACCTGATGGTCCTTCTGGTGCGCACGACCGCGCGCGAAGATTGCGCCAAGCCTTCACAGGGCATGAGCGTGCTGCTCGTCGATCTGCGCGAGGCGGTGGGCAACGGCCTCACCATCCGTCCGATACGCACCATGCTCAACCACGCGACCACCGAACTGTTTTTCGACGATCTCGAGGTTCCGGTGGAAAATCTCATCGGTGAGGAGGGCAAGGGTTTCGGATATATCCTCGACGGGATGAATGCTGAACGTATCCTGATTGCCGCCGAATGCATCGGTGACGGCCGTTTCTTCATCGACAGGGCAAGCGACTATGCCGCCTCGCGAACCGTTTTTGGCCGGCCCATTGCGGTGAACCAGGGCGTGCAATTCCCGATCGCGCGGGCGCAGGTTCAGGTGACGGCCGCCAACCTCATGGTTGAAGATGCGGCCCGGCGATTCGAGGCGGGGCTGGAGTGCGGGACGCAGGCTAACATGGCCAAACTCGTTGCTTCGGAGGCCAGTTGGTTCGCGGCCGATACCTGCCTTCAGACCCACGGCGGATTCGGCTTTGCGGAAGAATACGACATCGAGCGCAAGTTCCGCGAGGCGCGGCTTTACCAGGTGGCGCCCATTTCGACCAACCTGATCCTGAGCCATGTCGCGACACATACGCTGGGCCTGCCAAAATCTTTTTAATGCGGCCGAAGGTGCGCTGCCAGTACAAACAAAACGCGGAGAGACCATGATGCGTGACTACACCCGGTTTTTCATCGACGGACAATGGGTCGATCCGATCGGCCGCAAAACCCTCGACGTCGTCAATCCCGCGACCGAGCAGGTGGCTGGCCGCATCGCCCTTGGTACGGCAGACGACGTGGACAAGGCGGTTGCCGCCGCACGCAGGGCCTTTGCCGGATTCGGCCGCACGACCCGCGAAGAGCGCATGGCTCTCCTCGAACGCGTCATCGCGTCGGTGCAGGAACGGATCGGCGACCTCGCTGCCGCCGTGACCGAGGAAATGGGGGCGCCCAGCTGGCTGGCCGAGCAGATGCAGGCCTTCCTTGGCGTAGTTCATATGCAGACAGCGCTTGAAGCCTTGCGCAGCTATGAATTCGAAAAGACCGAGGGCACGACGCTGATCATGCACGAGCCCATCGGTGTGGTGGGCATGATTACGCCGTGGAACTGGCCGATCAACCAGATCGCGGCAAAAGTCGCACCGGCGCTCGCCACCGGCTGCACGATGGTGCTGAAGCCTTCCGAAGTGGCCCCTTTCTCTGCGCACGTATGGGCCGAGATCATGGCTGATGCGGGCGTACCGGCAGGAGTCTTCAACCTGGTCGATGGAACTGGCCCGGTGGTAGGCGAGGCAATCAGCGCGCATCCCCAGGTCGACATGGTCTCCTTCACCGGCTCGACCCGGGCGGGGATCGAGGTGGCCCGTTCGGCGGCGGTCACGGTCAAGCGCGTGACGCAGGAACTGGGCGGAAAGTCCGCCAACATACTTCTGCCCGGAACTGATCTGGACAAGGCCATTCCGAATGCGATCAAAGGCATTATGCTGAATTCGGGCCAGACCTGTTCGGCACTTACCCGCCTGATCGTGCCGCGCGCGGAACTGGACGCAATCTGTGCCATCGCTGCAGAAGCAGCTGGCGCTATCCGGGTGGGCGCTCCCGCCAGCGGAGCCGAGATGGGTCCGTTGGCCTCTGGCGCGCATTTCGAGAAGGTGCAATCCCTGATCGAGCGCGGCGTGGCGGAGGGTGCCAAACTCGTCACCGGTGGGTCTGGTCGTCCCGATGGGCTGGACACGGGCTATTACGCGCAGCTGACAGTATTCCGCGATGTCACGCCCGAAATGACCATCGCGCGCGAGGAAATCTTTGGTCCCGTCCTCGTTATCATCGCTTACGACACCGTCGATGAAGCCATCGCCATCGCCAATGACAGCCCATACGGCCTTGCCGGCGGCGTGCAGGGACCCGATCCGGTTGAAACCTGCAACATCGCCCGGCAATTGCGCACCGGGCAGGTTATGATCAACGATGCCGATCTCGATTTCAACGCGCCATTTGGCGGCTACAAGCAGTCGGGCAACGGGCGTGAATGGGGCGGCCACGGGTTTGCCGACTTTCTGGAGACCAAGGCGCTCGTTGGCGCAGCCGCGGCCTGAGGTCACCTCGCACCATGTACGATCTTCTGAAGGGCATTCGCATCGTCGAGGGCGCCTCGTTTGTCGCGGCTCCGCTCGGCGCGCTCCATATGCAGCAGATGGGGGCCGAGGTGATCCGCTTCGATCCCATCGGTGGCGGACCGGATTTCACCCGCTGGCCGCGGGCGGACAACGGGGCCAGCTTCTATTGGGAAGGGTTAAACAAAGGCAAGAAGTCGGTCGCGATCGACCTCCGGTCCGAGGAGGGACGCGAACTGGCGCAGGCGCTCGCCGCCTCGGTCGGGCGCCTGATCAGCAACTATCCGGCGCGCGGTTTCCTCTCGCACGACGAACTGACGAAGCGGCGGACGGATATGCTGACCGTGCGCGTCATGGGTTGGGCCGATGGCGGGAATGCGCTCGACTACACGGTCAATGCCGCGCTGGGCGTGCCGCTGATGACCGGACCCATCGATCTCGGTCCGGACGAACCGGTGAATCACATGCTTCCAGCCTGGGACCTCGCGGCGGGACTCTATGCCGCCTTTGCGCTTCTCGCGGCGGAGCGGGCCCGCGTAGCGGACGGCCAGGGGCGCGAAATCCGCGTTGCGCTGGGCGATATTGCGATCTCTTCGCTCGCCGCGCTGGGCTTGCTTGCCGAAGGAGAAGTGCTGGGAACCGATCGCCCGCGTTTCGGGAACGACCTTTACGGCGCGTTCGGCCGCAATTTCCGCACGGCCGACGATCGTCAACTCATGATAACCGCGATCAGCCCCCGGCAGTGGAGCGGATTGCTGAAGGCGTTGGGCATCGAATCGCAGGTCTCAGCCATCGAAGCTGAAACGGGGGTGAGCTTTGCAAGCGACGAGGGGCTTCGCTTCGTTCACCGGGATCGGCTGAATCCGATCGTGGCCGATGCGATTGCGGTGCGTACTTATGCCGATCTCGCCCGTGCCTTTGACGAGAGCGGCGTAACCTGGGCCCCCTATCGCAAGTTGAGCGAGGCGGTGAGAAAGGATGCGCGGGTTGCGGAAAATCCGATGCTTTCGGCCGTATCACACCTGACCGGGGCCACGTACCTTACAGCGGGCGCGGCAGGGACGATACCCGGTGCCGTTCGGGGCAGCCCTTTGCGCGCGCCACGTCTCGGCGAGCATAGTGAAGAGGTGCTCGCCGAGGTGATGGGTATCGGTAGTGGGACCATCGCCGACCTGATCGACCGGCGCATCATCGGCGTATCACGCTAAGGAAGTCCTAGCCCTCGGCCTCGATCTGCGCGACGAAGGCGTCGGCCCTGCCTGAAGCAAATTCGGACCATATGCCGAACAGCGGGTCCCATTCGACGATGTCGAGGGATACGATCAGGTCGTGAATGACGAAGGGGTCTTTGGCCAGAAGCGCGTCGAGTTCGGCCCGGTCTTCCACCTGGAAGATGATCATGCCCGACCGCAGCTTGCTCCCGATCGGCGGTCCCGAAGCCTTGATCTTGTCCTGCTTCACGAGATCGAGAATCCACCGCAGGTGATCAAGCAAGTGCGTATCCCACCCGTCGCCATCGGGATGGGTCATGGTCACAACGAAAAAGGTCATGATGTTCTCCGGTAGACGATGCGTTTGCGCGACAATTGTTCAGTCGCCCTGCGCGAACGCCAGAGTGGCGGTTTCGGCGAAGGCATGGCGGATCTGTTCCGGCGCACCGCGCGGGGGCCATAGCCCGTCGGCGTAAAGTTGCCGCCGCAATCGGGTTCGTACATCGAGATTTTCGTAAGCGATGACATGCAGCAGCCTGGATGGGCCGTCGAGCGAGGACATGGCGCACGCGATTGGGGAAATCGCGTGACGCGCGTCAATCGCCGCGCGCCATGCCGCCAGCGAGGGAGCGAGACCGGTCACGTGCAAGTCGTAGAAGCGCAATTCATACACATCGTCGCGCGACAGCGGCGGGGCAGGGGGCATGAAATCGAACCGCTCCCAGGTGCCGAACGCAAGCGAAGCGATACAATCGCCCGCCCCGAACGGATCGCTGGATCGGAAAAGCGCGCTGCGCTCGGCCAGCATGGCTGCGGCATCTTGCCATTCTCGCAAAAGATACAAGCGCTGCTGCACGCCCAGGTCGGTCAGCCAGCATGCCAGCGCGTGGCCGTCGGGAGCGCCCGTCAACCGGTCACGCAGCTTGGCGGCGAGGTCGCGGCCTTTCCACAGGACCAGGTCAATCGTGACCAGTTCGATCAGGGGCATGGCAGCACCTTGCCGGGGTTCAGCGTGCCGCGCGGGTCCAGCATGTGCTTGGTCTGCCGCATCAGGGCAATTTCAGCCGGCGAGCGGCTGATCGCAAGCCACGCGCGTTTGTCCTGGCCAATGCCGTGTTCGGCTGAGATGCTGCCGCCCCATTGCGCGAGCGGCGCGTAGACGAGCGCATCCACAAGCGCGTGATCATCGGCCGAACCGGTCGAGACAACGATATGCAGGTTGCCATCGCCCATGTGGCCGAACACGGCCGCGCGCGCTTCCGGCCAGCGTTCGCTTAAGGCGGCCTCGAGTTCAACGACGTATTGGTCCATCCGCCCTTGGGGCAGGCTCACATCGTAAGCGAAAGCGGGCGAAAGCGCGTGCATGAGCGCTTCGATGTCGTCACGCAGCGCCCAGAAACTCTCCGCCTGTGCAAGGCTTTGCGCTATGGCCGCATCGGCTACAATCCCTTGTTGCCAAGCGTCTTCGATCAAGTCCTGAAGGACCTGTTCGGCATCTGCGCAGCCCACTTCGATCAGGACGTAGAAGCGGTGCCGTCCCTCCAATGGGGAGCTATTCCTGCCTACGCTTTCCACGGCCCCGACGAAGGACGGCCACATGACTTCGAAACTGGACAGCGCGCCGGCGGCCATTGACCGCGCATGCGACAGCAGGGACAGCGCTTGGTCGAAGCTGTCGAGCCCCAGGAAGGCCGTTGCCGTCGCGGGTACTTGCGGCTGCAGGCGCAGGACGGCGCGGGTCACGATGCCAAGCGTTCCCTCCGACCCGATGAAGAGTTGCTTCACATCGTACCCGGTGTTGTTCTTGATGAGGGTGTTCATCGCGTCGATCACGGTGCCATCGGCAAGAACCGCCTCAAGCCCCAACACGTTGTCGCGGGTCATGCCATATCGCAGCACCGAGTTGCCGCCGGCGTTCGTCGCGATGGCGCCGCCCACGGTTGCCGTCCCGCGCGCACCGAAGTCCACAGGGAATATCATCCCCTGCGCCAGAGCTGCATCCTGCACTGCCTGGATGATGGCTCCGCCTTCGACGACGATCGTTCCGGCAGCTTTGTCCGGCGCGCCGATCGCCCGCATCCTTTCGAGCGAGATCACCACGTCCGACGCGCGCGCGCGGGCTCCGCCGGAAAGTCCGGTCCGTCCGCCGTGCGGCACGACGCTAACGCCGTTGTCGTTGCACCATGACAGGACGGCCGAGACCTGCGACGTGTCGGCCGGGCGCACGATGCAGGCGGCATCGACCGGGCTGACCGGCGGATAGCCGTCCCACCGGGACGATACGTCCTCGCCGACCAGGACATGACGCGCGCCGACGATAACGCCCAGCGCGGCAACGATTTCATCCGTGTCGACGCTCATGCCGTCGGTGCCATCACCGGGGCCGGTGCAGTTTGCGCCTGCCCGCCTTCCTGAAAACGTGCCTCCAGCGTACGGAGCGTCTGGCTGTACTGGTCGATCGCCGCGTCCTTCACCGGACCGAATCCGCGGATCATGTCGGCAAGCGACAGCAGCTTGACCGCTACGGGGAGATTGGTGGCGGTCAGCCGAGCGACGGTCTTTTCTACGAGTGCCTCGTACTCTGCGATGAGCGCGCGCTCGCGCTTTCTTTCGGGATTTCTTGCAAAGGGATCGAGAACGCTGCCGCGAAGCCGTTTCATCCTCGCCATCACCCGAAGGACCGGAAGAATCCATGGTCCGAATTCGCGCTTGCGCGGGCGTCCGTCAATTTCCCCTCCGTTGAGGATCGGCGGCGCCATGTTGAAGCTGATCCGCCCACCGTCGGCAAAGGTTCGATCCAGTTCTTCGCGCAACTTTGGCGAGGTGAGCAGGCGGGCAACTTCGTATTCGTCCTTGTAGGCGAGCAGCTTGGCGTAGTTGAGCGCAACCGCGACGGCGAGGTCTTCGGACTGCGGCGCGACCGCACGCTCTGCATCGGCGACTTTGCTCACGAGAGCGCGGTACGAAGATGCCAGCGCCGCCTTCTGGTACTGTTCCAGATGAGCGCTGCGATGCGCGACGATCTCGTCAAGGCCGGTCGGCAGGACTTCCGGCCGGTCGGTATCGGAGCGCGTGAGGCTTTCGAGGAAAGCGGGATCGCTAACGTAGAGACGACCGAGATGCAGCGCTTTGCGGTTGAAGCCGACGGACACGCCATTCAGTTCGATCGCACTTTCGAGCGCCTCGACACCGACTGGCAGCAGACCCATCTGCGCAGCGATGCCCACCATGAACATGTTTGCGCCAATGGTGTCGCCGAGCACCTTGCGGGCGAGCGACGAGGCATCGACGCTACAAATCGCATCCTTGCCGACCAGCTTCTCGAATTTTGACAAGAGCATGAACCGATCGAGCTGCGCGCTGCGATCGAACTGGAAGGCAACGGTTGCGGTAAGGTCGGTATTGGCGATGGCCCGTGTCTTGCCCATGCGCAATGTATCGACCGCTTCCGCCCCGGTTCCGGCGACCATGTCGAACGCGAGCAGAAGATCGGCGCCGCCGCGCGCGATGCGCTGCGTCGCCGGACGGCGCGCGCCGTCGCTGATGCGCACGTGGCTGTATACGGCACCGTTCTTCTGACTGAGCCCGGTCATGTCGAACAAGGACATGCGCTTGCCCTCCATGTGGGCCGCCATCCCGATCAGCGCGCCGACCGTCACGACGCCGGTGCCCCCGATGCCCGCCACGATGATGTCGAAGCCATCCTGATCCAGCGGCGCGACGGGGGGCGTCGGGATCGCGGCGAACCTCGCCTCGTCGATTTCCAGCGCGCTCGGCTTGCGCGGTTCGGCGCCGCGAACGGTGATGAAGGAGGGGCAAAAGCCGTTAAGGCAGCTGTAGTCCTTGTTGCAGCTCGACTGGTCGATCTCGCGCTTGCGGCCCATCGCGGTCTCCACGGGCGTCAGGCTGACACATGTCGACTGGACCGAGCAATCGCCGCAGCCCTCGCATACCTCCTTGGCGATGAACAGCCGCTTGGCCGGATCAGGGAACTGGCCGCGCTTGCGGCGACGGCGCTTCTCGGCGGCGCAGGTCTGCTCGTAGATCAGGACGGTGGTGCCCTTCACCTCGCGCAAGTGGCGCTGGACGGCGTCAAGCTCGTCGCGGTGGCCAACCCTGACATTCGCGGGCAGGCCGGTATTGCGGTGACGATCGGGATCGTCGCTGAGCACGATGACTTCGCCGACCCCTTCGGCTTGCACCTGCCGCGCAATCTCGGCAACCGAGATCGAACCGTCGACCGGCTGCCCCCCGGTCATCGCGACAGCATCATTGTACAGAATCTTGTAGGTGATGTTGGTCCCCGCGGCGACCGCGGCCCTGATCGCCATCAGGCCTGAGTGGAAATAGGTGCCATCGCCCAGGTTCTGGAACATGTGCGGAGTGTCGACGAAAGGCGCAAGGCCTACCCAGTTCGTGCCTTCCGCTCCCATTTGCGTAGGCAGGAGAGCGATGTCGGGGCGCACGAAATTGACCATCGTGTGGCAGCCGATGCCGGTCATCGAGGTGCTGCCTTCGGGTACCTTGGTCGAACGGTTGTGCGGGCAGCCCGAACAGAAGTATGGCGCTCGCTTTGGCCCTGCAGGACCAGAGCCCGCGACCGACTGGCTTGCCGGCAGTTGCTCCGCCGCCTCATGCAAGGCCCGATCGGCACGACCCAGCCGATCCAGACGCCCTACGATGATCTTCGCGATGTCGACAGGTTCGAGCGCGTCGACGGTGCTGAACAGCGCTTGGCCGTCCTCGTCCTGCTTGCCGACGAAAAGCGGGCGGCCGGGCATGTTGATGAGGTGCGCCGCGGCCTGCGCTTCGAGAAACGCCTTTTTTTCCTCGATAAAGAGCAGGACGGCCTGCCGTTCTGCAAATCCGGTAAGCCCGGCGGGTTCCAGCGGCCAGATGCAGCCCACCTTGTATAGCGAGACACCCAGCGCCCGTGCGCGTGCCTCGTCGATGCCCAGCAGCTCAAGCGCGCTCCGCGTATCTCCGTACGATTTGCCCGAAGCCACGATGCCGATCCCGTCGGCCACCGGATCGAAAATGGTGCGATCGATGCGGTTGGCGCGGACGAAGGCCTGAGCCCGCGGCAGGCGGTGTTCCACCACCACCCGCTCTTCACCCAGCGGATTGAAGGTGCCGGCACTCATGTGCACGTTGGTGGCATCATCGGTTTCGGGCAGGACGTATTGCCGCGTCAACATGTCCAGGTCCACGTTGGCGGTTTGCTCGGCCACTTCGGTGACGCACTTGACCCCGACCCACAGCCCGCAATAGCGCGACATGGCGATCGCCATCAGGCCATGATCGAGCAACTCCTCCACATTCGCCGGGTAGAGGCAGGGGATCGAACTGGCCGCCATCGCCTGCTCGCTCTGGTGGGAGACGGTGGACGATTTGCCGACGTGATCGTCACCGAAATAGGCGATGACGCCGCCGTTGCGATGCGTACCCGCATAATTTCCATGTTTGAATGCATCGCCTGACCGATCGACGCCGGGCCCCTTGCCGTACCATGCGGCGAAGACGCCGTCGAAGCGCGCCCCCTCGACCGCGTCGAGCTGCTGCGTCCCGCGAACCGCGGTGGCGGCAAGATCCTCGTTCACGCCGGGCCTGAACAGCACGTCGGCGGCCTGGAGATATTTTCCGGCCGACCACATCGCGGTATCGACATTGCCGAGGGGAGAGCCGCGATAGCCCGTGACGTAGCCCGCCGTATTGAGGCCAGCCGCGCTGTCGCGACGCTTCTGTTCCAGCATCGTGCGCACGATGGCCTGCGACCCGTTCATCACGACGCGGCCGGATTCGCGGGTCCACTTGTCGTCCAGCGATACCTTGGGCGATCTCGCCTTCGCCGCGATCTGCGTCATGCGGTGCTTCCTGTAATCAGCCCGTGCTCGCCAGGCAGGCCGGGTATTTGATGAAACATATTCACTTGGCCAAGCGTGCGCGGTTCAACCACGCCAGGACCCTTCCGCTGCCTCTTCGGCGCGATCCGCCGCCGCCAGCGCGGCTACGAGTCCGTCTTCGTCAAGGGCCACGCAATAAGCTGGTTTGGCACGCTCGAAGCGCCAGCTGTCGGCCAGGCTTCCCGCATCGTGGGCGTCGAACCCGATCAGGTCATGAAACTGTGCGACCGCAGCCTTCGCTTCGGCGTCGTCTCCCGCGATCGGCAAGGCGCGGCGATCGGGTGTGCCGGTCGGTCGCGCGTCCGGCACGATGTCGGTGGCGAGGATGGCGTTGAACCCTTTGACGAGCCGTGCGCCGGGAAGGGCTGCCTGCATCAACTCGCTGGTCGTGGTCGTCATCGCGTCGAGCGCGTCGATATTACCGTCGCGCTGAGGGTAATAGTTGTTCGCATCGATCACGATCTTGCGCGCAAAGAGCTCGGCGGGCAAATCTTCGCGATTGGCGAAGGGAATGGCAACAAAGACGATGTCCGCAAAAGCGACCGCATCTTCGATCGTCGCCGGGGTCGCCCCCGTCGCGACCCCGACGGACGACAGCGTGCGCGGGCCTCGTGAATTGCTGATCCTGACCTCGCAACCGGCTCTTGACGCCAGTTCGGCAACAGCGCGGCCGACATAGCCCGCGCCCACGATACCAATCTTCATGCATCCTCCGTGCTGCATCCAGCGCCGCTGCAATTTCGGCCGGCGCTCCACCGCCTGCCTTGCCACGCGCGGCGCGGAAGGCGGGTATTAATTGCCACCATAGGAGATCGCGCAGACCGAAGTGATGCTGTCGCGCAATGCTATACATGCCGAAACGCTATCGAGCTTGACCGACGTATCGTGGCATTCGAGGATCGAGAGAGTGGATGATGGAAAGGGCGGCGCCATGACAAACGTCGAAACCGAGGCGAGCCGTACGCGGATCGCGGCCCAGGCGGCAGCTTTCGCCCTGGTCGACCAGCACCAGGAAGACATGTTCAGCGCGTCAGCCGTCGAACGGCTCGCCGCGCTATTCGATGTCGACCGCCTGCCCGGGGAGCCAGGAGCATTGCCGCCGCTTGGCCATTGGCTCCATTTCCTTCCTGCGGACCGACAGTCGCGCATGGGCGCCGATGGCCATCCCCTGCGCGATGGCGCGAGCACGTTCTTGCGCCGCATGTGGGCCGGTGGTGAGGTGCAGTTCCTCGAACCCGCACCGCTTGGGGAAAAAGCGGTGCGACGCACGGTTGTCGAGAATTTCGAGCGCAAGAACGGCAAGGCGGGGGCGCTTGTCTTCGTAACCGTCTCGCACGTCATATCGGTCGCCGGTCGCGACGCGATCAGCGAACGACAGGATATCGTGTTTCTGGAGAACGCGCCGCCCTATTCGGCCGGCAAGGCGAGCGATCGAACGTCGCAGTTCACACAGGTTGTCGATCCCGATATCGTCGCCCTGTTCCGCTATTCCGCGCTGACCTTCAACGGTCACCGGATCCACTACGATCTTGATTACGCCCGCGACGTCGAAGGGTATCCGGGCCTGTTGGTGCATGGACCGTATCAGGCCACCATGCTGCTTTATCATGCGCTCGCCCGGTGCCCGGAACGGTCGCCGTTGCGTTTCTCCTTCAGGGCTGTACGCCCGCTCGTTGCCGGAAAGCCCTTTCAGCTGTGCCTCGCCGAAAGGGAAGGAGGATACGAAATGTGGTCGCTCGACGCCGATGGTGCCGAATGCATGCGCGCCGAAGTCGATCTCGCCTGATCCGCAGTCGGCCGGCACTGGCCAATCGCGGCAAAATCATTCGTAGCGCTGGACTTGCTGGCGCCACAGGTTCAGTCTCGTTTCTGATACATGCCAGTCAGGGCATGACAATTGCCAACACCGTGCATGGCCGCTTGCACGCATGGCGTAGGCAAGGTGAGAGGACGTCATGGACCTAAAGGAAATTCGCTATTTCAAAGCGATCGCCCATCATGGCACGATGGGTAAGGCGGCCGCGCATCTCCGCATAGCCCAGCCGGCTCTGACCCGGCAGGTCCAGAAGCTTGAGCATGAGCTTGGCGTGCAGCTGCTGCGGCGAAGCCCGCGCGGCGTAGCGCTGACGCCGGCGGGCGAGGTCCTGGTGCGGCGAACCGATACTCTTGAGGCCGAGCTTGACGATATCCGCCGTGAGATCGCGACCTTTTCCGATCATGTGACCGGAAGTCTGCACGTCGCCGCGCAATACCCGCTGGCCCAGATCATGATGCCCGAATTGCTGCGCCAGTATAACGCGCTCTATCCCGACGTTTCGCTGCATATCGTAGAGAACGTGAGCCGGCACATCACCGACCAGCTTCTCGACGGAATGCTCGATATCGCAATCGTGGACGCGCCTAGCCACGAACACGCCGACGTGACCATCATTCCCTTGTGGATCGAGCCGCTGTTTCTGGTGGGGAACGCCGCCGCAGCGCAGCTTCCGCTGTTTCAGAAGGGCTTCGCGTCTATCGACGATCTTGCCGAACTCGATCTCATAATGCCTTCCAAGAACCATGCTTTGCGTCACCTTACCGATTCGGCGTTTACACGCGCGAAGCACCAGTTCCGGCCCGCGATGGAGGTGGACGGCGCGATAACCATCATCGAATTGGTCGAACAGGGCTTTGGGTATTCTTTGCTGCCGACCTGCGGCTTCTACGGCAAGATGTTGAAGGGAACGATGGCGATCCTGCCGATCAGGCCAGAGATTCGCAGGGTCATCAGCCTCGTCGTGCGCACCGTGCTACTGGAAGATCGCAAGGCGGAGGGATTCGTTCGCAAAGTGACCGAGATCGCCCCACAAATTGCGGCAATGCCCCGCTTGGGCGCCATCCTGCATGGTGATGCTGTTCAGCGGGCGCAACAACTGATCCAGCCGGTCGGCGCCTGACCGACTGGCCGGCCTGGCCAATAAGCCTTCGACAATACGCAGGGATTATGGCGACGATGCCCTTTGCGTATGCCCGCTCATCCGGTCGAATGCATATGCTCGATCTTCGAGAACCATAAAGGTCCTGGGAGTTGTCATGAAACGCACGGTAATTGCGCGCAGCTGTGTTTGCGCATCGGTCTTCTCTATCTTCGCTTCGCAGACTGCCTTTGCGCAGAACGAGCAATCAAGTGGCATGACGCCGCAAGATACGGCCTCGGCTGCCGTCCTTCAGTCTTCCGGGACACCTGTTAACGAATCAGAAATCATCGTCACCGGAAGCAAGCGCGCGGTTGGCGAGAGCGTGCAGAACAGCGCCGTTGCCGTAACAGCGCTTGGCGCAGACCAGCTCCAGCAGGCTAACATCCAGACGATTGCGGATCTGAGTGCGCTGGTCCCGAACGTCAATCTGAACAACCAGAACACCAACCCGGGCGTGAACAATTTTTCAATCCGGGGAATGGGCATCTATAGCTCGATCCCCTCGTCGACGCCGACGGTCGGCGTCTTTGTTGACGGTGTCTATCTGGGCGCCAACGCCGGGGTCGCGCTATCCAATAACTTCGACATTGAATCGATCGAGGTCTTGCGCGGACCACAAGGTCTTCTGTTCGGTCGCAACGTCACGGGCGGCGCGATCCTGATCACTACGCGCAAGCCGACCGATGATCTGCGTATTTCGGCGCGGGCGGCGATCGAGAGCGGCCCCAACTACACCGCCTCCGCACTCGTCAGTGGACCGATCACCGCCAACGGCATGGTCACGGCGAAACTTGGCGCGTTCCATAACCGCGACGAGGGCTATTTCGAGAATATCGCCAACGGCAACAACCACCTCGGTAAGCGCAAGACCACTCTGGTGCACGGTGCACTGGGACTCCAGCCCGACGGTCCGGGCGAGGCTGTGCTGCGCTTCGAATACGGCAAGTCCAGTGGCGACGGCGTTGTCACTCAGAACCAGTTCCTTTTCCCCGACAAGGACGATTTCCGGGTGGCGCTGAACGAGGAGGGTTTCAACGATTCCAAGTTCACTAACGTCACGCTGGAAACGAACCTGGAAACGGCGATCGGCAACGGTGTTATCACGAACATCATCGGGTGGAGGCATGTCGATTCAAACTCGCTCGGCGACATCGATTCCTCGCCGACCCCGCCCACTGCTCACTTGGCCGTATATATCCGCCAACAACAACTTTCGGATGAGTTGCGTTATGCCGGTACGTTCGGGCCGGTATCCGCGACGCTCGGCGCTTTCTACTACACCGATAAGCTGCGCTACGTCGAAACTCGTGATCTTGCGACGCCCAATCAACTGCATCTCGAAGGCGGCGGCGTTCAGGACAGCTGGACTTACGCATTCTTCAGCAGTTTCGACGTCAAAGTGACGGACACGCTGACGTTGATACTCGGTGCCCGCTATTCGAAAGAACAGAAGAAAGCGGTGACGCAGGCCCTTACGCCTTTCGCCAGATGCAATACCGATGATTATTCCTGTCCACTGATGGATTTCTCGGGCGAAAAGAGCTGGAACTCCTTCACACCCAAGCTCGGTTTCGCCTTCCGCCCGACCGACCTGACCAACATCTATGGCACCTATACCAGGGGGTTCCGTTCGGGCGGCTACAACTTGCGCCACGTTACCAAGTCCGCACCGCCGGGACCTTACGACCAGGAAGTTGCGGACAGCTTCGAGATCGGCTGGAAACAAAAGCTTTTCGACAGCCGCCTCCGTTTCCGGCTGGCCGCTTTTATGAACAAGTTCAAGGACCTGCAACGCGATCTCGCCATCCTCGATCCGGTGCTCGGTAATATTCAGACGACCGTCAACACGGCCGACGTGACCATCAAGGGGGTCGAGTTCGAGGCGACTTACGACGTTACCGACAGCCTGCAACTGTCAGGCAATGTGGGCTACCTGGACAGCAAGTTCGACGAAATCCGCATCGGCTTCCGTAATGGCGGCGTGGTCACGCCGGACCAGTACGACCTTGAGTTGCCATACCTGTCACCATGGTCGTACGGTGCATCGGCTCTTTATCGCACCGAAGTCGGCGCGAACGAAATTTCGGCCAGGCTATCTTACCAGCACATCGATTCTGCCTTTTCGAACGACATCAACGTTTACAAGCTTCTGCCGACCGACAAGATTGATGCCAATTTGGCTATCGGTATTGGCAATACGGGTGTGACGTTTGCTGTGTACGGCAAAAACCTGCTGGATAAGAAGAACTTCGGAATGAATAATCCACTATTTGCAGGAACCAGTTTCACGCCGCTTAACAAGGGGCGGGTGCTCGGTGCGGAATTGCGCTTTGAATATTGAACCGGGTATGGCGAAAAATGAGGTTTTTCGTCTCAGGCAGGCCGTTCGGTCACGGAATTTCGGAACCATGAAGGCGTTCTTGGTTCCCGAATATTCATAACGTTGCCGGGAGGCCGCGCACCACTCGCATGCAATCGCAGGAACGCGATTCTGGCTCGGCATCGTTCGCGCCAGTGGGTGGCAATATTGAAAAACCGCTTCTTGTATCGGAGTTCAACTAATGATCGAAATGGCCGATAACATCGTCTTCAGCCGTTGGCAGATTGGAGATGTCCGCATTTCCCGCGTGATCGAAGTGGAGAAGGTGACGCTGCCGCCTGATTTGCTTCTCCAGATTGATACCGCAACGGTCCAGAAATATGATTGGCTGATACCCGACCACGCGGACGCTGATGGCAACATCATGATGAACATTCAGGCGTTCCTCCTCGAAGTCGGCGGGATGACGATCATGGTCGATCCTTGCCTGGGCAACGGTAAAGACAGGGAGGGGGCCGCCATTTATCATATGCGCGACGGACCGTTCCTGAAACATCTGGAGCAGGCGGGCTTTCCGCCCGAGAGCATCGATGTCGTCCTGTGCACGCACCTCCATTTCGATCATGTCGGATGGAATACGCGCCTTGTCGACGGACAGTGGACGCCGACGTTTCCCAACGCCCGCTACCTTTTCGCAAAGGGAGAGTTCGAAGCTGCCAAGGCAGATACCTGGCAAACCTCGATCAATACCTTTGAGGATTCGATCCAGCCGATCCTTGATGCTGGCCTGGCCGATTTCGTGGAGGTCGATCATCGCGTTTGTGACGAAATCAGCCTCGTCCCGACGCCAGGACATACTGAGGGGCACTGCAGCATCCGCATTTCCTCAAAGGGAGAGTATGCCGTCATCACGGGTGATATGATCCATCATCCGGTACAGGCCCGACATACCAAGGTCTGCTCACACGTTTGCGTCGATCCGATCGCGGCGGACGAGACCCGGCGTTCGTTCCTGAACGAGTGGTGCGACAACGACGTGCTTGTGTTGGGCAGTCACTTCTCTGGCCCTACTGGCCTCCATTTCGAACCGGATGTCGACGGTTGGAAGATCAAGGATCAAGGAAGCTCGTAAATCGCAGAAACCGACAAGGATTCTGCCGTTTGAGCTATCGATCGTGATTGCCTCAATCTCCGGATCTGGGGTGCGTGGTCGCGTTGAATGTGATTAATGACCAGAAATTTCTGCGCCGGTCATGAAGGCGTAGAGGAGAGACGCTCGATGAAAATCCTCGTGCCCGTCAAGCGGGTGATTGACTACAACGTGAAGCCGCGCGTGAAGGCCGACGGGTCGGGCGTCGATCTGGCTAACGTGAAGATGAGCATGAACCCGTTCGACGAGATCGCGGTCGAAGAGGCGCTGCGGTTGAAGGAGAAGGGCGCGGCGAGCGAGGTGGTGGTCGTGTCTATCGGCCCGGCGAAAGCGACCGAGACGCTGCGCACCGGCCTTGCGATGGGCGCGGACCGGGCGATCCTGGTGCAGGTAGACGACGGCACCGATGTCGAGCCGCTGGCGGTCGCCAAGATCCTCAAGGCCATCGCCGAGGCTGAGGCGCCGGGCCTGGTGATCCTTGGCAAGCAGGCGATCGACGACGATTCGAACCAGACCGGACAGATGCTCGCTGCGCTGATGGGCCGGCCGCAGGGCACCTTCGCCAACACTGTGACGGTCGACGGCGGCCATGTCACGGTGAAGCGCGAGGTCGACGGTGGGCTGGAAACGGTGAAGCTGGCGATGCCGGCGATCGTCACCACCGATCTGCGTCTGAACGAGCCGCGCTACGCCTCGTTGCCGAACATCATGAAGGCCAAAAAGAAGCCGCTCGAGACCAAGAGCCCGGCCGACTACGGTGTCGACACCGCGCCGCGGCTGAAGACGCTGAAAGTCGCCGAACCGGTGGCGCGGCAGGCGGGCGTAAAGGTCGCTGACGTCGACGAACTCATCGCCAGGATGAAGGCCCTCGGCATCGCTTGAAATGCAGCTAACGTTCCATGGCATCGCCTGACCCGGGACGAAAAGGATTACCGCAATGAAAACACTCGTTCTGGTCGAACACGACGACGCCGCGGTAAAGGACGCGACGCTCGCCGTCGTCACCGCCGCCGGTAAGCTGGGCGAAATTCACTTGCTTGTCGCCGGCAGCGGCTGCGCGGCGGTGGCCGACGCGGCCGCGAAGATCGCGGGCGTGGGCAAAGTCCATCTGGCTGACGATCCGGCCTACGAACACCAGCTGCCCGAGAACGTGGCGCCGCTGATCGTCGATCTCCTGGGCCACCACGACGCGTTCCTGGCACCGGCCACGACCACCGGCAAGAACATCGCCCCGCGCGTGGCCGCGCTGCTCGACGTGATGCAGGTGTCCGAGATCGTCGGGATCGAAGGCGAGCGCACGTTCACCCGGCCCATCTATGCCGGCAACGCGATCGCCACGGTCGAATCGAGCGATCCCAAGCTGGTCATCACGGTGCGCGGCACCGCGTTCGACAAGGCGGCGGCCGAAGGCGGCAGCGGCACGGTTGAGGCAGTAAGCGGCCTCGGTGGGCACAGCGCCGATGCGGGCACCAGCGCGTTCGAAGGCAGCGAAATCGCCAGGTCGGAACGCCCCGAACTGACCAGCGCCAAAGTCATCGTGTCGGGCGGCCGTGCGCTGAAGGACGGCGAGACGTTCGAGCAGGTCATCATGCCGCTGGCGGACAAGCTGGGCGCGGGCGTCGGCGCCAGCCGCGCTGCGGTCGACGCAGGCTACGTCCCCAACGACTACCAGGTCGGCCAGACGGGCAAGATCGTCGCGCCCGAAGTCTACATCGCGATCGGTATCTCTGGCGCGATCCAGCACTTGGCCGGCATGAAGGATTCCAAGACCATCATCGCCATCAACAAGGACGAGGACGCGCCGATCTTCCAGGTTGCCGACATCGGCATCGTCGGCGACCTGTTCAAACTGGTCCCGGAACTGACCGAGAAAATTTGAATCCATGAATTACCATTGATGATATCTGCGCGCGCTCGCGACAGCATAGAAAGGCCATTCTTGCCGTTTTTGTTCTATAGGACGGCAAATGACTGAAGTCAGGACCAACGCTTCGCAGCCGATGCGTGCCGCCCGGTTGACCAGTTCCTGCCAGACTTCCGCGCCGCCAAAGACATGGAGCTGCCACCAGCGCAGCAGGTTGGCAACACGGGCAACATCCTCCATCGGATCGTTCGACATGATGCTTTGTGTGAACGAAACGCTGGCGCGGGCGGCGCCTTCAGCCAGCTTGATGTCAGCATGGCGCATGAATACACCATTTAGACCGTATGTTCGCGGGATGAGAAAAGCCCGTCCTCGCAATATGCTGAAATCGGGGGTTGCTCTGGATGGTCCAGAGCCTTGCCCCAAGCATAGGCGAGGACGAGCCATGGACAAATATAGCGAACTTTTCATCGGACTCGATACGTCGAAGTTGAAGATTTCCGTTGCGGTGGCAGATGGCGGGCGAACCGGTGATGTCCGGTTTCTCGGCGACATTTCGTCTGAACCAGCATCGGTTGCAGGCCTGGTGGCGAAGCTGGAGAAACGCGGGGCGAAGCTTTACCTTTGCTACGAGGCTGGCCCTACAGGGTACGATCTCCATCGCCAGTTCATCGAGCTTGGCCATGAGTGTGTGGTGGTCGCTCCATCGTTGGTGCCGAAGCGGCCAGGCGATCGGGTTAAGACCAATCGCCGTGACGCAGTGAGCTTGGCGCGGTTACATCGCGCCGGCGAGCTGACTGCTGTGTGGGTTCCCGACTCCGCGCATGAAGCAGTGCGCGATCTGGTGAGGGCCCGGGAAGCGGCGGGTGAGGCGCTGAAACGGGCTCGTCAGCAACTCCAGTTGTTCCTGCTGCGTCACGGGCGGGTCTACACTGGACGCAGGCCATGGACGCGTGCGCATGGCCGGTGGCTGACTGAATTGCAATTCGACCATCCTGCACATCATATTGTCCTGGTGGAATATCGTCAGGCTATCGAGGATGCAGAAGTTCGTCTCCGACGACTGACCAGGCAGGTTACCGAGACCGCGGGCTCATGGTCGATGGCGCCGGTCGTCGCCGCCTTTCAGGCGATGCGCGGAGTCGCATTCATGACGGCGGTGACCTTCGGCGTGGAAATCGGCGATGTGCGCCGCTTCGACAATCCTCGGCAATTGATGGCCTATCTGGGGCTCGTGCCGTCCGAGAGTTCGACCGGAGAGCGGGTCAAGCGGGCAGGGATCACCAAGGCTGGCAACTCACGCGCACGCCGGGTCCTCGTCGAGGGGGCCTGGACTTATCGCTTCCCCGCCCGCGTGAGTTCGACCATCCAAGCTCGACTTGAAGGGCTGCCAAGGACGGTGCGGGAGATCGCCTAGAAAGGCCAGATCCGGCTTTGTGCCCGCTATCGTAAGCTGATCATGGCGGGCAAGCTCAAGACCGTCGTCGTAACCGCGATTGCGCGCGAGATGGCGGCATTCCTGTGGGCAATCGGTCGAGAGGTGGCACCGAGCCCTCAGGCGTAAAAGAGCCATCGCCGGTAAAACGTTGAAAAGGAAGGAGCGAACGGGACCTGAATCATCATCTGCTTGATGTGCAAAGTTGGGAGCAGAGCCCCGGTGGGGAACCCTCGCGGACTCTATGTGGCCGACGTCAGTCGATGCCCGATTTTAGACCGAGGCAGCCCCAGACGAACCTACGGAAATGCGGTATCCAACCCGCGGATAAGAGTATGCCAATCGTCGTCGAAAGCTCTGCTCCCAACTTTGCGCATCAGCCTCAAAACTTCAGCGCTTCGTCATTTGTCGACGGAAAGGGTGCAACATGCAAAAGGCTCTTGATCACGAACATAAGAGAGCGTCCCGCTTTAGTCTTACTGAGTCACAAAAATCGTCAGCCGGGGGATTCGCTGGTGATTGGGTTGTGATAGGCTGCTGATTCATAGCGATGGATCAGCGGTATGGTGACGACCAACGAGAATGCAGTAAGCGCGTTTGATCAATATGTCGACGCACTGACGGAAGTTATCGGGCATACGGATCGTGCAGAGCCTCTTCGAGATTATTGCACAGGCCTGATGATGCCAGTGGCACGCAAGAGCGTGGAGCCGCTGGCAGCAGTGACGGCACCGGCACGCGTATCAGCCAAGCATCAGTCCTTGCTGCATTTTGTAGGGCAAGCGCCGTGGTCTGATGAAGCACTGATGCGGCGTGTCCAGGATTGGGTCTTACCTCGAATGATCGAGCGAGGCGGGCCGATTACTGCCTGGATCATCGATGACACGGGTTTCCCGAAGAAGGGACAACATTCGGTTGGTGTCGCCCGTCAATATTGTGGCCAACTCGGCAAGCAGGATAATTGCCAGGTTGCCGTCAGCCTTACCATTGCCAATGAGGGTGCGAGTTTGCCGGTCGCCTGGCGACTTTACCTTCCAGAGATCTGGTTCGATGACGCAGAACGACGCCGAAAGGCCAAGATACCGGACGAGGTGGTGTTTCAGACCAAGCCCCAAATTGCGATGGATCAAGTCCGCTCTGCGCTCGCTTCACAGACGCCAGTGGGTATCGTGCTTGCTGATGCAGGGTACGGCGCGGATGGCCAGTTTCGCCAGGGGCTGACCGATCTGGGTCTCACATATTCGGTTGGCGTCCAGCCAACAGTCAGTCTTTGACGTCCGGGCGAAGGGCTGCTGCCGGCCAAGCCATGGAGCGGCAAAGGCTCCCAAGCTGGTGCAACGAAGCAAAGCTCACAAGCCGCAGTCAGCCAAAGCATTGGCGATAGACTTGCCGGCCGACGCGTGGACGACCATCGCATGGCGCGAAGGAAGCAATGTCGAGCTGGTATCGCTTTGCTGCAGTGCGCCTTCGTGTCGCCTCCAGAGACTATAATCTTACCCAGCCACGAGCAGAAGAATGGTTCCTCGTCGAATGGCCTGAGGGCGATGAAGAGCCAAGCAAGTATTGGCTCTCAACATTGCCGGCAACGACGACACTACATGAGCTCGTTTCGGCGACGAAAATGCGGTGGCGGATCGAACGAGATTATCGAGACCTCAAGCAGGAATTGGGCCTTGGCCATTACGAAGGGCGGGGTTGGCGTGGCTTCCACCATCATGCCAGCCTGTGCATCGCAGCCTACGGATTCCTGATCTCCGAACGGGAGACGATTTCCCCCTCAGGATTTGCCTTTACCTGGAACCGCGAAGAAACTCCGGCTCCCCGTGGTTCGCGATCCCTTGGACATACCGATACGGCCCGAACGCCACACCTCGAATTCGATCGCAACGCTGCGTAAAATGCTGACCACAGCAGTGGCGCGACGCCTGACACGATGTCCATGCTGCGCCAGAATGAACGAGTCATTTGTGACGCGGTAAGATTAGCAGGCTGCGGAAGAAGGCGCTTGCGCTGAGGTGCCATTACTGGTTCCGGGATCGCGTAGATTGATGTTGAAGGGATCGGGATGCGCGGCGGTGATGAACGGAGCGAGGGGCTGATTTCGTACGTGAGCTGCGAGGCTCGGGTGCCAGCGACCCACCCCCTTCGCGCGATCCGGGCGATCGTTGATGAAGCGCTGGAGGTGCTGACTGCGGATTTCGACGGCCTGTATTCCCGGATCGGGAGGCCCTCGATCCCGCCCGAGGAACTCCTTTGGGCCTTGCTGCTGCAGGCCTTCTATTCGATCCGCTCGGAACGCCAGTTGATGGAGCAGATGGACTACAATTTGCTCTTCCGCTGGTTCGTCGGTCTGGCGATGGATGCGCCGATCTGGGATGTCACGGTCTTCACTAAGAACCGCGAGAGGCTGTTGGCCGGGGACGTTGCCGCCAAGCTCCTGTCGGCCATCATCAGCCAGGCGCGTGTGCAGGCGCTTCTCTCGGGCGATCATTTCTCGGTGGATGGCACGTTGATCGAAGCGTGGGCCAGCGTGAAGAGCTTCAAGCCCAGGGATGAGGGCGGCCCCGAGGATGACGATGACGATGGGCCGGTTTCCAGCCACGGCGAGCAGGCAGCAGCACTGACCGGCCGTAATGCCGAACGCAATTTTCGGGGCGAGAAGCGCAGCAATGCAACCCATGCATCGACCACCGATCCCGATGCCCGGCTGTTCAAGAAGGCGCGTGGCCAGGCCGCGAAGCTGTGCCACATGGGCCATGTCCTCATGGAGAACCGCAACGGCCTCGTTGTCGATGCGATCCTCACCCACGCCACCGGCACCGCCGAACGCGAGGCCGCGCTGACCATGTTGGGCCGTATGGAAGGGCGTCGTCGGATTACACTGGGGGCGGACAAGAACTATGATACCGCCGCCTTCGTCGCGGCGCTGCGTGAGATGGACGTCACTCCGCACGTCGCCCAGAACAACACCAACCGGCGTTCTGCCATCGACGGGCGCACGACACGCCATCCCGGCTACGGTCTCTCCCAGAAGATTCGCAAACGGATCACAGAGGTGTTCGGATGGACAAAGACCTGCGGCACCATGCGAAAGACCCGCCATCGAGGCCAGGATCGCGTTGGATGGTCCTTCACGCTCACCGCTGCCGCCTACAACCTCATCAGACTGTCGAAACTGCTGGCCGCGGCCTAACCGTGCCGCTCACATCACCAAGACCGCGCCAATATGGCCGGTATCTTCGAATTTCACCCTGAAATGAGCGAGGCCTTCACCCCGCGCCTTGAAAATCGGCGCGGTGGCGAGCGATCCGGCGCCCTTTTTCCGCAATCTGTTCAAGCCGTCAGTTCAACTCGCTGAAGCCAATTTGCCGATTCATTGTCTGATTTTTTGGGCTCTGACATTCTTGGGTCCGGGATATATCGGCAAAAATGCTATGTCGCGAACTTATGAAAGAGCCCATGCAATCTCGATCGAACCCCTCTCGGACTCACCATGACGCTAGCTATGGGGTCAATATCAGCCCTCGCAAGCGCGAAATTCTCGAGATTGCGGCCCAATTGTTCGCTCGCAAGGGATATCGCGGAACGTCCCTTCGCGACATCGGGGCGCAGGCCGGGGTCTTTGGCGGATCGCTCTATCATCATATAAAGTCCAAGGATGCGCTCTTTCTGGAGCTTCATAATGCCGCGCTTGACGCAGCGGAGGGGAGAATTGCGGAGGCCGTCAGCAATGTAGAGGGGCCGTGGCTCAGGCTGGAGGTGGCCTGCGCGACATTGCTTGATATTCAGCTAGCGCCCGATTCCCTAACTATGCCGATGATGAATGATTTTCGTGAAGTGCCCGACGAAATACGCGGGGCGCTGATCGCGCGACGTGACAAATTCGAGGAGCTGTTTCGCTCGTTGGTGGATGCCTTGCCGCTTCCATCACAGATTGATCGGTCGATCTATCGCAACCTACTGCTATCGCAGCTGAATTCGGCCAGCGACTGGTTCCGCCCTGGCAGGCTGACCCCTGTACAAATTGCAGAGCAGATTGTCGCAGTGTTCCGTCACGAATAGCTGATCTGGCGGGCATTGACCCGGCGGTCGTGTTCGTCGCTAATTGACTGTAACAGGTGTTTGGTGCAACTCGCACTCCGTCAAATTCGGAGTGATGCGATGATCGAGTATACGCCCCCAGTCGATGACTACCGTTTCCTGTTGACAGATGTGCTCGGCTTCGATGGTGTCATGGCCGAGCTTGGCAAGGATGTGGACGCAGACCTCGCCAACGCGGTGCTCGAAGAAGCCGGCAAGCTTTGCGCACAGACGCTCGCTCCGATCAACCGCGAGGGCGATGAGCAAGGCAGCCAACTTGTCGGTGGCGCAGTGCAGACTCCCGCTGGATTTGCTGACGCCTACCGGGAGTTCGTCGAGGGCGGCTGGGCTGCACTCTCTGCCGATCCCGAGTGGGGAGGGCAGGGGCTACCCTTTATCCTGCAGCTCTGGCTCGATGAGATGATGTCGGCGACGAATCTCTCCTTCGGCCTGTTCCCGGGTCTCACCCGCGGCGCAACCGAGGCGATTGCCGCCCATGCCAGTGATGAACTGAAAGCAATGTACCTGCCGCAGATGGTGAGCGGCCAGTGGACAGGGGCCATGGCGCTGACCGAGAGCGGGGCAGGCACCGATCTGGCACTGCTCAAGACCAAAGCTGTGCCCAAGGGCGATGACAGCTATGCCGTGAGTGGGCAGAAAATCTTCATTTCCTCTGGCGATCACGATTTTGGCGGCAATATCGTCCACCTCGTCCTTGCACGCCTTCCCGATGCTCCTGACGGAGTGAAGGGGATCAGCCTTTTCTTGGTGCCCAAGTTCCTGCCCGATGGTGATGGAGCTTTCACGATCCGCAACACCATGTCGGTAGGCGCGCTCGAGAAGAAGATGGGCATCCATGCGCAGCCGACGTGCGTGATGAACTATGACGAGGCGACTGGTTGGCTTGTTGGCGAGCCGCATCGCGGTCTGGCCGCCATGTTCACGATGATGAATGCTGAGCGCCTGATGGTCGGGATCCAGGGGCTGGGCATTGCAGGTGCTGCCTACCAGCAAGCCGCTGGCTATGCCCGCGAGCGCCTGCAGGGTCGCAGCGCGGACGGCTCGCGCGGACCGATTGCGATCATCGAACATGCCGATGTTCGCCGCATGCTGCTTAACGTCCGTGCCTTCGTTGAAGCCGGGCGGGCGCTCGCTGGCTGGACTGCCCTCCAGCTAGACCGTGCGCATTCCCACCCCGATGCGACCGAGCGCGCCAGGGCCGATGGACTGGTTGCGCTTCTCACTCCGGTCGTGAAGTCAGCCTTCACCGATTTCGGCTTCGAAAGCGCGGTTCAGGCCCAACAGGTCTTTGGCGGCCACGGCTACATTCGCGAATGGGGTATGGAGCAATATGTGCGCGATGCGCGCATTGCCCAGATCTACGAGGGCACCAATGGGGTGCAGGCTATGGATCTTGTCGGCCGCAAGCTGTCGATGGCCGGCGGTACGGTTGCGCAAGGGTTCTTCGACCTTGTCGAAGCCGATCTGGTCGAGGCCGCACAAGTAGAAGCGGCGTCCTTGGTCGCGCAACGTACCGGCAAGGCGCTGGAACTGCTGCGTGAGGCGACAGCAGAACTTCGCGGTGGGACCGTCGATGCGCTCGGCGCGGCAGCGGTCGATTACCTGCGCCTGTTTGCGTTAGTCTCCTTCGGGTGGATGTGGGCGCGAATGGCAATGGCGGCTGCGTCAGGCGAAACTTCGTTCCATGCTTCGAAAATCCATGTAGCGAACTTCTTCGCAACGCGGATTCTGCCGCAGGCAGTCGGCTTGGCCGCCAGCATTGTTGCGGGTGAAGAAGCGATCATGACAATGAGCGCGGACGTGTTCTGAACTGACAGAGTTTTCGCTGCGTGTTGAGACAGCGCACGCTTATGCGGCCAGCGTCTTACGGCGTCAGTCGACCCATAGCACGAACCCGCTCCGCGGGAGGGTCGCTTGGGGTGACGTAGCGGAGATCTTCCTATGTTCGTGACGCAATCCGCAGCAAAGGCAGTTGCTTCCCGCTTCGCGGAATGATCCCAACTGCGTCCCGGCAGGGACGGCTCGATGCGCCCCGCGAGGGCGCAAACTGATGAATGTATTGAGAATGATGGCTTTTGCGTCTGCTGATCAGGCGGGGACGGCGGCTCCTGCATTGGGATCAAACAGTTCGCCCGTCTTCAGCATTGAGTGCATGATCACTGCCAGTTTGCGGGCCAACGCAACAGCTGCCCGCTTGAATCCCAACCGCTCCTTCAGCGCCAATGCCCACGTTCGCAAAGCGTTGGTCTCAGATGACCTGTTCAAGATCACAGATGCTGCCTCGTACAGCAGCGTGCGTAGCCTGGCGTCGCCACGCCGCGAGATGTGACCTTCGTAATCAACCTCGCCTGATTGATATCGCTTCGGTGTCAGCCCCACCCAGGCGCCTACGGCGCGCGAGTTCTTGAAATTGATAGAATCCTCGACCGCAGCCGCAAAGGCCGTGGCAGTGACCGTGCCCACGCCAGGCACCGAGGTGAGCAGACGGCAACGTTGGTCTGCACCAGCCATGACGACCAATTGCTTCGTCAACTCCGCCACGCGAAGCCGGATATCACTCCAGGCTTTTAGAAGCGGCAGGATGATGCGCGCCAGATTGTCTTCGCCTTCCAGAAGAGAAACGACGTTGCGCTCAAAGACGCTGCCGGCGCCCTTGGGAACCACAAGGCCAAAAGTCTTCAGCAGTCCGCGTATCTGGTTCGACATTTGCACCCGTATCTTCATGAGCTGGCGTCGGACAGAGATCAGCGTCCTCATGAGCATGCTGTCGAAGCCTTTGACGCGAACCTCCCGATAAAAACCCACCTCGGCCAAATGAGCCAAACCATCAGCATCATTGGCGTCGGTCTTGTTCGCGGCCATGTCCAGCGCGGCCTTGGCATGGCGCGCATCGATGCAAATTGCTGGCAAACCTTCTGCGATCAAAGCGTGGTAAAACCAAACAGCCAGTGGCCCCGTCTCGAAAACCACCCGTTTTGCGCGGGGTGCGCGCTTGCGGATCAAGTCTGCAAGGAGCTTGGGTCAGATGCACACTTACCGCGCCAAATGCGTTTGCCATTCTCACGAACCGATATCGAAGTGTCTTTCAGGGAAACGTCGAGTCCGATATGCTGATCCACGGTTTTCCTCCATGTGATGCTGGGCCCGGTCCAAAATCGTGAGCCCGTTCTTCATCCTATCGGAGGGCAACCAACCTTTCAGTAATCCCGTGATTGTGCCTCAGTCGGCACCCTCCGCGATTACGTCATGTTCGTGCTCTGGGGGCATAGCGGACATCCGGCGTGGACGTGGGAAAGGCCGGCTTGGTGAAGGTTTTCGGGCGCTTGCGTACGAAAGCCTCCCATGCAGGAACCCGCGGGCCCGATAGGCTGGGCTATGGGGATTTGTGCTTTCGTGTGGTTTGGCGGGGTGAAGTGCGCGCTTTGATGGAGGTACGGCAGAAGCGCATGGACGCGAGGCTGGGCGCCCCAAAGGTGTGCTTGTCGCGCTGTCGACGTTGATGCCAGGAGCAGACGTGAGCGCGGCGCGTGCCGGGGGCAAGTCGGCCCTTTGACCACCGCGCGCTTTGCGGGGCCATGGTGGCAGGCGGACCATGCCGGGTCATGCGGCGCGCTCCCGGATCGGCGGGGCGGGCCTGGGCGGCGCGCGGGGTTGGCTCCAGCGCGGAAAGGTTTCGATGACGATCATGCGCCCGCCACAGCACGGGCATGGCGCGCAGGTGTCGGGCTCGGCTTCGGGCCCTGGAGCCTCCGTCTCCGGCGTGACGGCAAGCAGGCGGCGGGCGAGCGCGAGATAGTCGTGGCGCGTGGCACTGGCGAGCAGGCCGTAATGGCGGATGCGATGGAAGCCGCGCGGCAGGACGTGAAGCAGGAAGCACCGGATGAACTCGTGCGCGGTCAGCGTCATGACCCGCTGGCGTTCGGGCCCATCGCGGCGATAGTCCTTATAACGCAAAGTCACGCCGTTCTCGTCGAAGGCGATGAGGCGCCGGTTCGAGATGGCGACGCGGTGGGTATAGCGCGAGAGATAGGCGATCGGCCAGATCGGCCATGGATCCGAAGAAGGCGAGCCGTCCTGCGTCATGAAGAGCGTTCAGCCGGGTGAGGAACAGCCGGCGGAACAGTTTCCCGAGCACACGCACCGGCAGGAGGAAGGCTGGACGCGACGAGATCCACCGCGTGCCATCGAGCGCGATACCGCCGCCCGGTACGATCATGTGGACATGCGGATGATGGGTCATCGCCGATCCCCACGTATGCAGGACGGCGGTGATGCCGATCCGGGCGCCCAGATGCCGGCGATCGGCAGCGATGGTCAGCATCGTCTGCGACGCCGCCTTGAACAGCAGGTCGTAGAGCAGCGCCTTGTTTTGGAAGGCGATGTCGGCGACCTCGGCGGGCAGCGTGAAGACGACGTGAAAATAGCCGACGGGAAGCAGGTCGGCCTCCCGTTCGGCCAGCCAGGTGCGCGCGGCGGCGCCTTGGCACTTGGGGCAGTGCCTGTCGCGGCAGCTGTTGAAAGCGATCCGCCAGTGCCCGCAGTCCTGGCAGGCCTCGACGTGGCCGCCCAAGGCCGCGGTGCGGCAGGTCTCGATCGCAGACATCACCTTGAGCTGGTGCAGGCTGAGGTGCCCGGCATGGGTCACCCGGTAGGCCGGCCCGGCAGAGCGGAAGATGTCCGCGACCTCGAGGTCGGGGCGCACCGGCTCATCCGGCGGGCGTCTTGCCTTCCATCAGCGCCATCAACTGGTCGAGCGGGCCCGACACGGCGTGGATCGTGCGGGTCGACACCTTGGTGTAGAGCGCGGTGGTCTCGAGCTTGCTGTGCCCCAACAAGACCTGGATCACGCGGATATCGACATCCTGTTCGAGCAAATGCGTGGCGAAGGAATGGCGCAGGGTGTGCGGGCTGACGCGCTTGCGGATGCCGGCCACCTCTGCCGCCTCCTGAACTGCGCGGTGCAATTGCCGGGTCGAGATCGGGTCAGTTATATTCTGGCCGGGGAAGAGCCAGCCATGCGGGATCAGAACCCCGCGCTTTCCGCCCTCGCGCCACCACATTCGCAGAAGTTCGAGCAATTGGGGTGAGAGCATGGCGTTGCGGTCCTTGCCGCCCTTGCCCTGTTCGACGCGGATCAGCATGCGCGTGCTGTCGATATCGTCGACCTTGAGATGGGCGACCTCCGACACGCGCAGGCCCGCGCCATAGGCCACGCCCAGTGCCGCCTTGTACTTCATGCCCGGCGCCGACTGGAGCAACCGCGCGGCCTCCTCGACGCTCAGCACTTCCGGCAGCCGGGGCACGACGCGGGTGACGACCAGCGCCCGCGCCAGATCGCGCCGCCTGAGCGTGACGTTGTACAGGAAGCGCAGCGCCGAAACCGAGCCGTTGATGGTGCTCGGCCTGATTGCGCCCTCCCGCGAAGCGGGTTCGTACTTGTCGGCGCGAGCCGACACCGGTGCCGGAAGCCGGGAACGTCAGCTATCCTAAAATTATTGCTCCGAAGCTGACCGTCGCGAAGGTCCCAGGCTCGGTCACTCAGGATAGTCCGTATCTGGCTTCCTCGACCCGATAGAACATCGGATTGCGCATCCACTCGTTGACGGCTGACTCCCGCCACCCCGCACAGCGCGTGGCAATGCGGACCTGCCTTGGAAAGGTGCCGTCCTGGATCTTGCGGTAGAGCGTCGCCCGGGACAGGCCGGTGCGGTCGAGGACGGTGTTGAGGCGAAGGATGCGGTCGGGGGGCTGGTCGGTCATGATATGGATCTCCTAAGTTGTAGCCGGTCGTTCTGCTCCCCGGGCAAGAGATTTGAGATCCAGTCGGAAGGCGTCAAGATCATGAGATTCTGCGGTTTCTGCGCTATCCCATCCCTGTCTTTCCGCTGGCGTCCGTAGAGTGCTCCACGCTACGTTCGATTAAATTTTCGCAAGGTGAGGTTGTGGCGTCTCAGGCCGTCCCGGCCTAACCGCGCTCTACTTCCGCTGCGCTCCAGCCGAGCCGCCTGCGGCGTCTCGTCGGCGTAGCCGCTGCGATCGCCTGACGCGTTCCGGCCCGCCCTGAGCCGGCCGGTCGGGATTCCTTGCATCCCGTCAGTTGTCGCCGCGCATTGGGCGCGGCGGCGTAGGGCCTTCGGCGTCAAGGTGGCGGGGGGCGTCGCTGCCCTCTAGCCCCGCCTCGACGGGGCGCAACCCGTCCACTTCGCTCCCGGGTCCTCCACTTCGTTTCGTCCCTTCGGGTGCGCCCCGCCACTAGCCGGCGGGGCTTCTGGTCCGCTCCTGCCGCCCCCCGCCACCCTGGCGCCGGTCAATGGCGGTTTGGAAGGAGTGAAGGACCATGAGCACGTCAGACCGTCAGAGCCTTTATGGTGAGGTTACTGCCAAGATCATTGCGGAGCTGGAGGAAGGAAGGTTACCATGGGTGCAGCCTTGGGATGCCGCGCGCTGTCCCTGCACGATGCCGCACAATGGTGCTTCTGGCCGGGTCTATTCCGGGATCAATGTGCTGATCCTGTGGGCCTCGGAGATCGAACAGGGATACGGCTCGCAGCGCTGGCTGACCTACAGGCAGGCCGAGAAGGCTGGCGGCCATGTGCGGCGCGGGGAGAAGGGAACGGTCATCTGCTATGCCGACCGTTTCACGCCCAAGAACGAAGCCGAGAAGGCACGGGGCGAGGATCGCGAGGCACGGACTATTGCTTTCCTCAAGCGCTTCACCGTGTTCAACGTCGACCAGTGCGAGGGGCTTTCCGAGAATCTGACCAGCGTTCCAGCCCTGCCCGATCCGGTCATGGCGATTGCCGAGGCCGACCGGGTTATTGCCGCAACGGGAGCGGATTTCCGGATCGGCGGCGGGGAGGCGTTCTATTCGCCGTCACAGGACTATGTGCAGGTGCCAGCGCAGGCAGCCTATCATGATCCGGTGAACTGGTATCGCACGGCTTTGCATGAGCTTGGCCACTGGACTGGCCATGGCAGCCGGTTGGGCCGGGATCAGTCGGGCCGGTTTGGATCGGCGGCCTATGGCAAGGAGGAACTCGTGGCCTTATCTGGACAGTCTGCG